>JAFEBZ010000014.1 GCA_018242405.1 Pseudomonadota bacterium | reverse complement strand
GTGCTGGGCGACGACATGGGCGTCACCGGCCTGCGCCTGAAGTCGACCCAGACCGGACAGACGCAGGACATCAGCGTGCACGGCATGTTCGTGGCGATCGGCCATCATCCCAACACCCAGATCTTCGACGGCCAGCTGGCGATGTCGAACGGTTATCTCGAGA
Source organism: Pseudomonadota bacterium (assembly GCA_018242405.1). Classification (GTDB taxonomy): domain Bacteria; phylum Pseudomonadota; class Gammaproteobacteria; order Xanthomonadales; family Xanthomonadaceae; genus Solilutibacter. The sequence continues at coordinate 7,092 of JAFEBZ010000014.1, read as the reverse complement.
TCAAGTCCGGCCTCGAGGGTGGCGCGACGATGACGACGGTGCCGGGCGTGTTCGCCGCCGGCGACGTCGCCGACCAGCACTATCGCCAGGCGATCACCTCGGCCGGTTTCGGCTGCATGGCGGCGCTCGACGCCGAGCGCTGGCTGGAATCGAATAGCTGATTGACGTGACGCGCATCGCCCGACGCTCATACTGGAGTCATGTCGATTGATCGCGCACGCGCTCTCACCCGCATGAAAGCCATCGCGCTGGGCTTCCTGCTCGGCGCGATCGCATTGCTGGTGCTGGCGCAACATTTCGGGCGCCAAGGCATCTGGGGCTGGATCGGCGCCTTCGCCGAAGCCGCGACCGTCGGCGCACTGGCCGACTGGTTCGCGGTAGTGGCGCTGTTCCGCCATCCCTTTGGTTTGCCGATCCCGCATACCGCGATCATCCCGCGCAACAAGAAGCGCATCGCCGATGCGCTGGCGCGTTTCGTCGCCGACAATTTCCTGGCGCCCGAGCAGATCCTGAAACGGGTCGACGAATGGAATCCAGCGCTCAGGCTCGGTGAATTCCTGTCGACGCCGGAACGCCTGGAACAGTTGTCGAAACAACTGCAATCGTGGGCGCGACAATCGCTGGATGCGCTCGATTCACCCGTCTTCGAGCGCGAACTGATGGCAATGGCCAGCCGCCAGTTGCAGCAATGGGACGCAGCGCGCACCGCATCGCAGCTGATGCATGTCCTCACCCGTGGCGGCCATCACCAGAAGGTGTTGAACGCCGGACTGTCGCAGGTCGCAGCATGGATGGGCCAACCCGGCGTCCGCGATTTCATCACCGAAAAACTGATCGTGATGGCACGCCGGGAGTTCCCCAAGCTCACCTGGCTGGCCGACAAGCTCGACTACACCGAAGATCTTGCCGTCTCGTTGTCGACGCGACTGGCCAACGCGATCATTGATGAGGTGCAGGATGTCCTCAACACGCCCGATCATCCGCTGCGCCAACGCTATGGCGCCGAGGCCATGCGCCTGGTCGATGCGCTTGAAGATGATCCCGAATTGCAGCAACGCATCGCCACGTTCAAGCAGAAACTGATCGACAGCCCCGAATTGCAGGACTACGTTCGCGGGCTGTGGCGGCAAGTGCGGGCATGGCTGCGCGCCGATCTCGCCCGCGACGACTCGACCAGCATGCAGCAGTTGCACCACTACGCCGAACGCCTGGGCCAGCGCCTGCGCACCGACCCGGTCTGGCAGGCCACCGCCAACGAACAGCTGCGGATCGCCGGAGAACATATCGCCGCGCAATTGCGCGTCATCGCGCCGGCGTACATTCGCCAAACCGTGGATGCTTGGGACACGCGCTTCCTGGTCGACGAAATCGAACGCAGCGTCGGCCGCGACCTGCAATATATTCGCCTCAATGGCACGGTGATCGGCGGGCTCGCCGGCCTCCTGCTCCACGCACTCTTCCAACTCCCCCTGTTGCATTGAATCGAGGACGCCATGCCCACCAACCAGCTCGTTCTGCACATCGCCAACAAGAACTATTCGTCGTGGTCGCTGCGGCCATGGGTATTGCTCAAGGTGCTCGGCATTCCGTTCGAGGAGCGCATGCACGCCTTCGGCGAAATGTTCTCGTTCTCGCCGACCCGGCGCGTGCCCTGCCTCAATGATGGCGACGTCACCGTCTGGGATTCACTGGCCATCACCGAATACCTGGCCGAGCATCATTCGCAAGTGTGGCCGCGCGATGTCGTCGCTCGCGCCTGGGCGCGCTCGGCGGCCGCTGAAATGCATTCCGGATTCACGGAGTTGCGCAACATCTGTTCGATGAGTTGCGGCCAGCGCGTCGAACTCGCAATGATTTCGCCAGCCCTCGCCGATGACATCGCCCGCCTCGATGCACTGTGGAACGAAGGGTTGTGGAAATTCGGCGGCCCGTTCCTGGCCGGCAAGGAATTCACCGCGGTCGACGCCTTCTTCGCTCCGGTCGCATTCCGCATCCAGACTTACGGATTGAAGCTGGGCGATACCGCAACCGCCTACGCGCAACGCCTGCGCGACCTGCCAGCCATGCGCGACTGGTACGCCGCCGCACTGGCCGAAACCTGGCGCGAAGACGCCCATGAAGCCAGCATCTCCGCGCACGGTCGCGTCACCGCCGACTTGCGCGCACCTGCCGCCTGATCGGAGCGATGCCCGCACTACAGGCCCGCATCCACGAATCGCTCGACGCCATTCCCGCCGAGCGATGGGACACACTGCATTCCACGGACCACCCCTTCGTTCGCCATGCCTTCCTGTCGGCGCTGGAACACACCGGCTGCCTGCGCGCCGACTGGGGTTGGGTGCCGCACCACCTGACATTGTGGGACGAAGAAACGCTGGTTGCCGCCGCACCGATGTACCTGAAGGCGAATTCGCACGGCGAGTTCGTGTTCGATTTCGCCTGGGCGCATGCCTATGGCCAGCACGGCCTCGAGTACTACCCGAAATGGTTGTGCGGTGTTCCCTACTCGCCGGTCACCGGGCCGCGGTTGCTGGCGCAGACGCCGGAACATCGCCACGCCCTTGCAGTCGCGATGACGAAGCTGTGCGACGCGCAGGAATTGTCGTCCGCGCACGTCAATTTCCACCTTGAAGATGAAGATCTCGCCTTCGCCGAAGACTGGCTGCTGCGCGAAGACATCCAGTACCACTGGAACAATCGCGATGGCTGGACAACCTTCGACGACTATCTTGCGGCGATGGATGCCAAGCACCGCAAGAACATCCGCCAGGAACGCGCAAAGGTGGAACGCGCCGGCGTGATCTTCCGTGTCGTGCATGGCGATGAGGCCAGCGCTGCCGACCTCTCCGCGATCCATGACTTCTATCTGCAGACCTTCTCCGAGTACGGCAACTCGCCGGCGTTGACGCTGGAGTTCCTGCGCGAAATCGCCTGCACGATGCCTCGGCAGTTGGTGCTGTTCATCGCGGAACTCGACGGTATCGCCATCGCCGGCGCGCTGTGCCTGCGCAGCAGCGACACCCTCTACGGTCGTTACTGGGGCAGTCACGCGCAACTCCCGGGCCTGCATTTCGAAACCTGCTACTACCAGGGCATCGACTACTGCCTGCAACACGGCCTGACGCGTTTCGAGCCCGGTGCACAGGGCGAACACAAGATCGCGCGTGGCTTCCTGCCAACACTCGTGCGCAGTCACCACTGGATCGTCGACCAGCGCTTCCGCGGTGCACTGGGAGACTGGTGCGCCGCCGAACGTCGCGATGTCCGTCGCCATGCCGCGCAGCTTCATCGGCACTCGCCATTTCGCACTGACGACGTGCTGCCGTGATTCCCGTTTTGCCCGTCGATCCGAACGCAGCGTTCCCGCCCGTCGAACGCGCCCTGCGCGAACCCGATGGCCTGCTCTGCGCCGGCGGCGACCTCTCGCCAACGCGCCTGCTCAACGCCTATCGCCACGGCATCTTCCCGTGGTTCAACCCGGGCGAACCGATCCTGTGGTGGTCGCCGGACCCGCGCATGGTGTTCCGTACGGATGGCGTACGGCTGACGTCGAAGTTCCGGCGCGGATTGCGCGACAGCTCTTGGACCCTGCGCGCCGACACCGCGTTCGCCGAGGTCATGCGCGCCTGCGCGACCGCGCCACGTCCAGGCCAGCACGGGACGTGGATCGGCGCAGACATGATCGAGGCCTATGTCGAGCTGCATCGACTTGGTCACGCCCATTCGGTCGAGGTGTTCGATGGAAGCCGCCTGGTCGGCGGCATCTACGGCGTGGCGATCGGCCGGATGTTCTACGGAGAATCGATGTTCTCGGGCGAGTCCGGCGGCTCCAAGATCGCCCTGGCCGCGCTTGCCCAGTTGTTGCTTTCACGCGGCTGGCCGCTGATCGACGCCCAGGTCGAGAGCCCGCACCTGCGCACCCTCGGGGCGGAATTGGTGCCCCGGGCCGTGTTCGCGCAACGGATCGCCGCGCTGGTGGACCAGCCGGGAATTGTCGGCTCGTGGAGCGCCGACTTGCCCGGCCTGCCTGTCTCCTGGCTGGCCGGCTGAGCCCACTTTGGGCCGGGGCTGGCCGCTTTTTGCGCCAATGCCGTTGGCGTGCGACAATTCTCCTCTTTCGGGCGCCGTACCGGCCGCCCCCGCACTGAGTACTTATGGCGAAAGACGACGTCATCGAATTCGAAGGCACGATCTCCGAAACCCTGCCGAACACCATGTTCCGGGTCAAATTGGAGAACGGGCACGAGATCATCGCGCACATTTCCGGGCGCATGCGCAAGAACTACATCCGTATCCTGACTGGCGATCGCGTCAAGGTCGAGATGACGCCCTACGATCTGACCAAGGGTCGCATCACGTATCGCCATCGCTGATCGCGACGGCGTACGAAAGAAAAAAGGCGACCGCTGGGTCGCCTTTTTCATGGATCACACCACCGGCGCGGTCTCTTCCCTCGGCGCCGCCGGACTCGCAGCTTCCACGTTCAGCACCAGGCCGTCGTCGTTGGCGTCGAGGCCGACATGGCCGCCTTCCACCAGCTTGCCGAACAGCAGTTCGTCGGCCAGCGGACGCTTGACCTTGTCCTGGATCAGGCGCGCCATCGGGCGTGCGCCCATCAGCGGATCGAAACCGTTCTGGGCCAGCCACTCGCGCGCCTTCTGCGTCGCCGACAGGGTGACGTGCTTGTCCTGCAGCTGGGCTTCCAGTTCGATCAGGAACTTGTCGACCACGCGCAGGATGTGATCGCTGCCGAGCGCCTGGAACTGCACGATTGCGTCGAGGCGATTGCGGAATTCCGGACTGAAGCCCTTGCGGATCACTTCCATCGCGTCGGTGCTGTGATCCTGCTTGGTGAAACCGATGCTGCGACGCGCGGCCTGGGCGGCACCGGCATTGGTCGTCATCACCAGGATCACGTTGTGGAAATTGGCTTCGCGACCGTTGGTATCGGTCAGCACGCCGCGATCCATCACCTGCAACAGAATGTTGAAGATGTCGGGATGCGCCTTCTCGACTTCGTCGAGCAACAGCACGCAATGCGGCGTCTTGACGATCTTCTCGGTGAGCAAACCGCCCTGGTCGAAACCGACATAGCCCGGGGGCGCGCCGATCAGGCGACTGATCGAATGCGGCTCCATGTACTCGCTCATGTCGAAGCGCACCAGTTCGATGCCGAGCTGCATCGCCAGCTGCTTGGTCACTTCGGTCTTGCCGACGCCGGTCGGGCCGGCGAACAGGAAGCTGCCGATCGGCTTGTCGGGATTGCCGAGGCCGGAGCGCGCGAGCTTGATCGCCGAGGCCAGCGTGTCGATCGCCGGATCCTGGCCGAAGATCACCATCTTCAGGTTGCGATCGAGCTGCTGCAGGGTGTCCTTGTCGTTGGTGTTGACCTGCTTGGGCGGAATGCGCGCCATCTTGGCGACGATCGTCTCGATCTCCTCGACATCGATCACCGCCTTGCGCGCGGTTTCGGCGACGATGCGCTGGCGGGCGCCGGCTTCGTCGATCACGTCGATCGCCTTGTCGGGCAACAGGCGATCGTTGATGTGCTTCACCGAGAGATCGACCGCGGCCTGGATCGCGTCATCGGCATAGCTCACGCCGTGGTGCGCCTCGTACTTCGGCTTCAGGCCCTTCAGGATTTCCACCGCCTCGTGCACGGTCGGCTCGACGATGTCGATCTTCTGGAAACGACGCGCGAGCGCACGATCCTTCTCGAAGACGCCGCGATATTCCTGGAAAGTGGTCGAACCGATGCAGCGCAGTTCGCCCGACGCCAGCGCCGGCTTGATCAGGTTGCTGGCATCCATCGTCCCGCCCGACGCCGAACCGGCGCCGATGATGGTGTGGATCTCGTCGATGAACAGCACCGTATTCGGGAGCTTCTTGAGCGCGGCCAGCACGGCCTTCAGGCGCTTCTCGAAATCGCCGCGATACTTGGTGCCTGCGACCAGACTGCCGAGGTCGAGCGAGAAGATCGTGGCGTCCTTCAACACTTCCGGCACGTCGCCTTCGACGATGCGCTTGGCCAGGCCTTCGGCGATCGCGGTCTTGCCGACGCCGGCTTCGCCGACATACAGCGGATTGTTCTTGCGGCGACGGCACAGCACCTGGATGGTGCGTTCGATTTCATCGGCGCGACCGACCAGCGGATCGATCCGGCCTTCCTTCGCCGAGACATTGAGATTGGTCGCGAACTCGGCCAACGGATCACCACCACCGGTGCTGCCGCCCTCCTCACCCTCGCCTTCCCCGTCGGAACGCGACGATTCGGACGATGCCTGTTCCTCGCCATGCTTGGACAGGCCGTGCGAAATGAAATTGACCACGTCGAGGCGGGTCACGTCCTGCTGGTTGAGCAGGTAGACCGCGTGCGAATCCTTCTCGCCGAAGATCGCCACCAGCACGTTGGCACCGGTGACTTCGGCCTTGCCGGAACTCTGGACGTGGTAGACGGCACGTTGCAGCACGCGCTGGAAGCCCAGCGTCGGCTGGGTGTCGCGGCCGTCGTCTTCCGGCAACACGGCCACCGAGGCCTCGATCGCGTGTTGCAGGTCGGCCTTGAGGCGCGGGATGTCGGCGCGGCAGGCGGTCAGGACTTCACGCGCGGCGGGATTGTCGGCCAGCTCGAGCAGCAGGTGCTCCACGGTCATGAATTCGTGGCGCTGCTCGCGGGCGTGCTTGTAGCACTGGCCGATGGTGGTCTCGAGGTCTTTGGAAAACATGGAGCTTTCCCCAAATGATGGTCTGGGACCGTTATGGGGACGAACCTACGCCTTTTCCACCCGACACAACAAGGGATGCTGTTCCAGCCTGGCGTATTCGTTCACCTGAGTGGCCTTGGACTCGGCGACATCGCGGGTATAGACCCCGCACACGGCCTGGCCGCGGGTATGGACGTGGAGCATGATCTGGGTCGCCTTCTCCAGGTCCATGGCGAAAAAGCGCGTCAGCACCTCCACCACGAAGTCCATCGGGGTGAAGTCGTCGTTCAGCATCAGTACTGCGTAGCGCGAAGGTGGCTGCGTTTCCGGCCGCGCAACCTCGGCCACGGTACCGCGCTCTTGGGCGGTGTCGCGTTCCTGGCTCATG
>JAFEBZ010000149.1 GCA_018242405.1 Pseudomonadota bacterium | reverse complement strand
GGCGACCCTGCTTGGCCTGTGCCAGCGCGACCTTCATGATCTCTTCGGTGATGCCCTGGATCTTGATGTCCATCTGCAGCGCGGAAATGCCGCCGCTGGTGCCGGCAACCTTGAAGTCCATGTCGCCGAGGTGGTCTTCGTCACCGAGGATGTCGGACAGCACGACGTAGTTGTCGCCTTCCTTCACCAGGCCCATCGCGATGCCCGCGACCGGCGCCTTGATCGGCACGCCGGCGTCCATCAATGCCAGCGACGAACCGCAGACCGAAGCCATCGACGAGGAACCGTTCGACTCGGTGATTTCCGAGACGACTCGGATGGTGTACGGGAACGCTTCCATCGTCGGCATCACCGCGAGCACGCCGCGCTTGGCGAGGCGGCCGTGGCCGATTTCGCGACGCTTCGGGCCCATCATGCGGCCGGCTTCACCCACCGAATACGGAGGGAAGTTGTAATGGAACAGGAAATGTTCCTTGTACTCGCCGGCGACCGCGTCGATGACCTGGCCATCGCGCGCGGTGCCGAGCGTGACGGCGACGATCGCCTGGGTTTCGCCACGGGTGAACAGCGACGAGCCGTGCACGCGCGGCAACACGCTGACGCGCGAGGTGATCGGGCGCACGGTATCGAGCTGGCGACCGTCGATGCGCACCTTGGTGTCGAGCACCGCGCCACGCATGGTCTGGTATTCGAGCTCGCCGAATTCCTTGGACATGTCGCCGGCAACCCAGCCTTCGGCTTCGGCGCGACCGGCGAGTGCCTGCATCACGTCCTTCTTGATTACGGCGATGGCGTCGCGGCGCTGCAGCTTGTCGCGCACCTGGAAGGCGGCGGCGAGCTGGGTGCCCACGGCTTCCTTCAGCGCGGCGATCATCGCGTCGTTCTTGGCCGGAGCGACCCACGCCGACGGCTTGGTACCGGCTTCGACGGTCAGTTCGTTGATCGCGTTGATGGCCTTCTGCATTTCGCGATGACCGAACATCACCGCGCCCAGCATCACGTCTTCGGAGAGTTCGCGCGCTTCGGATTCGACCATCAGCACCGCGCTCGCGGTACCGGCGACGACCAGTTCAAGCTCGGAATCCTTCAGCTCGGTGACGGTCGGGTTGAGGATGTACTGGCCATTCTTGTAACCGACCTTGGCGGCGCCGATCGGGCCCTGGAACGGGGTGCCAGCCAGCGACAGCGCGGCGGACGAACCGATCAGCGCGAGGATGTCGCCGTCGATTTCCGGGTTCATCGACATCACGGTGGCGATGATCTGCACTTCGTTCTTGAAGTCTTCCGGGAACAGAGGGCGGATCGGACGATCGATCAGGCGCGAGATCAGCGTTTCCTTCTCGGTGGCGCGACCTTCGCGCTTGAAGAAGCCACCCGGGATGCGGCCGCCGGCGTAGAACTTTTCCTGGTAATCGACGGTCAGCGGGAAGAAGTCCTGGCCTTCACGCGCGCTCTTGGCAGCCACCGCGGTAGCGAGGACGACGGTGCCCTCGCAGGAGACCAGCACGGCACCACCGGCCTGGCGGGCGACTTCGCCGGTTTCGAGGGTGACGGTGCGGTTGCCGAACTGGAACGACTTGGTGATCTTGGCCACGGGTGTTGGGGTCCTGTCTGTGGTTCCGCGCGAACCCCTGTCCGCGCGGTTGGGGCAAAAACAAACGCGGCCCGTTTCCGAGCCGCGTTGTCGAAGCTTAGCGGCGCAGGCCGAGCTTCTGGATCAGTGCCTTGTAACGCTCGGCATCCTTGCGATGCAGGTAGTCGAGCAGGCTGCGACGGCTGTTGACCATCTTGAGCAGGCCGCGACGGCTGTGGTGGTCCTGCTTGTGGTTCTTGAAGTGCTCGCTGAGCATTTCGATGCGGGCGGTCAGCAGTGCAACCTGCACTTCCGGCGAACCGGTGTCGTTGGCGGCGCGCTTGTTGTCTTCGATGACTTTGCTGGTGTCGATGGGCATTTCTTTTCCTGGGTAGATGCGGGACTGGCAGGAACGCCGCGAGAGTCGCCTCCCGGGTCGCACCGCTGGGTCCGCCGTGAACATGAATGCGCCGACACAGACCGTATCGGGCCGCAATATTCTAGCCGGCCTCGGCCTCTGGGACAACTTCCCTCCCCGGCACCGCCCAAGTGAACATGCGGCGGGCACGCAGGCGACCGGATGGATCGACCTCGCCCAGCCCAAGCGCCTTGCCCCAGCCGTCCAGCACCGCGACTTCGCCGATCGGCTGGAACGGCCCCTCCACCGACTGGCCCTGCCCCAGCAACTTCGCCTGCGGCGGCGACAGGTGCACCTGCGGCCACGACGCCATGCCGGTCTCGATCGGCAGCAGGCAGGCATCGAGCGCGCGCTCACCGCGTTCGGCCAGCTCTTCCAGCGCCTGCAACGTCCACATCTTCGGTTCGCGGAAGGGATCGACCCACAACCGCCGCAACTCGGTCACGTGCGCGCCGCAGCCCAGCACTTCGCCAAGATCGCGCACCAGGCTGCGGATATAGGTGCCCGACCCGCATTCGACATGCAGGCGCAAATTCGGGTGTTCGTCGAGCAGGTCGGCGGCGTTGAGCAGATCGAAGGCATGGACGTCCACCGGACGCGGCTCCAGTTCGATGATTTCGCCGCGACGCGCCTTCGCGTACAGCGGTTCGCCGCCACGCTTGAGCGCCGAATAGATCGGCGGAATCTGCTGGATGTGTCCGGTCAGTCCAAGCAGCGCTTCATCGAGCGTGGGGATGTCGAATTGCGGCACAGGGCGTTCGCGCAGCGCCTGGCCTTCGGCATCGTCGGTATCGGTGACGATGCCCATCCGCGCAACGGCTTCATACGCCTTGCGTGCACCGAGCAATCCACCGGCGATCTTGGTCGCTTCACCGAAGCAGATCGGCAACAGGCCGGTCGCCAGCGGATCGAGCGCACCGGTATGCCCGGCCTTGTGCGCGCGGAACAGGTGACGCACGCGCTGCAACACCTGGTTGGAACTCGGGCCACGCGGCTTGTCCAGCAACAGGATGCCGTCGACCTTGCGGAAGCGGCTGCGTGGACGCGGCGTCGTCATTCGGGGGATTGTAGTGCCGTTGCCGTGACCTTCAACCGGGCCACGGCCAGGCCTTACGACTCGGCGGAGCCGTCGTCGTCGCCAGGCGGCGGCAGGTCGCGCAACAACTGCTCCATGCGTTCGCCGCGATCGACCGAATCGTCGTAGAGGAAATGCAGTTCCGGCACGTGACGCAGCTTCATCGCATGCGCCAGCTGGAAACGGATTTCCTTCGCCTGTTCCTGCAAGCCCTTGAGCGCTTCCTTCGCGCGCGACGGATCGAGCGCGGTGAAGAACACCTTGGCGTGGGCGAGATCGCGGGTGACCTCGACATCGGACACGCTGACCGACGGCAGGCCGTGCTCGCGCACGCTGTTGTGCACGAGCGTGCCGAGATCGCGCCTCAGCTGGGCCGAGATGCGATCGGTGCGATGGAAGGATTTCTTGGTCGCCATCGAATTATCGAATTACAGCGTGCGCTGCACTTCCACGCGCTCGAAGCACTCGATCTTGTCGCCTGCGCGCACCTGGTCGTAGCCCTTCACGCCGATACCGCATTCGGTGCCGTTCTTGACCTCGTCGACGTTCTCCTGGAAGCGACGCAGCGAGTCGAGTTCGCCCGAGAAGATGACGGTGTCGTCGCGCAGCACGCGGATCGGCTTGCCGCGACGGATGACGCCTTCCACCACCACCGAGCCGGCGATCGAGCCGAACTTGGAATGACGGAACACCTGCTGCACTTCGGCGGTACCGATGATCTCTTCACGGATTTCCTTGCCGAGCACGCCGGAGGCGATCTGCTTCACCTGGTCGATCACGTCATAGATGATCGAGAAGTAGCGCAGGTCGACACCATTGGCATCGATGACCTTGCGCGCCGAAGCATCGGCACGGACGTTGAAGCCGATCAATGCGCCCTTCGAGGTCGCCGCCAGCTGGGCGTCGGATTCGGTGATGCCGCCGACGCCGGAACCGATCACGTTGATGCGGATCTGGTCGTTCGACAAGCCGGTGAGCGCTTCGCGCAACGCTTCCATCGAACCGTGCACGTCGGCCTTCACCACCAGGTTCAGCACCTGCTGGGCCGCGCCCTGGCCCATCTGCGCCATGACGTCTTCCATGCGGTTGCCGGCCTGCTTGATCAGGCGCGTCTCGCGACGCTTGGCTTCGCGCTGCTGCGCAACGTCCTTGGCCAGGCGTTCGTCGGCCACGACCACGAAGTCGTCACCGGCACCGGGCACACCCGACAAGCCGAGCACCTGCACCGGGATCGACGGGCCGGCTTCGGCGACCTGCTGGCCGTTCTCGTTGAACAGCGCACGCACGCGGCCGTACTGCACGCCGCACACCAGGTAATCGCCCTTGTTCAGTGTGCCGCGCTGGACCAGCACGGTCGCAACCGGACCGCGACCCTTGTCGAGCGCGGATTCGATCACGATGCCGGAAGCGCGGCCATCGGCCGGAGCCTTGAGTTCCAGCACTTCGGTCTGCAGCAGGATGGCATCGAGCAGATCGTCCACGCCCTGGCCGGTCTTGGCCGACAGCTCGACCATCTGGGTGTCGCCACCGAAGTCTTCGGCGACCACTTCCTGCGCCAGCAGTTCGTTCTTGACGCGCATCGGGTCGGCGTCGGATTTGTCGATCTTGTTGATGGCGACGATCAGCGGCACCTTGGCGGCGCGCGCGTGCTGCACCGCTTCGATGGTCTGCGGCATCACGCCGTCATCGGCGGCCACCACCAGCACCACGATGTCGGTGAGCTTGGCGCCGCGTGCGCGCATCGAAGTGAATGCCGCGTGGCCCGGGGTATCGAGGAAGCTGATCGTGCCCTTCGGCGTCTTCACGTGGTACGCGCCGATGTGCTGGGTGATGCCACCCGCTTCGCCGGTCGCGACCTTGGTACGACGGATGTAGTCGAGCAGCGAGGTCTTGCCGTGGTCGACGTGGCCCATGATGGTGACCACCGGCGGACGCTGGACGAGGTCGCCCTGCAGCTCGGCGTCTTCCACCTGCGCCAGCAATTCGCTTTCGGCGTCGCTGTCGCTGGCGCGCATGGCCTTGTGGCCGAGTTCTTCGGTGACCAACACCGCAGTGTCGTGGTCGATCGACTGCGTCACCGTCGCCATCACGCCCATCTTGAACAACGCCTTGACCACGTCGCCGCCCTTGAGCGCGAGCTTCTGCGCCAGGTCGGACACGGTGATGGCGTCGCCAACGGTGATTTCGCGCACGATCGGCGCGGTCGGGCGCTGGAAGCCGTGCTCGCCGCCACCGGTACGCGACTGGTCGACCGAACGCGACTGGTGGCGCGGCTTGTTGCGGCCACTGGTGGTGGTGCGACGGGCGCGATCGGCCGGGGTCAGGTGCATCTTGCCGGCGAAACGCGCGGCATTGTCATCGTCTTCGACGCCGGCAACCATGGCGTGCGAGCCGCGGCTCTTGTGGGCCTTGTTGGCGCCGTTGCGATCGTCCTGCGCAGCGGCGGGACGTGCGGGCTTGGCCGGCGCATGGCCGTGACCGTGCGTTCCCGGCTTGGCCGCTGCACGCGTCGGCTTGGTTTCCTGCGCAACCTCGTCAGCCTGGGTCGCGGCGGCTTCCTCGGCAGCACGGCGTGCATCCTCGGCAGCCTGGCGCGCTTCCTCTTCCTGGCGCTTCTTTTCCTCGGCGCGTTCGCGATCGGACGCGGCGAGACGCTGCTGTTCGTCGAGATTGCGCTGCTTGGATTCCTCGAGCTTGCGCAGGATCTCGGCGCGCTCGTCATCCATCGGTCCCGCTGCGGCAGCTTCCGCGACGGCGTTCGGCTTCAGCGTGACCTTCTTGCGCACGACCACGTCGACGGTGGCCTTGTTCTTGCCACCACCGACGGTGATTTCCTGCTTGCGGCTGCGGCTCAGGGTGATCTTGCCGGCGCCTTCGCTGCTGGCAGTGGCCCCTGCAGGCGCGCTCTCGCCGCGGCCGTGGGTGCGGCGCAGGAATCCGAGCAGCTTGACCTTCTGCGCGCTCGTGACTTCCTGGTCGGCGCTGTCGAACGGCATGCCGGCTTCCTTGAGCTGCTCGAGCAGCTTGTCGACCGGCGTGTTGACCAGGTCGGCAAGCTGGCGAATGGTGTTGTTCTGCGACATGCGGTTTCCGGTGTCTTTGCCTGTGTCGCCGGACGGCGCCGCAGGCAGGGGGGAAGGATGTTACTCGCGCATTGGATTCGTCATTACTCGAACCAGTGCTTGCGGGCTTCCATGATGAGTGCGGCGGCGCGTTCGGCGTCCATGTCCTCGATGTCGGTGATTTCATCCACCGCCAGCTCGGCCAGGTCGTCGCGGGTGCGGGTGCCACGGCTGGCCAGCACGTAGGCGGTCGCCTCGTCCATGCCCGGCAGGGTCAGCAGGTCCTCGGCGGGACCCTCCTCGCCTTCCTCGGCAGCCAGCGCGTCGTTGATCAGCGCATCGCGGGCGCGGGCGCGCAGTTCCTCGACGATGTCCTCGTCGAAGCCCTCGACCGCCAGCAGCTCACCGACCGGCACGTAGGCGATTTCCTCGACCGTGGTGAAGCCTTCCTGGACCAGGATGCCGGCGATTTCCTCGTCGACTTCCAGCTTGTCCATGAAGGTCTGGCGCGCGCTGGCCTGCTCGGCCTCCGACTTCGCCTGCACCTGTTCGGCGGTCATCACGTTGAGCTGCCAGCCGGTCAGGCGGCTGGCGAGACGCACGTTCTGGCCACCGCGGCCGATCGCCTGGGCCAGCTTCTCTTCCGAGACGGCGAGGTCCATCGAGTGCTTGTCTTCATCGACGATGATCGACTGCACTTCCGCCGGTGCCATCGCGTTGATGACGAACTGGGCGACGTTGTCGCTCCACAGCACGATATCGACGCGTTCGCCGTTGAGTTCGTTGGTCACCGCCTGCACGCGCGCACCGCGCATGCCGATGCAGGCGCCGATCGGATCGGTGCGGGTGTCGTGGGCCAGCACGGCGATCTTGGCGCGATCGCCCGGATCGCGGGCGCAGGCCTTGATTTCCACCAGGCCCTGGCCGACTTCCGGCACTTCCAGGCGGAACAGTTCGATCATGAATTCCGGGGCGGCGCGGCTGACGAACAGCTGCGGGCCGCGCGGCTCGGTGCGGACGTCGTACAGGTAGCCGCGGACGCGGTCGCCGACGCGCAGGGCGTCACGCGGAATGCCCTTGTCCTTGGCGATGAAGCCCTCGGCATTGCCGCCGAGGTCGACGTAGATGTTGCCGCGCTCGACGCGCTTGACGGTGCCGGTGACCAGCTCGCCGACGCGATCCTTCCACGCATCCACCACCTGCTGGCGCTCGGCCTCGCGCACGCGCTGGACGATCACCTGCTTGGCGGCCTGCGCCGCGATGCGGCCGAAGTCCGGGTTTTCGATGTGTTCTTCGATGAAGTCGCCCACTTCGGCGCCTTCGCTCTCGTCAACGGCGTCCATCAGGCGGATCTGGCGATCCGGCGATTCCATCACCACGTCGTCGGCGACCACTTCCCAGCGGCGGAAGGTTTCGTAGCTGCCGTCCTTGGGATTGATGGAGACGCGCACGGCGACATCCTGCTCGGGATAGCGCTTCTTGGCGGCGGATGCCAGCGCGGCCTCGATCGCCTCGAGGATCGTTTCGGTCGGCACGCCCTTCTCGTTGGCCACCGCGTCGACGACCAACAGCAGTTCCTTACTCATTTTCGACTCCACCCGTGGCGGATGCTTCTCCGCCGGTTGACGTTGTTGATGCTTGTTTGCCCTTCGCCGCCTTCTTGCCGCGGCTGCCCGGCTTCGGCGCACCGAAGCCCATCGCGACCCAGTCGGGGGCGATGCGGGCCTTCTCGATATTGGAATGCGCGACTTCGAACGGCGTGCCGTCGACGTCGAAACGAATCGTGTCGCCTTCGACCGCGACGATCCGGCCCTGCAGGCGACGGCGGCCATCCTGCGGCAGCTTCAGCCCAACCTTGGCGCTCTCGCCAACGAAGCGGGCGAACTGGGCCGCGGTGAACAGCGGACGCTCGATGCCCGGCGACGACACTTCCAGGGTGTAGTTGCCGGAGATCGGATCCTCGACATCGAGCACGGCCGACACTTCGCGGCTCATCTTCTCGCATTCATCGATACCGACCGAACGCTCGGCCGCTTCCGCTTCCGGCACGTCGATGTACAGGCGCAGCAACGACCCACCGGGCTGCGGCAGGTATTCGATGCCCAGCAACTCGAGACCGAGCGCATGCGCGGTCGGGGCGAGCAGATCCTGCAGCTGGTCGGTCTTGGTCATTAAGCCTGCGGTTCTATGAGGAATGCCGGAAACAAAAAAAGGCCCGAGGGCCCTTGTCCGGTCTTGCGATGTCCGGTCTGGCGGGGAGGATTCCCTGCCAGGGCCCCGGATGACTGCACGCCGCGCGGCGAACCGGCCATCGGGTCGTGCCCGGTGTTCCGGGCGACGAAGTGCGACATGATAGCCGCAAGGCCTGTCTTGAGCAAGACGATCGGCAGCCGGAGGAGCAAGATCCAGGCGGGCGGGAATATCCCCGGAAGTTATTCGGGATGGTTGCGAATGCAATCGTTTGCGGCAGGTGCAGCAATCGTCGCAAGCGGTTAGGCTCGACATTCCCAGGAGACAACGATGTCAATCCCGAAGACCGCGCACCTGTTCACCCTGTTCGGCGCCACCGGCGATCTCGCCCTGCGCATGCTGTGGCCGTCGCTGTACAGCCTCGAGGCCGAAAACCTGCTGATTCCGGAGCTCAAGCTGCTCGGCACCGCCCGCGCCCCATTGAGCCGTGACGAATTCCTCGCCCAGATCGCCGCCGACCTGGGCCAGCGCATTCCGCAGGGTGAATATCGCAAGGACGTGCAGGACAAGCTGTTCGCGCGCATCGACTACCAGCCCGCCGACATCGACGACGACGCCACCATGACGGCGTTCGCGCAAAAGATCGAACAGCTGCGCGGCGACGGCGATGTCCTCTACCACCTCAGCACCGCGCCACGCTTCTACGTTCCGGCCTGCCAGGCATTGGCGAAGCACGGCGCTGTCGGGCCGTGGGCGCGGGTGATGCTGGAGAAGCCGATCGGTGAAGACTTCGCCAGTGCCGAAGCGATCAATGACGGCGTCGGCAAGATCTTCAACGAATCGCAGATCTATCGCGTCGACCATTACCTCGGCAAGGAAGGCGTGCAGAACCTGATCGCGCTGCGCTTCGGCAACGCCCTGTTCGAGCCATTGTGGAATGCCCGCAACATCGAGCAGGTACAGATCACCGTCGCCGAAACCGTGGGCGTCGAAGGCCGTGCCGATTACTACGACCATTCCGGCGCCATGCGCGACATGGTTCAGAACCACCTGCTGCAGCTGCTGGCGCTGGTCGCGATGGAACCGCCGGCGCGCTTCGAGCCGACCGCAGTTCGCAACGAGAAGATCAAGGTGCTGCATTCGTTGCGCAAGATTCACTCCGAGAACATCGAGCACGAAGCGGTAGCCGGCCAGTACACCGCCGGTGCCGTCGATGGCGTCGCGGTGAAGGGATACGCCGACGAGCTCGGTCGCGCCAGCAAGACCGAAACCTTCGTCGCGCTGCGTGCCCACGTCGACAACTGGCGCTGGTCGGGCGTTCCGTTCTACTTGCGCACCGGCAAGCGACTGCCCTCGCGCCAGACCGAAATCTACGTGCAGTTCAAGTCGGTGCCCTATTCGATCTTCGGTGGCGCCACCCGCCGCGACCTGCAACCGAACGGCCTGTTGATCCTGTTGCAACCGGAAGAACGCATCGAACTGCAACTGATGAGCAAGACACCGGGACTCGATCGCAAGGGCATGCGCCTGAGCCAGGTCGGTCTCGATCTCGACTTCCACCAGGAATTCGCCAACGCGCGCCGCCGCCTCGCCTACGAGCGCCTCTATCTCGATGCGCTGGAAGGCATCGGCACACTGTTCGTGCGCCGCGACGAAACCGAAGCGGCCTGGGAATGGGTCGACGGCATCCTCTCGGCCTGGCAGCAATCGGGCGCTCCACCGCGTCCATATCCGGCCGGCACCTGGGGACCGAACGCGGCGATCTCGCTGATCGAGCGCCACGGCCACCAATGGCGCGAATGATGGAACTGCGTCGCTACTCCGATGGCGCGGAAATGTGCGATGCATTGGCGTCGTTGCTCGGCGATGCCTGCACGGCTTCGGCAACGCCTTGCCTCGCGCTTGCCGGCGGCAAGACACCGTTGCCGATCTATCGCGCGCTGGCGCAGCGCTGGTCGCAGGGTGGGCACCGCGCACGCATCGTCCCGACCGATGATCGTTGCGTTGCCCATGCGCATCCGGCCAGCAACATCGCCGCACTGCGTGATGCCTTCGGTGACAGCGCCGACTGCCTCGCCATCACCGCTGCAGATGGCGACGAGGCAACGTCGCTGGCGATCGCGAAAGACGTCTTGCACGGAATCGATGCGTTCGACGCCGTGCTGCTCGGCATGGGCGAGGACGGCCATTTCGCTTCGCTGTTTCCCGGCGCGACGAACCTGCAGCAAGGCCTGGCGATGGATACGCGCGACGATGCCATCCTCACCACGCCGGTTCCGCTGCCGCCGGAAGCGCCCTTCAGCCGCATCAGCCTGAGCCTGCCGCGCCTGCTGCGCACCCGCACTGCACACCTGTGCATCACCGGCGCGCGCAAACTCGACGTGTTGCAGCAGGCTGCTTCCCAAACATCGGACCTGCCCTACCCGGTCGCCGCGCTGTTGCGGCAGGCGCCGGTGGCGGTCCACGTCCATTGGAGTCCGTGATGACAGCATTGCACCCCGTCGTCGCCCGCGTCACCGAACGCATCGTCGAGCGCAGCCGCGCCACCCGCACCGAATACCTCGCCCGCATCGATGCCGCCGCGCACCGAGATCGCCCCAGTCGCGGTGAACTGGCCTGCGGCAATCTCGCCCACGTCTTCGCCGCTGCCGGCCCCGACAAGGCGAGCCTGCGCAATGGCGTCGGCGCCAGCATCGGGATCGTCACCGCCTACAACGACATGCTCTCGGCACACCAGCCGATGGAGCAGTACCCGAGCCTGATCCGCATGGCCGCGCGCAATGCCGGCGCCAGCGCGCAGGTCGCCGGCGGCGTGCCGGCGATGTGCGACGGCGTGACCCAGGGCCGTGACGGGATGGAACTGTCGTTGTTCTCGCGCGACGCCATCGCGCTCGCCACCAGCGTCTCGTTGTCGCACGACAGTTTCGATGCCGCGCTCTGCCTCGGGGTGTGCGACAAGATCGTACCGGGCATGCTGATCGGCGCGCTGGCCTTCGGCCATCTGCCGGTGATCTTCGTGCCCGCGGGTCCGATGCCATCCGGCATCCCCAACAAGCAGAAGGCCGCGGTACGCGAACGCTATGCCATCGGCGAAGCGACACGCGAAGAATTGCTGGAGGCGGAAGGCGCTTCCTACCACGCACCCGGTACCTGCACGTTCTACGGCACCGCCAATTCCAACCAGATGCTGGTCGAAATGATGGGACTGCACATGCCGGGCAGCGCTTTCGTGCCGCCGAACACGCCGCTGCGCGACGCCCTGACCGTCGCCGCCACAGAGCAGGTGTTGCGGATCACCGCACTCGGCGACGACTACCGCCCGATCGGTCGCACCATCAACGAGAAAGCCATCGTCAACGCCTTGGTCGGACTTGCGGCGACCGGGGGCTCGACCAACCACGCGATCCATCTGGTCGCGGTCGCGCAGGCCGCCGGCATCCGCATCGACTGGGACGATCTCGACGCGCTGTCTCGCGCAACGCCGCTGTTGGCCCGCGTCTATCCCAATGGCTCGGGCGACGTGAACCAGTTCCACGATGCCGGCGGGCTCGGTTTCATCATCGAACAACTGCTCGATGCCGGAATGCTCCACGAGGACATCCTCTGCGTGCACGGCGGTGGCATGCGTCGACAGGCGATGCATCCGCGGCTGGATGGCACGGCATTGAAGTGGACGAATGCGTCGGCACAATCGAGCGACCCCTCGATTTTGCGCCCGCTCGCCGAGGCCTTCGACAAGGAAGGCGGACTGCGTCGCCTGCAGGGCAATCTCGGTCGTGCGGTGGTGAAGGTTTCTGCCGTTGCGGCGGAACATCGCGGCATCGAAGCACCGGCAAAGGTGTTTGATTCGCAGGATGCGTTGATCGCCGCGTTCAAGGCCGGCAAGCTCGAAGGTGATTTCATCGCCGTCGTGCGTGGACAGGGTCCGCGTGCGATCGGCATGCCGGAATTGCACAAGCTGACGCCGACATTGGCAGCGTTGCAGGATCGTGGTCAACGCGTCGCCCTGCTCACCGACGGCCGCATGTCCGGCGCATCGGGCAAGGTGCTGGCGGCGATCCATCTTCACCCGGAAGCGGTGGAAGACGGCCCGATCGCGAAGCTGCGCGATGGCGACCGCATCCGCATCGACAGCGAAGCCGGCACGATCGACGCACTGGTGCCCGAAACCGAATGGAATGTGCGCACGGCGCAGCGTCCCGATGTTTCGAAGCATCACGTCGGCATGGGGCGCGAACTGTTCGGCCTGATGCGCAACAACGTCGGCAATGCCGAAACCGGCGCCTGCAGCCTGTTCGTTGCGGACTCGAACGCATGAGCAATTTCGATCGACTGGCGCTGGTTGGCGATGTCGGCGGCACCAATGCGCGCTTCGCGCTGGTCGATCTCGATGCCCGCGACTGCACGCTGCAACATGCGCAGACGCTGCACAATGATGACTTCGCCAGCCTCCGGCACGCGATCGAATCCTATCTCGCCGCCGTCGGCCAACGGCCTAAGCATGCCGCGATCGCCGTCGCCAGCCCGGTCAGTGCCGATGAAATACGCCTGACGAATCGTGCTTGGTCGTTCAGCCAGCGCGAGATGCAGGCGTCGCTCGGCCTGGATGCACTGCACGTCATCAACGATTTCGGTGCGATCGCCTGGGCGATCCCGACATTGCAGTCGCAGGATTACGTGCGCCTGTTCGGTCCAGACAATATCGATCACGGCCCGATCAGCGTGCTCGGCCCCGGCACCGGCCTTGGCGTCGCATTGCTGGTGGGTGATGCCGCGAAAGGCTGGAACGTCGTCGCCACCGAGGGCGGACACGTCAGCTTCGCGCCGGTCGGCGACGAGGAACGCATGATCGAACAATGGACGAGCGCGCGCCATGGCCGCACCTCCACCGAACGCGTGCTGTGCGGCAAGGGAATTTCCGAGATCGATGCGGTGTATCGCGGCGTGCCCGCGGTGGCGTCCAGCGTCGGGCCTGGCGAAGCCGGAGTGCACGGCGGCCTGCGTGATCCTGCCGACATTGTCGCCGCCGCCCTCGACGGCCACGACCACGCCGCAAGACAGGCGCTCGCGCGTTTTTGCGCGATGCTCGGCAGCGTGGCCGGTGACTGCGCGCTGATCCACGGTGCGCATTCGGTGGTGATCGCCGGTGGCATCGTCCCGCGCTTCATTCCATTCCTGCGCAGCAGCGCGTTCCGCGAACGTTTCCTGATGAAGGGACGTTACGTCGCCTACCTCGAGCGCATCGACGTGCGCGTCATCGTCCATCCCAATCCCGGCCTGCTCGGTGCAGCGACGGCCATCCGCAGCTTCGAGACCCAGACACCATGACGACTTCACTCACGCCCGACCAGGTGCTGCGCGCCGCGCCGATCATTCCCACCATCACGATCGACAATCTCGACGACGCCGTCCCGTTTGCGCGCGCGCTGGTCGACGGCGGATTGCGCGTGCTGGAAATCACCTTGCGCACGCCGGCGGCGATGGCCGCGATCACCAAGATTGCGCGGGAAGTGCCGGATGCGATCGTCGGCGCCGGGACCGTACTGACGCCGGAACACTACGAGGCCGTGCGCGATTCCGGCGCGGTGTTCGCGATCTCGCCGGGTTCCTCGCCGGAACTGCTGCGTGCGAATGCGATGGATTGCCCACTGATTCCCGGCGTCGCCACCGCCAGCGAGTTGATGCAGGGAATGAACGCCGGCTTCACCCACTTCAAGTTTTTCCCGGCGGAAGCCAGCGGTGGCACGACGTGGCTGCGCGCCGTGCAGGGCCCTTTCGCCGAGGCACGCTTCTGTCCGACCGGCGGCATCAGTGCCGAGACCGCACCGAAATACCTGGCGTTGCCGAACGTGTTGACGGTCGGCGGTTCGTGGATGATGCCGAAGGATGCAGTCGCGGCACGCGACTGGGATCGAATCCGCCAACTAGCTGCCCAGGCAGCGGCATTACACACTGCAAAATGATTCGAACGTGCCTCGACACGTTCAATTGGCTGCGTCAAGAATCCCGCGCAGCGCGCGCACTTTTTCCGGACTGGTGTCCATCCAGTCCACCGACAGCCCTTCCAGCGCCGGATTGCGCCAGCGCATCGGCGATTGCACCGGTCCGCGTGCCGACGCGTGGAACTCCTGACCGCCGGTTCGCGCCACCAGCTCGCCAAGATTGTCGGCATTGATGCCGGCGCCGGAGAGAATCACGATGCGCCCTGCCGCTTGGCGCACGTTCTCGGCAATCGCATCGGCACCTTCCGGCGCACTGCGCGCGGCACCCGAAGTCAGCACGCGCGAGCAACCGAGCTCGATGATCTGTTCCAGCGCATGCGCGCGATCAGCCACCGCGTCGAATGCACGATGGAAAGTGATTTCAAGCCCCTTCGCGGCATCGACCATCGCGCGGCAGGCATTGAGATCAATCCCGCCATCGGCATCGAGCGCGCCGATCACCACGCCTTCGCAACCCAACGCGGCGCAATCGCGGATGTCGCTGCACATCGCTTCGACTTCGTAGCCGTCGTAAACAAAATCGCCATTGCGCGGGCGAACCAGCACAAAGACCGGGATGTTCACCGCATCGCGCGTTGCAGCGATCACGCCATGCGACGGCGTGGTGCCACCCTCGCCCAATCCCGCGCACAGTTCGATGCGATCCCCACCACCGGTTTCCGCCGCGATCGCCGAGCGCACGCCATCGGCGGCGATTTCAAGCAATTTCTTCACTTCTGTTCCGTCGTGTAGACCGATGCCGAATCGGTGAGGCCATGGGCGCCGCCTTCGTCCTGCATCGCGTAGACGAAGCCCTTGTGCAGCGCATATGCGCCGACTTCGCCACGGCGATTCATCGCCAGGAAACACACCTGAAGGGTCTTGCTCGCTGCCGGACGCTTGTGGACGACGCGTGCGATCGCTTCGCGACACGCCTGCGCCGGTGAACGCCCCTGGCGCATCAATTCGACCACGAGGAAGCTCGCGGCGTTGCGCAGCATTTCTTCGCCGACACCGGACGCAGTCGCGGCACCGACTTCACCGTCGACGTACAGGCCGGCACCAACGATCGGACTGTCACCGACGCGACCATGCACTTTCCAGGCCATGCCGCTGGTCGTGCAAGCACCGGCCATGTGGCCCTTGGCATCGATGGCGAGGATGCCCAGCGTGTCGTGGTTGGTGGAATCACCGGGGAGCAAGC
Organism: Pseudomonadota bacterium; assembly: GCA_018242405.1. Taxonomy (GTDB): domain Bacteria; phylum Pseudomonadota; class Gammaproteobacteria; order Xanthomonadales; family Xanthomonadaceae; genus Solilutibacter. The sequence goes on along the minus strand of JAFEBZ010000149.1, from coordinate 5,837 downwards.
GGCGCTCGGCGTTAATGACGGGGGCGTACTTCGACGTCTTCTTCCACTCTTCCCACGCCTTGCGCGCGCTGTCGGTCAGCAGGGCCTTGCGCTCGAAACCGTGTTCGATCGCGAACTGCTGCGCGCCCTGCCCGACCAGCAATACATGCGGGCTGTCTTCCATCACCTTGCGCGCCACCGACACCGGATGAAGAATGTCCTCGATCGCCGCGACCGCGCCGACGCGACCATCGCCGTCCATGATGCTGGCATCAAGCGTCAGCACGCCATCGCGATCGGGATTGCCGCAATGACCGACGGTCGGATTGCACAGATCCGATTCCGCCCAACGCGCGCCGGCCTCGACCGCATCCAGTGCGTTGCCGCCCTGCCCCAACACTTTCCACGCCGCGGCATTGGCGCCGATGCCGAAATCCCAGGTCGAGACCACGCGCGGGAATTTCGCCGATGCCGGGCGCTTCGCCGCAGCGGCCAGACCTCCCGACATCCACAGCGCGCCCAGTCCGGCTGCGCCCGCCTGCAGGAAACCGCGTCGCGTCGTTTTCATTTCACATGCTCCCATTGCCATGGCGGCCGAGATACCACGCTGCCGCGCCGATCACGCCGAGATGCGGTTCCTCGACCAGGCGCACCGGCACGCGCTCCATCATCGGACGCAATACCCCCTTGTCGACGAATCGCCGCTGGAAGCCGCCGCCAGGCAGGAATGCCTTGACGTGGGCAGCGACGCCGCCGGCCAGATAGATGCCATCGGCATGGAAGGTGACAGCGAGATCACCGGCGAACGCGCCGAGCATCGAACAGAACAATTCGACGGCTTCCAGTGCCAGCCGATCCGATCCGAGGTCTGCTGCCGCGACCACTTCGGCGGGGGAAGCAAGCTTCGCCACCACGCCATCGAGCGCGCACAGTCCACGATAGGCTTCCAGCAATCCCGGGCCCGACAGCACGCGATCGTTGTCGATATGACTGTGCCGTTCCAGCATCCAGCGCACCAGGTCGCATTCGCGCGGCGTGCCCGGCGCCAGCGACGCATGACCCGCTTCGCTGGGCAGCACGCGGCCATCTTCGAAACGCACCGCCGTCCCCATGCTGGTGCCCGGCCCCAGCGCGATCGCCGTCCTGGCGATCGCATCGCGCGGACCGCAGACATGCGTCAACGATTCCGGACGGATATGCGGAATGGCGTGCGCGACCGCTTCGAAATCGTTGACCAACCCGACGTGTGCCAGCCCTGATTCCCGAGCGACCTGCGCCGCCGAAACCGGCCACGGCAGGTTCTGGCTCAGCACATCGTCATTACTGGTGACGACGCCAGCAACCGCGATCGCCGCGACACTGATCGATGCCGGGCGATCCTCCAGCAATGCTGCCAGCGATCGCGAACCCGCCACCGGCACCACGTGCTGTTCCAGCACCACGATGCGTCCGCCCTGCGCCTGTATTCGCGCGATGCGTGCATGCGTTCCACCGATGTCTGCTGCGAGGAATTCGGCGGAATCGCTAGGTGTCACGTGATCGTCCCGGGAGATGTGTCCAGTCGGACGATGCTACCGCACTTGCAACGATCCAATGCCGCCGAAACCAAAGAAAAACGGCGCACCTCGCGGCACGCCGTTTCCTTCGAATAATGGTAGCGGGGGCAGGATTTGAACCTGCGACCTTCGGGTTATGAGCCCGACGAGCTGCCAGACTGCTCCACCCCGCACCAGGCCGACCATTATGTCGCACTGCGGAAGTTGTTGCAAGCCTGCTTGATCAGAACGCGCTGCGGCACCATGCCATCAACGGTTGCAGGAAGGCGCTCAGTACCAGCAATACGCCGGCATTGACGGCGAACAGCCACTTCACCCCGCCCTGCCCGTGCGCAATCATCGGCTGCGCGCCTTCAACCGGTTGGTCGAAGTACATCACCTTGATCACGCGCAGGTAGTAGAACGCACCGACCACGGCGCAGATGATGCCGACGATCGCCAGCCACATCAGGCCGCCATTGAGCGCGCCTTCGATCACCGTCAGCTTGGCGAAGAAACCGATGAAGGGCGGCACGCCGGCGAGCGACGCCATCACGCCGAGGAACAGCGCTGCCATCAATGGTTGACGCGAAGCCAGGCCCTTGTAGTCGTCGATCTCGTCCGCGTCGAAGCCGTTGCGCGCCATCAGCGTGATCAGGCCGAACGCAGCCGCCGCGGTCACCGCGTACACGATCGCGTAGAACACCGCCGATGCATTGCCCTCGACACCGCCACCGGCAACGCCCATCAGCATGAAGCCCATGTGCGAGATGGTCGAATAGGCGAGCATGCGCCGCAGGTTGGTCTGCATCAGCGCGGCGAAGTTGCCGATGACCAGCGACAGCGCCGACAGCGCGGCCACCATCGGCTGCCAATGGTCGCCGACCGGCGACAGACCGCTGTCGAGCAGGCGCAATGCCATGCCCAGCGCGGCGATCTTCGGTGCCGAAGCAATGAACAGCGTGATCGGCGTGGTCGCACCCTGGTAGACGTCCGGCAGCCACATGTGGAACGGCGCGGCACCGAGCTTGAAGGCGATCCCCGCGACCACGAAGGCAGTTCCGGCCAGCAGCAGGTCGCGATGCGCACCGCCAGTCTGTGCCGATGCACTGATCTGGGCGAGGTCGAGCGTGCCGGTGGCGCCGTAGATCAGCGACATGCCGAACAGCAACATGCCCGAGGCCAGTGCACCGAGGACGAAATACTTCATGCCCGCTTCCGACGCGACCGCATTGTCGCGATCGGTGACGACCAGCGCATACGAACTCAGCGCCAGCATTTCCAGGCCGAGGTAAACCATCACCAGGCTGCCGGCTGACACCAGCAACATCATGCCGAGCGCGGAGAACAGCATCAGCAGCGTCACTTCGCCCTTGTACAGGCCGCGATCACGCAGGAACGGCCACGCATAGACGAAAGCCAGCGCAGTGGTCAGCAGGATGCCGGCCTTCAGCAAGTCGGCCAAAGTGTCGCGGACGAACATGCCGTTGAGGACGGTGCCGTGGCCGCCGCTGCCAGCGACACACAGTGCGCCCGTGACCAGCAACAGCAGCAGTCCGAGTCCGTGGACGATGCCGTTGCGGCGCGCCGGCAGGAACAGGTCAAGCACCAGCAGCGCGAATGCACCGCTGACCATCACCAGTTCCGGCAACAGCGGCCAGAGTTCGGCAGGATTGAGAGTCGTGAGATTGCCCATCATCAAAGTCCGGTGAGCTTGCTGGCGGCGATCTGGCTGCCGAGGTGCTGCAGGGCCGGCGCCATCAGATCGGTGAGCGGCTTGGGATAGAGGCCGATGACGAGCACGCCGAGCGCGAACACGCCGAGCACGCAGGCTTCGCGAAGGTTGATGTCCTTCATTTCGGCGACGTGGTCGTTGGCAACTTCGCCCCAGATGGTGCGCTTGATCAGCCACAAGGTGTAGCCCGCGCCGATCACCAGGGTGGTTGCGGCGGCGAAGGCGATCAGTGGATGCTGCTGGAACACGCCGACGATCACCATGAATTCACCGACGAAACCGCTGGTCGCCGGCAGGCCGGAGTTGGCCATCGCGAACAGCACCACGAAGGCCGCGAACCACGGCATCACGTTGGCGACGCCGCCGTAATCGCGAATCATGCGGGTATGCATGCGGTCGTACATCACGCCGATGCAGGAGAACATCGCGCCGGACACGAAACCGTGCGACACCATCTGCACCATCGCGCCCTGCAGCACCAGCTGGGTGCCAGAGCCGTTGGCGCCCTGCGAATGTGCCATCAGCACGCCGGCAAAGGTGCCGAGGGTGACGAAGCCCATGTGCGACACCGACGAGTACGCGACCAGCTTCTTCATGTCGTCCTGGACCAGCGCGACCAGGCCGACGTAGATCACCGCGATCAGCGACAGCGTGATCACCAGCCACGCCCATTCGGCGCTGGCATCCGGCGTGACCGGCAGGCTGAAACGCAGGAAGCCGTATCCGCCGATCTTCAGCATGATCGCAGCCAGGATCACCGAGCCACCGGTCGGCGCTTCGACGTGTGCATCCGGCAACCAGGTGTGGACCGGGAACATCGGCACCTTCACCGCGAATGCGGCGAGGAAGGCGAAGAAGATCCACGTCTGCTCTGTCGCGGTCAGCGGCAACGCGTAGAGATCGGCCAGCTGCCAGCTGCCGCCCTTCACGTACAGGTAGATCAGCGCGACCAGCATGAACACCGAGCCGAGGAACGTGTACAGGAAGAACTTGATCGCGGCATAGACGCGACGCGGCCCACCCCACACGCCGATCAGGATGAACATCGGGATCAGCATGCCTTCGAAGAAGGCGTAGAACAGGATCGCGTCCTGGGCGCTGAACACGCCGATCATCAAACCTTCGAGGATCAGGAACAGTGCGTAGTACTGGTTGACCTTGCGATCGACCGAGCCCCAGGCACCGATCAGCACCAGCAGGCTGGTGATGGTGGTGAGGACGATCAGCGCGACCGAGATGCCGTCGGCGCCAAGGTGGTACTGGATGCGATAGGCATCGATCCACGCCCACTGTTCGACGAACTGCAGGCCGCCATTGGCGTAATCGAAGTTGCCGATCAGCGGCAGGCTCGCCAGCAACGTCAGTGCGGCGAATGCAGTCGCCAGCCAGCGGGCGCCGTTGTCGCGCTTACCCATCAGCAGGGTCAGCACGCCGCCGAGAATGGGCAGCCAGATGAGAACGCTGAGAATCGGGGATTGCATCATCGAATTCATGCTCCGGCCCCCGACTTGATGAGCCATGCCAGCAACAGGATCAGGCCGACAATCATCGCGAAGGCGTAGCTGTAGAGATAACCGGTCTGCATCCGGCGGATTTCGGAGGCGACCTCGCGGGTTTCACGCGCCGCACCATTCACCAGGTAGTCGTCGATCACGCGACTGTCGAACCAGCGCGAGATGCGACCGAGCAGGACGCTGCCGCCGGCGAAACCGTTGATCCACAACTTGTCGAAGCCGTACTTGTCTTCGAGGATGCGCACCGGCAGCGCGAAGGTCTTGCGTGCCTTGGCGGCGACTTCCGGCTTGATCAGGTACATCCAGGTTGCCAGCAGGAATCCGGCCAGCGTCAGGATGAACGGCCATTGCATGAAGCCATGCAGCGCCATCGCCAGCGAGCCGTGGAACTCCTCGCCGAGCTTGGCCATCACGCCGTGTTCGGGCAGCTGGATCGAGCCGTCGAAGAACGACTTGCCAGCCTCTTCGCCCGCCATGGTCTTGCCGTGCAGCATCGGGCCAATGGTGAGGTAGCCGATGATGATCGACGGGATCGCCAGCAGGATCAGCGGCAGCGTCACCACCCACGGCGATTCGTGTGGTTCATGGGCGTGGCCATGGTCGTCGTGGCCATGCGCGTGGTCGTCATGATGCGCATCGTGCGCAACTTCGCGGAAGCGTTCCTTGCCGAAGAAGGTCAGGTACAGCAGGCGGAAGCTGTAGAACGAAGTGACGAACGCGCCCAGCAACACCGCGTAATAGCCGTACTGGGCGATGAAACCGCCCTGCTCCGCGTGCAGCTTGGCGGCATCGATGATGCTGTCCTTGGAATAGAAGCCGGCGAAGAACGGCGTGCCGATCAGGGCCAGCGTGCCGACCAGCGAGGTCCAGAACGTGACCGGCATGTACTTGCGCAGGCCACCCATGCGGCGCATGTCCTGCTCGTGGTGCATGCCGATGATCACGCTGCCGGCAGCAAGGAACAGCAGCGCCTTGAAGAAAGCGTGGGTCATCAGGTGGAACACCGAGGCCGAGTACGCCGAAACGCCGAGCGCGACGGTCATGTAGCCGAGCTGCGACAGCGTCGAGTACGCG
>JAFEBZ010000148.1 GCA_018242405.1 Pseudomonadota bacterium | reverse complement strand
GGTGACGCCGTTGACCGATGATCCCGCGAATGTCGCGCTGTTCATCAATGATTTGTCGCCGGACGTGATGCCCGAAGATGGCCAGAATCCCGATCGTGCGATCCGGCGCGCGCAGGACCTGCTGCAACAGGCGGGCGACAGCCAGGGCGACATCGTGTTGATGACCGATCACGCCGATGCCGCAGCGGTGCGTGCAGCCGCTGCCGCACGCAGCGATGGGTTCCGCGTGTCGGCGCTGGGTGTCGGCAGTGCCTCGGGGCGACCGGTGCGCGATGCCGCTGGCGATGTCTCGATGGCGCGCCTCGACCTGGCATCGTTGACGGCGATGGCGACTGCGGGCGGCGGTCGTGCCGTGGCGATGCAGGCGACGACGGCCGACATTGCCCAACTCGGTGTCGATGCGCCGAGAGCCACGGATGCCGGCGGCAATACCCGTGGCCATGCCGGCAGCCAGTGGCAGGACGATGGCGCGTGGTTGTTGATTCCATTGCTGCTTTTGCTGCTGCCGGCGTTCCGTCGTGGTGGCGCGCTTGCGGCGATGCTGTTCGTCGCGATCGGATTTGCTGCGATTCCGCAAACGGGGCATGCGGGCGATCTGTGGCGACGCGCCGATCAGCAGGCCTACGATCACATGCAGTCCGGACAGAACGCTTATCGCAAGGGCGATTTCGCCCGCGCCGAATCCGAATTCGCGAAGGTCGACAGTGCCGATGCCGCCTACAACCGCGGCAATGCACTGGCGCGACTCGGCAAATATCCCGAGGCAGTGCAGGCCTACGATCAGGCGTTGCGGCGCGATCCGGCAATGGCCGATGCCAAGGCCAATCGCGAGGCGGTGCTCAAGGCGATGAAGCAACCGCCACCGAACCGGCAATCGCAACAGGGAAATTCGCAGCAACAGAAAAGCGGGCAGCAAGGCGGGTCGCAGCAGCAGGGGGGCCAGCAGTCGAACAAGCCGCAACAGAACGGTCAGCAGCAAAACGGACAACAACAGAACGGACAGCCGCAAAGCGGCCAACAGCAAAACGGTCAGCAGCAAGGCAGTCCCAAACCGGAAGATCGCGCCGGGCAGGAAGCCGCGGATGCAGCGCAGCGCGAACGCATGCGTGAAGCGATGCAGCAGGGCAAGAGTGACGCGAAAGGCCAGCAATCGGGCACAGGATCGCAACCGGAAACCGCGGCCGAACGCGAACGTCGCCAGCAGGTCGATGCCTGGTTGCGACGCATTCCCGACGATCCCGGCGCCTTGTTGCGCAGCAAGTTCCAGCTGGAACGCGCACGACGTCGCGGAGGTGGCGGATGAAGCGTGGAATCGCATTGATCGCGTTGGCGCTGTTCGCCGCGCCGGCATGGGCCAGGACAACGGCGACCCTCGATCACTCACGGGTGGCGCAAGGGCAAGCCGTGATGCTGACCATCGCCACCGACCAGGTTGGCGCGCCCGATTATTCGGCGCTGCGATCGCGCTTCCGCGTCGAGGACGTGGCGTCCGAACGCTCGGTGCGCTTCGTCAACGGCTCGCTGTCGGTCGATCTGCATTATCGCGTGGAGCTGATCGCCTTGCAGCCCGGGATGCAGACCATTCCGGCGCTCGTGGTCGGTCGCGATCGCACGCAGCCGCTGCAACTGGAAGTGACTGCGTCCGCTTCTGCGTCGCCATCGCCGCAGGCCCAACCATCGCCGCAACCACAGGCGGCGACAACGGGGCAGGGATCGGTCTTCATCCAGACCCAGGTGGATGATCGTCATCCATACGTGCAGCAATCGGTGGGCGTGACGGTGCGCCTGTTCTATGCCACGCAGATGCTCGATGGCGCGCTTGACCTCGATGCACCGCCAGGCGCGTCGTTGCGACGGGTTGGCGATGACGTGCAGGGCAGCGAAAACGTCGGGGGCCGCAGTTATTCGGTGATCGAGCGTCATTACGTCCTGGTGCCCGATCGCAGCGGTGCATTGGCCTTGCCGTCCGCGCGTTTCAGCGGGCATGGCCAGGGCGGATTCTTCGACGATGTCTTCGGCGATGGTCGCGAGAACCTGCATGCCAGCGGACAGCCACAAACGCTGCAGGTGCGCGCGTTGCCCGCGAATGCCACGCAACCGTGGTTGCCGCTACATCAACTTGACGTGCAAACCCTCAATGCCCCGAATTCCGCGACGGCAGGCCAGACGGCAGTGGTGACCTTGCGCATGCAGGCTGATGGTGCCAATGCCACGCAACTTCCGGAATTGCTGCTGACGGCCGACAACGATGCGCAGGTATATCCGGAAGCACCGACCATCGACGAACGCGACAGCGGCGGGCGTCCGCAGGCGGTGGTGACGCGACGCTTCTCGGTGGTGCCGGCGCATCCCGGCGCGCTGCATCTGCAGGTGACGCCGATCCAGTGGTGGAACGTCGTGAACGACCAGCCGGCGATCGCGCAGGCGCAATCGGTGACGCTGAATGTCGCGCCAGGGAGTGGAGCATTCGCGGCATCGCCGACACCGGCGAACCCCCCGACCGACAACACAGGCAATCGCGCGGGCGTGTCGCGCTGGCTGCGCTCCGGTCTGGCCTGGAGCATCGCTGCTGCCGTGATCGGATTGTTGTGGATCGCCAGCCTGGCCTGGGTGGCGCGTCGTCGCGATGCGCGTGCGGCCATTCCGGCTGTGACGGATGCAAAACCATCATCACCGCAACCCTTGCGCAAGGATGACCTGAAGGATGCGCTGGATTCCGCCGATCTCACGCGCATCGCGCAGACATTGCAGCGAATGGCGAACCCGCCCGCCGCCGATCTCGATGCATTGAAGGTGCGGTTGCAGTCGGCGCAGCAGGTTGAAGCCATCGATGCCCTGCAGGCCGCGCTGTGGGGCAATGGCCGGATCGCACCGGAAGCGGCGCTGGCGGCGTTGCACCAGTCATTCCGCGACGGACCGCAGTGGCGCACGTCTGCAGCGGGGAAAACCGGCAAACCCACGTTGCCTCCGCTCTATCCGGAGCACTGATCGGGGATGGTTTGTTAAGCTCCCCGGGATTTTCATGGCCGGAGCCGACACATGACCCCAGAGCAGAAACCCGTCGCAGCAGCGGGTGGCAAAGGCCTCGCCTTGCACTACAAGGTACTGATCGGTTTCTTGCTGGGCACGCTGGTCGGCCTGGCGGTGCACGCGTTCGTCGGCGATGCCGCCTGGGTGCAGACGGTGATGAGCTATGTCACGCGCCCGTTCGGCCAGATCTTCCTCAACCTGCTGTTCATGCTGGTGGTGCCGCTGATGTTCTCGGCGCTGGTGCTGGGCGTGGCAGAACTCGGCGACATCGCTTCGCTGGGCCGGCTCGGCTGGCGCACCCTGATCTACACGGCGGTCGTGACCTTCGCGGCGGTGCTGGTCGGACTGCTCTGCGTGAACCTGCTGCAGCCGGGCGTGCACATGGATCAGTCGCTGGTGCAGCAGGCCATGAACTCCACCAAGGCCGGCGACATCATCCAGAAGGGCGCCGACCTCAAACTGATGGACCTGCTGATCAACATCGTGCCGCACAACATCGTCGGGGCGATGGCGGATGACAGCAAGAAACTCGGCATCGTCTTCTTCGCGCTGATGATCGGCATCGGCCTGGTGATGAAGCCGACGCCGGGCACGATGGCGTTCAAGAACACGGTGCAAGGCCTGTTCGAAGTCTCCATGCACCTGATCGGCATGTTCATCAAGCTCGCGCCGTATGCGGTCGCGGCCTTCATGTTCAACCTCACCGCGCAGCTGGGGTGGGACGTGATCAAGAGCCTCGCGTGGTTCGTGGTCACCGTGCTGCTCGCGCTGGCGATCCACGGTTTCGTGGTGATCCCGCTGTGGGTGCGCTTCATGGGCGGCATGTCCCCGCGGCGATTCTTCGGCGATACGCAGGAAGCCACGCTCACCGCGTTCGCGACCGCGTCTTCCACGGCGACGCTTCCGGTCACCCTGCGGGTGGCGGAAGAAGACCTCAAGTTGCCGCGCAAGGTTTCGCGTTTCGTGCTGACGGTCGGCGCCTCGGCCAACCACCACGGCACCGCGCTGTTCGAAGGCATCACCGTGCTGTTCCTGGCCCAGGTCTACGGCCTCCACATGCCCATCGCCACGCAGCTGATGGTGCTGATCCTGTGCATCCTCGGCGGCATCGGCACCGCCGGCATCCCGTCGGGATCGCTGCCGGTGATCGCGATGATCTGCGGCATCGTCGGCGTGCCCGCCGAAGGCATCGGCATTGTCCTTGGCGTCAACACCTTCCTCGACATGTGCCGCACCGCGCTCAACGTCACCGGCGACCTCGCCACGGCGGTGGTGGTGTCGAATCGCAGCGGCGAGTCCGACATTCCGGACGACGCCACGCTGGAGAAACTGAAAAGCGCAACACACTGAT
>JAFEBZ010000147.1 GCA_018242405.1 Pseudomonadota bacterium | reverse complement strand
CCCGTGGGCAAGGCGCCGAAGGGCATGTTCCGCAATACCCGTCCCGACGACATGCTCGCGCACGTGTTGAAGGCGGTGGTCGCGCAGGCGCCGGGCATCGACCTCTCGCGCATCGACGACGCCATCATCGGTTGCGCGATGCCGGAAGCCGAGCAAGGCATGAACGTGGCGCGCATCGGCGTGCTGCTGGCCGGCCTGCCAAATACCGTCGCTGCACAGACGGTGAATCGCTTCTGCTCGTCGGGTCTGCAGGCGGTCGCACTCGCGGCCAACGAAATCCGCCTCGGCAATGCCGACCTGATGCTGGCCGGTGGCACCGAAAGCATGAGCATGGTGCCGATGATGGGCAACAAGGTTGCGCTGTCGCCGGAAGTGTTCGCCAAGGACGAGAACGTCGCAATCGCCTACGGCATGGGCATCACCGCCGAGAAGGTCGCCGAGGAATGGAAGATCTCGCGCGAGGACCAGGATGCGTTTGCGTTCGCATCGCACCAGAAGGCGCTGAAGGCGATCGCCAATGGCGAGTTCAAGCAGGAAATCACGCCCTACGACATCGTCAGCCATCTGCCCGATCTTTCCGCCGATCGCATCGTCACCCGCGATCGCGTCGTCGACACCGACGAAGGCCCGCGCGCCGACACTACGCTGGAAGGCCTGGCGAGACTGCGCCCGGTGTTCCGCAACGGCATGTTTGGCGGCTCGGTCACGGCCGGCAATTCCTCGCAGATGAGCGATGGTGCCGGTGCCGTGCTGCTGGCGTCGGAAGCGGCGATCAAGCAGTACGGGCTCACGCCACTGGCGCGTTTCGTCAGCTTCTCGGTGGCCGGCGTGCGCCCGGAAGTGATGGGGATCGGCCCGATCGCCGCGATCCCGAAGGCACTGGCACAGGCCGGCATCACTCAGGACCAGCTCGACTGGATCGAACTCAACGAAGCCTTCGCCGCGCAATCGCTGGCGGTGATCCGCGACTGCAAGCTCGATCCGTCCAAGGTCAATCCACTCGGCGGCGCGATCGCGCTCGGTCATCCGCTGGGTGCGACCGGCGCTGTCCGCACCGCGACCATCGTGCACGGCCTGCGTCGCCACAAGCAGAAGTACGGCATGGTGACGATGTGCATCGGCACCGGCATGGGCGCTGCGGGGATTTTCGAAGCGCTGTAAATCGGCGAAACGGGGCGGGATTGTTGTTAGGCTGTGTCAATGCCTGATTCCGCCCTTCTTTTGCTGCGTGACGTTTTCGGCCACGCGGAATTCCGCGGCGGGCAGGAAGCGATCATCAACCACGTCGCCGCTGGCGGCGACGCACTGGTGTTGATGCCGACCGGTGGTGGCAAGTCCCTCTGCTACCAGTTGCCGGCGTTGCTGCGCATGGGCACGGCGATCGTGGTGTCGCCGTTGATCGCACTGATGCAGGACCAGGTCGACGCGTTGCGCCAGCTTGGCGTGCGCGCGACCTTCCTCAACTCGACGCTGTCGGCGCCAGACGCGCTGGAAGTCGAACAGGCATTGCTGGCCGGCGATCTCGACCTGCTCTACGTCGCGCCGGAGCGCCTGCTCACCCCGCGTTTCCTCGCGCTGCTCGACCAATTGTCCGATCAATCGCGGATCGCACTGTTCGCCATCGACGAAGCGCATTGCGTCTCGCAATGGGGCCACGATTTCCGCCCGGAGTATCGCCAGCTTACCGTCCTCCACGAACGTTGGCCGCAAGTGCCGCGGATCGCGCTGACCGCGACCGCCGACGCTCCGACGCAGCGCGAGATCGCCGAGCGCCTGCAACTGGAAGGTGCACGACATTTCATCAGCTCGTTCGATCGTCCCAACATCCGTTATGCGGTCGAAGCGAAAGATGGCGGCCTGCGCCAGCTGATGGAGGTGATCGATCGCCACCGTGGCGCCAGCGGCATCGTCTACTGCCTGTCGCGCCGCAAGGTCGAGGCGACCGCTGACGCGTTGCGCGAACAAGGCATCGATGCACTGCCCTACCACGCCGGCCTGGATGCGGAAGTTCGCGCCGAACACCAGCGCCGCTTCCTGCGCGAAGACGGCGTGGTGATGGTGGCAACGATCGCCTTCGGCATGGGCATCGACAAGCCGGACGTGCGTTTCGTCGCGCACATGGACCTGCCGAAATCGATGGAAGGCTACTACCAGGAAACCGGGCGCGCCGGCCGCGATGGCGAACCCAGCGAAGCCTGGCTCTGCTTCGGCATGGGCGATGCGGCGTTGCTGCGACAGATGATCGAGAATTCCGATGCCCCCGACGAGCGCAAGCGGGTGGAACACCGCAAACTCGACGCGTTGCTCGGCTATTGCGAATCGACCGCCTGTCGCCGGCAATCACTGCTGGCCTACTTCGGTGAAACCTACCCGCAACCGTGCGGCAATTGCGACAACTGCCTGTCGCCGGTCGCCAGCATCGACGGCACCGAAATCGCGCGCAAGGCATTGTCCTGCGTGTATCGCACCGGCCAGCGTTTTGGCGCCGGCCATGTGATCGACGTCCTGCGCGGCAGCGACAACGCGCGCGTGCGCCAGTTCGGCCACGACACGCTCTCCACCTACGGTATCGGCCGCGATCTTGACGCGCGCCAATGGCGCAGCGTCTTCCGCCAGTTGTTGGCCACGGGCTTGCTGGAAAGCGATCTCGATGGCCACGGCAGCCTGCGCCTGGGCGCATCCAGCACGCCATTGCTGCGTGGCGAAACCACGCTTTCACTGCGCATGGATCCGGCCCGCAAGGCGGCGCGACGGGAACGCGGCAAGCGCGACGGAGCGGCAACTCCCGCGATGCTGGACGACGACGCACAACGACGCTTCGATGCCCTGCGCGCCTGGCGCGGCGACAGCGCGCGCAGCCAGAATCTCCCCGCCTACGTGATTTTCCACGACGCCACCCTGCGCGAGATCGCCGTGAATGCACCAACGGATCTCGACGCACTGGCGCAGATCAACGGCGTCGGCGCGGCCAAGTTGGCGCGTTATGGCGATGCGTTGCTGGAAGTGTTGTCCACCGCGGCGTGACGCTCAGGTTTCGGTCACACCCATTTCATCGAGTGCCGACTGCATCATCTGCGCAGCGGGTGCACTCAGGATTTCGTGATCGAGCGCGTATCGCACGGTCGCTTCGATCAGGCCAAGATGGGTGCCACAATCGAAACGAGTGCCGTGGAAACGGAATGCATCGACAGCCGCTTCCGGCAACAGGCGCGCGATCGCATCAGTCAACTGGATTTCGCCGCCGGCGCCGGTCTGCGTGGTTTCCAGCAAGCCGAAGATGCGTGGATCAAGAATGTAGCGACCGACCACCGCGAGCGTACTCGGTGCATCGGCGGGCTTGGGCTTCTCGACGATCGCCTCGATGCGACCAGCGCGTCCGGAGAACGTCGGCGCATCGACGATGCCGTAGCTGCCGGTCTGCGCACGCGCCACGTCCTGCACCGCGATCACGCTCGACCCCGTCGCTTCGGCATGGTTCGCCATCTGCGCCAGGGCACCCTGGCCGCGACTCCAGATCAGGTCGTCCGGCAACAGCACGGCGAACGGCGCATCGCCGACCACCGGCTTGGCGCACAGCACCGCATGCCCCAATCCCAGCGCTTCCGCCTGGGTCACGAACACCGCGCGCACATGCGCCGGCAACACGTTGCGGATCAGCTCGAGCTGCTCATGCTTGCCGCTTTTCTCGAGCTTCTGTTCGAGTTCGTAGGCCTTGTCGAAATAATCGGCGACCGCGTGCTTATAGCGATTGGTCACGAACACCAGGGTGTCGCAACCGGCTTCGATCGCCTCATCCACCGCGTACTGGATCAGCGGCCGGTCGACGATCGGCAACATTTCCTTGGGCACGGTCTTGGTTGCTGGCAGGAAACGGGTACCAAGCCCGGCGACAGGGAAAACGGCGGTGCGGATTCGCATGGATTCGGAAACTCAGCGACGACTGTTGCGGGAAGGGAATTTCACCACGACCGTGTTGTCGGCGTCACCATCGGCGGCTTCCGGCTCGAATTCGGGCACGGTGTCGCGCAGCAGGCCAATCAGTGCATCGACATCGTAATCGTCGCTGGCCTTGCGGATGGCGAGGCTGCGTTCTTCGAGCATCCGCGCATCCACGGGGCGCGCGATGCCTTGCAGGATCTTGGGATGTGCGGTGCGGCGGTACTGTTCTTCGGAATGGAACAGCGTCTCGTGCAGCTTCTCGCCCGGACGCAACCCAGTGTAGACGATGGCGATGTCGCGGCCCGGCTGCTTGCCGGCGAGGCGGATCATCTGTTCGGCGAGTTGGCGAATCGCCACCGGGCTGCCCATGTCCAGGGTATAGACCGCTTCGTGCGAGCCGATGGCGGCCGCCTGCAGGATCAGCAGGCAGGCTTCGGGAATCGTCATGAAGTAGCGCGTGACCTGCGGATCGGTCACGGTGACCGGGCCGCCATTGTTGATCTGGTCGCGGAACAGCGGCACCACGCTGCCGGCGGAATCCAGCACGTTGCCGAAACGCACGGTGACGTAATGCGTCTGCGAATCGGCAGCATGGGCCTGGCACAGCATCTCGGCGAGACGCTTGCTCGCGCCCAGCACGTTCACCGGATCAACCGCCTTGTCGGTGGAAATCAGGATGAAAGTGCTGACGCCGGCCTCGGCACTGGCCGCGGCCATCGTCTGCGATGCCAGGGCGTTGTTGCGGATCGCCTCGCGCAGTTGCGATTCCAGCACCGGCACCTGCTTGTAGGCGGCGGCATGGAATACGGCATCGGCTTCCGAAAGCGCGAGCGCGCGTCGCGCGACCGCAGGATCGCCACAGTCACCGAGGATCGGGATCAGCTCGATCGAGGCGAAGTCGCGCTGCAGCTCGGCATGAATCCGCATCAGCGACAGTTCGTCGAACTCCAGCAACGCGATCCGTTTCGCTCCCTGGCGCGCGCACTGGCGGCACAATTCCGAGCCGATCGAGCCACCGGCTCCGGTCACCAGCACCGAACGTCCGCCCAGCCATTCGCGGATCGCCCGCCAGTCGGACACTACCGGCTCGCGGCCGAGCAGATCGTCGATGTCCACTTCCTTCAACTGGCCGGGCATCGCTCGGCCTTCCAGCACGTCCTTCAGGCGCGGGACCATGCGAAACGGCAGGCCGCTGTGTTCGCAGGCGGTGATGATTCGCTGCATCGATGTCGCGTCCAGCGACGGCATGGCGATGATCAGCAATCGCGCCGCGGTCTTGCGGGCGATGTCGGCCGCCTGGTTGATGGTGCCGAGCACGGGAATGCCGTGCAGCTTGCCGCCGCGCAACTGCGCCGAGTCATCGAGAAAGCCGACCGGGTGGTAGGCGCTGGTCCGGCGCAGGTCGCGCACCAGCTGTTCGCCGGCACGTCCGGCGCCGAGGATCAGCACCCGCGTCGCCGTCGCCGACAGCTGGCGTTGTTCGCTGGAATCCTTCCAGGTCCGATAGAGCAGGCGCGGCGCACCGAGCAGGCCAGCGAGCACGAATGGATAGAGCAGCAACACGCTGCGCGGAACGCCACCGAGGCGGTTGTAGACGAACAGGGCAAGCGTGATGACCACGATCCCGGCCACTGCCGCCTTGAGGATGTTCCACAAATCCGGGGTACTGGCGAAACGCCACAGCCCCCGGTAGAGGCCGACCCGCCAGAACACCAATCCCTGCGCCAACAGGACGATGGCGGTTTCGGCGGACCGGAAATCGGCCTGCGGCGGCAGAGGTCCCGAGGAAGGGAGGCCATAGCGGATCAGGTGCAACCCGACCCAGGTCAGCCAGACGATCGCGAGATCGTGGGTGACGATCATTCCCCTCGGCAACCATGCATTCAGCCGATCACGCAAAGTCGCCAAAACCATCTCCCTTGAAGTTCACGCCACTCGAAACTGTGCGCTCCCCCACAGTGCAGCCAGTCCGATATACCACAGCAGCATGAACGAAATCGTGACCGTGGATTCCTGAAATTTTAACATCTCGGCCAGAACTGCGCCTGAAGCGGCCAGCATCGTGTAGATGCCGGTCACACGTCCGTGCCCCTTCCAGGATCGGGCGAGTCGTTGATAGGCGTGTTGTGAATGCGCCTGCCACCAAGGCTCCCGACGCCAGATCCGCCTCGACAACGTCAACCCGGCATCCACCAGGAACGGCGCCAGTACGCCCAGGCTTCCCAGCGCATGGCTTCCCTGCTCGCGCGCCAGCAACAGGCCACTGGACGCGACCAGGAACCCCAACGCCCCGCTGCCGACATCCCCCATGAACAGCCGCGCCCGCGGGAAATTGAATGGTAGGAAACCAAGGCAGGCCATCGCCAGCGCCAGGCCAATGCTTCCGGCCAGCGCCACCGGCGTCCACAGCAACAAGGCCAGCTCCCAGACCATGGCCTGGGTGGCGGCGATGCCGTCGATGCCGTCCATGAAATTCCAGATATTGACCAGCACCGGGATCGCGACCAGGGCCAATACCGACATCCAGATCGGCCAGCCGGTCACTGCCATCGCGATCGCGACCAGCGCGGCGGCCAAGGCGTGCATGGCGAGCCGGATGCGCGCCGATATCGGGCGGTGATCGTCAATCCAGCCGATCGCGCCGACCAGCACCAATCCGGCCAACATCGCCAGCAGCACCAGGCGTTCTTCGACACGGGAATACGCGAGCCAGGCGAGCACGCCGGCCATCACCGCGACAATCGCGATGCCACCACCGCGTGGCGTTGGGGTGGCGTGGTTGCTGCGTTCTTCCGGGTGATCGAGCACCTGTTCGCGGCGTGCATAGCGCAAGGCCCACGCCGTGCCGGCGAACGCGGCGACCAGGCACAGCAGCCAGCCGAACGGCGGCATCGCCAACCGACCCTCAGACCACTGCGTAGTTGAGCAACGGCTTCACTGTCGCCCACTCCTTGCAGCTGGGGCATTGCCAGTGATGCGAACGCGCACCGAATCCGCAGCGGTTGCAGCGATAGCTGGGATTGCGCACCAGCAACTGGTCGGTGATCTGGCGCAGGTTGTGCAGCGTCGCCTCGTTGTCGGCCGCAGCATCGCCGAGGGTGAGGTCGATCAGTGCCGCTTCGCCGCGTACCGACGGGCGATCTCGCAATTGTTGCGCGAGGTATTCGCGCGCCGCGCCGATGCCATCCTGGCGTTCGACCAGCCGTGTCAACGCCAGCACCGGGGCCACGCCACGATAGTGCTCGCTCATCTCGCTGAGGAAACCGCGCGCGCCCGGCACGTCGCCGACACGTTCGTAGCATTCGAGCAAGGGCGGGAGGATTTCCGGCAGGAAGTCGGAGTCGTGGCGCGCGGCGCGCTCCCAGGCGCGGATCGCTGCGGCATCGTCACCGCGCTCATGAGCCATTCGGCCTTCGATCATGCCGGCGCGACAGCAGGTGGGGTCGGCCTCGTAGGCGCGCGTCACCGCCAGCAAGGCGGCGCTGGCATCGCCAGCCGAGCGATGGCGTTCCGCCAGTTCGCATTCGAACTGCGCGATCAGTTTGCCCATCGGCTCGCCGGTGACGGTTTCGTAGCGCTGGGCGTTCTCGATCGCCTTGCCCCAGTCGCGTTCCGACTGGTAGATGCCGATCAGGTGCTTGAGCGCCAGCGGTGCGCGCTGGTCCAATGCAGCGAGTTCGGTGAACACGGTTTCGGCGCGATCGAGCAGGCCCGAACGCATGTAGTCCTCGCCCAGCGCGAGCAGCGCCTGCATGCGTTGCTGATCGCTCAGGTCGCGACGTTCAACCAGCCCCTGGTGCATGCGGATGGCGCGATCGACTTCACCGCGACGGCGGAACAGATGGCCAATCGCCACCTGCGTTTCGAAGGTGTCCTTGTCGAGCTCCGCGACGTGCAGGAACAGCTCGATCGCCTTGTCGGGCTGCTCGGTCAACAGGTAGTTCAAGCCACGGAAATAGGTGGTCGAGAGGCGGCTGACCTGGCTGTCGTGCAGCCGCTCGCCACCACGACGACCGAGGATCCAGCCGACGACGGCCGCCACGGGCACGAAGATCGCGACCCACAGCCATTGATCAAGGAATTCGAACATGCGTGAACTCTAACCCAAGCGGGCTGGTTCTCAATCTTCTTCCGGCTTCGGTTCCACGGAACTGACACGCTCGCGCAGTTCCTTGCCGGGACGGAAATGCGGCACATGGCGTGCCGGCAACTCCACCGCTTCACCGGTGCGCGGATTGCGCCCGGTCCGCGGCGGACGGTAATGCACGGAAAAACTGCCGAAGCCACGGATCTCGATCCGCTCGTGGGTGGCCAGTGACGCGGCCATCATGTCGAGCATCAGGCGCACGGCCAACTCGACGTCATCCTCTTTCAGATGAGGCTGCTGGCCGGCCAGGATTTCGATCAGTTCGGACTTGGTCATCCCCACTTCCAATTGACGATCCAGATGGTGGTCCCCACCACCACAACTGCGGGCCGGTGGGTTACACCGGCCCGCGTCATCCCTGAAGGATCAGCTTACTCGGAACGTCCGAGCTGTTCGCGCAGCAGTGCACCCAGCTGGGTGGTGCCGCTCGAAGCGTCGTTGGACTGCTTGTTGTACTCGGCCAGGGTGTCGTGCATCTCGTCCTGGTCCTTGGCCTTGATCGACAGCTGCATCTGGCGGCTCTTGCGATCGTTGCCGATGATCTTGGCTTCGATCTCGTCACCGACCTTGAGCTTCTGCGAGGCATCGTCGACGCGCTCGGCGGCGATGTCGCGGGCGGCCAGGTAGCCTTCCACGCCGTCGGCCAGTTCGATCACTGCACCCTTGGCGTCGACTTCCTTGACGGTGCCCTTGACGATGGAACCGCGGCTGTTGGTGGCCACGTAGCCGCCCATCGGGTCCTGTTCCATCTGCTTGATGCCCAGCGAGATGCGCTCGCGTTCCGGATCGACTGCCAGCACGACGGCTTCCAGGGTGTCGCCCTTCTTGAAGTTGCGAGCCAGGTCTTCGCCGGTGGAGTTCCAGCTGATGTCCGAGAGGTGGATCAGGCCGTCGATGCCGCCGTCCAGGCCGATGAACACGCCGAAGTCGGTGATCGACTTGATCTGGCCTTCGACCTTGTCACCCTTCTTGTGGATCGCCGCGAAGGTTTCCCACGGGTTCGAGCTGACCTGCTTCATGCCCAGCGAGATGCGACGACGCTCTTCATCGACGTCCAGCACCATCACCTGCACTTCGTCACCGACCTGCACAACCTTGGACGGGTTGACGTTCTTGTTGGTCCAGTCCATTTCGGAAACGTGCACCAGGCCTTCGACGCCCGGCTCGATCTCGACGAACGCGCCGTATTCGGTGACGTTCGAGACCTTGCCGAAAGCGCGGGTGTTCGGCGGGTAACGACGCGCGACGTTGTCCCACGGATCCTCGCCCAGCTGCTTGAGGCCCAGCGAAACGCGGTTGCGCTCGCGGTCGTACTTGAGCACGCGGACGTCCAGTTCCTGGCCGACTTCGACCACTTCGGACGGATGACGCACGCGCTTCCACGCCATGTCGGTGATGTGCAGCAGGCCGTCGATGCCGCCGAGGTCGACGAACGCACCGTAATCGGTGAGGTTCTTGACGACACCCTTCAGCTTGGCGCCTTCGACCAGCTTCTCGAGCAGCTGCTCGCGCTCTTCCGAATGTTCGTTCTCGACCACCGCGCGGCGGGAGACGACCACGTTGTTGCGCTTGCGATCGAGCTTGATGAGCTTGAACTCGAGTTCCTTGCCTTCCAGGTAGTTGGGATCGCGCACCGGGCGCACATCCACCAACGAACCCGGCAGGAATGCGCGGACGTCCTTGATGT
>JAFEBZ010000146.1 GCA_018242405.1 Pseudomonadota bacterium | reverse complement strand
TCATTGAAATCGCGCGCGGCCTTCTTGCTCTGGCGGATGTCGTTGCTGTGGTTGGACAGGCGGCTGGTGATGCCGACGTTCTCGCGCAGGTAGTCGTACGAGCACATCCACTGGTAGCCGGTCACGCGGACCGTCATCGCCGACTCGCTGGTGTCGTAGACGTAGATCAGGTTGCGGATGGTCGGGATCGTCAGCACCACGAGGATGATGATCGGGATGATCGTCCAGATGATCTCGGCACGGGTGTTGTGGCTGAACTTCGCCGCGACCGCACCCTTCGATTTGCGGAAGGCGAACAGCGCATAGAACATCGCGCCGAACACGATCACGCCGATCACCACGCACATCCACAACCCCCACATATGGGTGTTGTAGGCGTTATGGGCCATCGGCGTCACGCCCTTGCCCATATTGAGCTGCCAGCGATGCGGGTCGGCGGACTGTGCCAATGCCATGGCGGGCAGGCAGGCTGCCAAGGCAACCCCGAATCGCAACAAACGCGTTTGCATCATTCTTCAACCCCAGGGAACAGGCGCAACCCATCCATGTTAGCGGCGCATGGCGCCCGACGCCACCGCGCCTTTAGAATGTGCGTCTCATTCGGCCCGATTCCCGGCCCGATTCCCGACCCATTTCCAGCATGTCCGAGCTGCTTTCCCCGGAACTTCCGCCCGTGCCGACCGCACTGCGCGACGCCATCACCCGTGCCTGGATCCTCGACGAGGCCAGCCACGTCCGCGACCTGATGGCGCAGGCGCGCCAGCCCGACGCCGACCGCGCCGCCATCCAGGCCACCGCCGCCGACCTGGTCCGCCGGGTCCGTGCCCGCGCCGCCAACCAGGGCGTGGTCGAGGCCTTCATGCGCCAGTACGACCTCGGCAGCGAGGAAGGCGTGCTGATGATGTGCGTGGCCGAAGCCCTGCTGCGCATCCCCGACCAGGCAACCGCTGACGCACTGATCCGCGACAAGCTGGGCGATGCCGACTGGAAGCGCCATCTCGGCCAGTCCGATTCCCTGCTGGTCAATGCCTCGACCTGGGGCTTGATGCTGACCGGCAAGCTGGTCAATCTCGCCGACGATACCCAGCGCGACGCTTACGGCGCGCTGAGTCGCATGATCGGCAAGTTCGGCGAGCCGGTGATCCGCAGCGCGGTGCGCCAGGCCATGAAGATCATGGGCCACCAGTTCGTGCTCGGCCGCACCATCCAGGAAGGACTGGAGCGTTCGCGCAAGGGCGACTTCGCCAACTACCGCTATTCCTTCGACATGCTGGGCGAAGCCGCGCTCACCCAGGCCGACGCCGACCGCTACTTCGAGTCCTATCGCAAGGCGATCGACGCCATCGGCGCGACCGGGCCGTTCTCGGACGAAATTTCGGCGCCGTCGATTTCAGTCAAGGTCTCGGCGCTGCATCCGCGCTACGAACACGCCAAGCGCGAGCGCGTGCTGGCCGAGCTCGCCCCGCGCCTGCTGGCGTTGGCGCAGCAGGCCAAGCGCTACAACATCGGCATGACCATCGACGCCGAGGAGACCGATCGCCTCGAGATGTCGCTGGACCTGATCTTCAAGGTACTGGCGGATGCCTCGCTGGCTGGCTGGAACGGTTTCGGCATCGTGGTGCAGGCCTACCAGAAGCGTGCGCCGTTCGTGATCGACTACATCGCCGCCAAGGCGCGCGAACTCGGCCGCCGCATTCCGGTGCGACTGGTCAAGGGCGCCTACTGGGACGGCGAGATCAAGCGTGCGCAGATGGAAGGCCAAGCCGGCTATCCGCTGTTCACCCGCAAGCAGAACACCGACGTCAGCTACCAGGCCAACGCGCGCCGGCTGCTCGACGCGATCGATGCCATCTATCCGATGTTCGCGACGCACAATGCGCAGACCATCGCCGCCGTGCATCAGCTTGCCAACGGGCGCACCTTCGAGTTCCAGAAGCTGCACGGCATGGGCGACGATCTTTACGCCGAAGTGATTCCGGCCGATCGCTTGAACGTGCCCTGCCGCGTCTACGCGCCGATCGGTTCGCACGAAGACCTGCTGCCCTACCTCGTGCGCCGCCTGCTCGAGAACGGCGCCAACTCCAGCTTCGTCAACCGCATCACCGACGAATCGATTCCGGTCGAGGACCTGATCCGCGACCCGATCGAGGTCGTCGCGGGCTTCAAATCCATTCCCCATCCGCGCATCCCGCTGCCGCGGCAGCTCTATCGCGCGCAACACCAGTCACGGGACAACTCCATGGGCATCAATCTCGCCAACGACGACCAGCTGCGCCAGCTCGCCGCGCAACTCGACAGCGCCGGGGCCGGCACCTGGACCGCGGGACCGCAGGTCCCGGGCGCAGGCATGGGCGGCGACATCCAGCCGGTGACCAACCCGGCCGACCGTCGCGAAACGGTTGGCCACTGGCGTGCCGCCGACGAGGCAATCGTCGCCCAGGCGCTGAAGAACGCGGTCGATGCGCAGCCGGCGTGGGACGCGACCCCGGTCGACGCGCGCGCCGCGATCCTCGAGAAGGCCGCCGACCTGATGGAAGCGCGGATGCCGCAACTGATGGCGATGTGCACCAAGGAAGCCGGCAAGTCGCTGGCCGATGGCGTCGCCGAAGTGCGCGAAGCCGTCGATTTCCTGCGCTATTACGCCCTGCAGGCACGCGAACAGTTCACCGTCGAGGCGCTGCCCGGCCCGACCGGCGAATCCAACACACTGCAGCTCTCCGGTCGCGGCGTGTTCGTCTGCATCAGCCCGTGGAACTTCCCGCTGGCGATTTTCACCGGCCAGGTCGCCGCTGCGCTTGCAGCGGGCAATTCGGTGATCGCGAAGCCGGCCGAGCAGACCAACCTGATCGGCGATGCCGCGGTGAAGATCCTGCATGAAGCCGGCGTTCCCGCCGCGGTACTGCAATACCTGCCGGGCGACGGCGCGACTGTCGGCGCCGCGCTGACCCGCGACCCGCGCGTGGCCGGCGTCGCCTTCACCGGCTCGACCGATACCGCGCGCCTGATCAACCGCGCGCTCGCCACCCGCGACGCCGGTCCGCTCGCCGTGCTGATCGCCGAAACCGGTGGGCAGAACGCATTGATCGCCGACTCGTCCTCGCTGCCGGAACAGGTGGTGAAGGATGCGCTGGCCTCGGCCTTCACCTCGGCCGGCCAGCGTTGCTCGGCCGCGCGCATCCTGCTGGTGCAGGACGACATCGCCGACAAGGTGATCACGATGCTCGCCGGCGCGATGGCGGAACTGAAGGTCGGCAACCCCGGCCTCCTCTCCACCGACGTCGGCCCGGTGATCGATGCCGATGCCAAGGCGCTGCTCGATAACCACGCGGCGAAGATGCAGCAAGTCGCCAAACCGATCGCGCAAGCGAAACTCGAACCGGGCACCGAGCACGGCACTTTCTTCGCGCCGACCGCGTGGGAACTGCAGTCGATCGACCAGCTCACCCGCGAGAACTTCGGCCCGGCGCTGCACGTGGTGCGCTGGAAGGCGGAAGACCTCGACAAGGTGGTCGATGCCATCAACGCCACCGGTTTCGGCCTGACGCTCGGCGTGCATTCGCGCATCGACGCGACCATCGATCGCATTGTCAATCGCGCCCGCGTCGGCAACATCTACGTCAACCGCAACCAGATCGGCGCGGTGGTCGGCGTGCAGCCGTTCGGCGGCCAGGGCCTGTCGGGCACCGGTCCCAAGGCGGGCGGCCCGCACTATCTGCCGCGCTTCGCCACCGAGAAGACGGTGACGGTCAACACCACGGCATCGGGTGGCAATGCAAGCCTGCTGACACTGGGCGACTGATCGATCCCGTTCGAGGCGTGACGATGGCGGGCACGGACCGCCATTGCCCGCGCGCCTTCCCGTCGAATTGGCCACAAGACAGCGCGTGACCAATCGTTCCTGCCGATTCCGCGTCGGGGAATCGGCATTTCTTTCGGATACCCTGAATCAAGGCCCTGCACCATGTTGCGCGACCTGGTTCGGGCATCAAGGCGTTTGACACGAAAGCACGCACACCCGGCGGGAACTCCGATGCGACAACTCATCCTGAAAATGGATTGCTCACTGGATGGTTTCGTGGGCCGCGCGAATGGCGACCTTGACTGGCTATTTCCCGACTTCGATGAAGAGCATGCCGAATGGCTCGCCGGCAGGCTGTGGCAAGCAGGCGCGCACGTAATGGGAAGCGCCGCGTACCGGGGCATGGCTTCCCACTGGCCAAATTCGACCGAAGCCTACGCGGCGCCGATGAACCAGATCCCGAAGATCGTTTTCTCGCATTCCCGGCTGCCGCTGCCGTGGGGCGAGGCACGAACGGTTTGCGGCGATCTGGCATTGGAAATATCCCGGCTCAAGCGGGAGCCCGGCAAGCCATTGCTGGCCCATGGCGGTGCGGGTTTCGCCCGGGACTTGATCGACACCGGCCTGATCGACGAGTACTGGTTGATCATCCACCCGGTCGCGCTGCGTGACGGACTGCGACTCTTTGCCCCGGCCGGTGAACCGATTCGCCTGGTCCCCGTCAGCCAGGACACGTTCAAGTCGGGCGTCATGGCATGTGTGTTCCGACCCGCATGAGCGCAATGCTTTGGTCTTGCGCCCGTCCATCGATTTCCGGAGAGCCCGCGTGAGCGACACGATGATTCCGATCCAGCCTTGCAGCTCCATCGAACAGGTGCGCTCGAACATCGACAGGATCGATCGGCAGATCGTTGCCCTCCTTGCCGAACGCGGCGCTTACGTGAAACAGGCGGCAACGTTCAAATCATCCACCGCCGATGTCCGTGCACCACAGCGCGTCGAGCAGGTGATCGGCAAGGTCGTCGGCCTGGCACACGCCGTTGGCGCCAACCCGGCGGTCACCGAACAGATGTACAGGGCGATGATTTCAGGCTTCATCGACGCAGAGCTGGCTGAACATGCCGCCCTGCAATCTCCGGCAGGGCAGGCCTGACTGTTTTCGTCCGGGCATTGCCATTCACGTTGTCGCCTGGCCCAGGCGTCCGGGCGTACCAGGGAAAACCCATGATCAACGCATTCAAGGTAGTTCTGGCGCTGGCGATCGCCTCCCTTTCCGGCAATGTCCACGCCCGAAACAGGGCAGCGCCCGCAAATCCCGGACAGGCCGACTCGGCACTTGTCGTCATTGACGCCCAGGTCGGGGCCCTCGGCTCCGCATGGGACTCGAAGCGCATCATCAGGAATATCGAAATCCTCGTTTCCAGGGCCAGGGCCCGCGGAGTTCCGGTCATCTGGGTCCAGCATTCCAACAACAAGGACATGAAGGCCGGTTCGGACTCCTGGAAGATCGTGAAGGACCTGACTCCCGCGCCATCGGAACTGAAGATCCACAAGAGGTTCAATTCCTCTTTCGCCGAAACGAACCTCGACCAGAAGCTGAAGGACATGGGAGTCAAGCATCTGGTCATCGCAGGCGCACAGACGAACTGGTGCGTCAGGTCGACTGCATACGCGGCCATTGAACGAGGCTACAACCTGACCCTCGTGGGTGACGCGCATTCCACGGAGAACCTGGCTCTTGAAGGCGGCAAGACAGTGGAGGCGGAATCGATGATTTCCGACTTGAATGCCACCTTCCAATGGATATTGGCGCCTGGCGTCCACTCGGAGGTCAGAAGCACATCGGAAGTTACTTTCTGAGCGGATCTTGGCCGGTCGTTCGAACCGGCTCCTTGTTCCGGCCCGAGCGCCAAATCCGATGGCGTGGAGTTGCGTTCTTTCGGGTGCATGTCACCGCAACGGTCGGGAAGGCCATCAACAGCTACTCGCCGCGCGGTTCGGATCTGCGCGGCTTCGGACACCGCCCTGACTCGAGCTCGTGACAATTGTTTCGAGACGCTTCCGCTTTTCGTCGCAATCATTATCGTCGTTCGCACACTTCTCCTGATCGTCCAGTTCGGAGTCTGCGTCTACTGGATTGCCGTCCTCCTGGCGGGCCATGGATGGGGCCCCTTGGCGGAACGGGCTCGAGCCCAGGAAAAAGCCCCGCTTGCGCGGGGCTTTTCGTTGCAATGCTGCAAGTCGATCAGAACTTGTACGAGGCCGCGATGCCGAACACGTTGGCGTGGCCCTTGTAGCTGCCCACCAGGTTGTTGTAACGACCTACGTTCGGATCGGCCGGCAGGTTGATGGTCGGGCTCTTGATCTCGACGCGGGTGAAGCCGGCATCGACCGACAGCGCCTTGGTCGCGTTCCAGGTGGCGCCGATCGAGATCAGGGTGCGATCGTTGTCGGGCAGGCGCGGGGTGCGATCGGTGTTGTTGGTCGGGGTCTTGTCGAAGCCGAGGCCGCCACGCAGGGTGAAGCTGTCGTTGAGCTTGAAGTCCGCGCCGACGCCGACGAAGGTCGAATCCTTCCAGTTGAAGGCTTCGCTGCTCTCCGGCTGGTACGGGTTGGCGAAGCTGATGTCGACGCTCTTCAGCGAACTCCAGCTGGTCTGCTGCACGTCACCGAAGATGCTGAGGCGATCGGTGGCCTTCCATTCGACGCTGAGGGTATCGGTCGCCGGCGTGTACACCGAGGCACGGCCCTTGGTATCGACGAAGCCGTTGCCGAGCACCGCATACTGCGCACGCAGCGCGGCCGGCGTGGTCGGGCTGGCCGCCGCCGCGCGGAAGCCCGGCTGCATGCCCTGGAACGCCGCCGGAGTGGTGAAGTCGGCGTTGCCGTCGATCTTGTGGCGGATCGACGAGCGGTGGGCGTAGCCGATCGTGAAGTTGTCGGTGGCCTTGAACTGCAGGCCGGCGATGAAGCCGACGGCATTGCTCTTGCCCTTGAGGGTGCTGTTGCCGTCAGGCGTCGCGGCCAGCGCCTGCGCCTGCGCCGCCGCGCCCTGGGCCTGGGCCTGCAACTGCGCCGCGAGTGCGGCATTGCCTCCCTGTGCCGCCGCCGCTGCCGCGGCTGCCAATTGCGCTGCCTGCGCCGAGGCCGGGCTGGCCAGGATCGCACCCAGCGGGATGTCCTTGCCCAGCGTCACGTCGAAGCGCTCGTAAACCACACCAACGCCCGCGCTCAACTTCGGCGTGATCTGCACGGCCGCCGACAGCGTCAGGTCGACCGCCTTCACGCTGGATTCGGTGGCGTTGTAACGACCCACCCAGCCGCTCTCGTACTTGGTCTTGAGGCCATACGGCGCGTCGATGCCGACGCCGAGGGTCAAGCCTTCCAGTCCACCCTTCATCTTGAAGATCGCGGACATCGCGGGAATCGCGGTGAGGCTGCCGGGGTCACCACCGTTGCCGCCGCTGATCGGCCGCGGGCCGGCCGGCGTCGAGAAGGATCCGGAGCCATTGAATTTCGCGGTGAGATCGATTCCGGACACGTCGGCCTGGAACAGGTTGCCGCCGGCGTTCACCATCGCCGCCGGGTTGTTGTAGACCGACGAACCATCATTGGCGACGGTCGAGCCGGCATAGCCACGGCCGATGTTCTTGACGCTGTTCTCGCGCAGCTGGAAGCCGGACGCGCTCGCCTGGCTGGCGGCAACTGCGCCGATCACGGCGATCGCAAGGATCGAAAGACGCTGGGTGTACTTGTGCATGCAAATCTCCATGAAGGGCGTTCGGTACGGCATGGTATGTGCCGGACTATAGCGTGCTTTTAACTGATTGGTAACATGCCGGACGAGTCGCCACTTCCCCCCGCGAGGCGCCCTCCCCGATGTTCATTTCCGTGCCCGACCACGCCCGCCCCAATCGCCCCTGGGCCACGCCAGCATTGGCCTTGGCGATGGTCGCGGGCTTCATCACCGTATGGGCGCCCTCGGATGCCGTCACCGCCCGTTTGCTGAACGAATGGGCAACATTGCCGGCCAACCTGTATTCCGCAGTGCGGCAAGGACCGGCGGCGCTTTGGCATCCGGCGCTGCGGCTGCTGACCTCGCAATTCCTCCACGCCAACTGGGCACACCTGCTCGGCAACCTGGTGTTCCTGCTGATCTTCGGCATGCCGGCGGAACGCAAGCTGGGCAGCCTGCGCCTGCTCGTCCTGTTCCTGCTCGGCGGGGTGGTCGCCAACCTCGCCACCGCGATGACCATCGACAACCCGACGCGGCTGATCATCGGCGCCAGCGGCTCGGTATCGGCGGTGATCGGCACCTATCTGGCGCTGTTCCCGCGCGCGCGCCTGGGGGTGGTGATCCCGCTCGGCCTGTTCCTGGAATTCGTGCGCGCCCCGGCCTCGCTGCTGATCGGCATCTGGGCATTGCTGCAGGTCGGCTTCGCCTACATCGGCCCGGCCTTCGGCGAGATCGCCTGGGTGGCGCACCTCGCCGGTTTCGTCTTCGGCCTCGTCTTCGCTTTCCTGCAACGCGGCGCGGTGGCGCGGCGGTTGCGCCACCAGAGCGGTTACTGAGTCTTGCGCTTCGCCGCGGATGCAGCGGCGCGTGGTGCCGACGTCGTCACGCCCGCCATCCGCTTCAGTTCAGCCAGCGCCGCATTCAACGGTGCCTGCCCTTCCAGCACTTCGCCACCGGTGTCGTCGTCGCCATCGGTTTCGTCGTCACCGCGCAAGTGCCCCGGCAACGCCGATTCGCGATAGTCGCCGGCCGAGGCCTGCTTGCCGTCGGCGCGCACGATCACGTCGGGCTTGATGCCGACGCCCTGGATCGATTTGCCGCTGGGCGTGTAGTAGCGCGCCGTGGTCAGCTTGACCGCATCGCCGTTGTCGAGCGGCAACAGGCTCTGCACCGAACCCTTGCCGAAGGTGCGGCTGCCGACGATGCGCGCGCGCTTGAGATCCTTGAGCGCGCCTGCCAGCACTTCCGACGCACTGGCCGAACCGGCATCGACCAGCACCACGATCGGTGCACCGTCGAGGAGATCACCGGACTTGGCGGTGTAGACGGTATCGCCATCCTTCTGGCGCCCACGCGTGGACACGATCGTTCCGGAGTTGACGACGTCATCGGCCATCTGCACCGCGGCATTGAGCAAGCCGCCGGGGTTGCTGCGCAGGTCGATGATCAATCCGCGCAATTTCCCGCCCGACTGCTGCTTGAGTTTGGCGATCGCCTGTTCGAACTCGACCGCGGTATTGGCCTGGAATCCGCTGACGCGCACCGTGCCGAAACCCGGTTCAAGCATCTTCGATTCAACGCTGGGCACGATGATCTTGGCGCGTACCACCTTGACGTCGAAGGCCTTGGCCACACCCTTGCGACGAATGGTCAGGCGCACCGGCGTGCCCGCCTTGCCGCGCAGCTGGCGATTGCCGTTGTCACGATCGACCGGCTTGCCGTCGATGGCGGTGATGATGTCGCCTGACTTCAGCCCGGATTTCTGCGCCGGCGAACCGTCCATCGGCGCGACGATCTTCAATGTCGCATTCGGTTGCTGCTGGACCTGGATGCCGAGTCCTTCGTACTGGCCTTCGGCGTCTTCGTCGAAGCGTTCGGCATCGTCGTGATCGAAATAGACACTGTGCGGATCGAGATCGAGCAGCAGGCCGCGCACCGCCGAATGCATCAATTGCGCATCGGTCTTCGGTTCGACATAGGCGTTCTTCACCGCCTCGTAGGTGGTGACGAAACGGCGGATCTCGCCAAGCGGTACCGCCTTGCTCTCGCTGGTGGCGGCGGTGGGATCGTCGCTGGCGCTGATCTCCTTGTCCGCCTTCTTGTCCTGCGTCGCCGGCGCGGTTTGCGCGGCAAGCGGCAACGCGATGAAGGCGAGGATGAAGGCGGTGATGAAACGACGCATGCTGGGACTCCGCGGATTCAGAAGCAGATCCCTCGCTGCGCTCGGGATGACAGGACGATACGCCGGCAACATTAGCGTTTCTGCAGCCACACCGCGGGATTCACCGGGCTGCCATTCCGGCGCAATTCAAAATACACCGCCGGGCGCGACAGTCCGCCCGAAGTGCCGACGCTGGCGACCGCATCGCCGCGATGCACCGTCGCGCCGACATCGCGCAACAGCGCATCGTTGTGGGCATACAGGCTCATGTAGCCGTTGCCATGATCGACGATGCTGATCAGGCCGTAACCGTTCATCCACTCCGCGAACACCACGCGACCATCGGCGACCGCGCGCACCGGCGTACCGGCAGCCGCGGCGATCAGCAGGCCCGAACTCGATCCGCCCTCCGGAAGCTCGCCACCGAACCCCGCAAGCAACGTGCCCGATACCGGCCAGCCGAGGCCGCCGACCTGGATCATCGGTCCACGCACGACCTGCTTCGGTGGTTCGCGCTTGGGCGGTGGCGGTGGCGGCAACCCCTTCGCGCGTGCGGCGTCTTCGGCCCGCGCCTGTTCCTTCGCGATGCGTGCAGCCTCTTCGGCCGCAGCCTTGCGCGCACGTTCGGCCGCGAGCTGGCGTTCACGCGCCGCGCGCGCCGCTTCCGCACGCAAGTTGGCGAGCAGACCTTCCAGCTGTTTCGCGTTCTGGCCAAGTTGCTGTTCGCGTTCGACATGCTGCTGGTATTGCACGTCGAGTTGCGCCAGCAACGCGGTGCGCGCCTTGCGATCCTGTTCCAGCTGCAGCAATTGCGCCTGCTGCTTCTGCCGCGATGCCTGCAATTCGCCCTGCTTGCGCTGGATGTCCGCGCGCGTCTGCTTCAGCGCGGCGAGGTCGGCATCGATCGAATGAATGCGCGCGCTGCGGTCGCGCTGCAGGTAGGCGTAATAGGTGAGTGCGCGCTGGCCTTCGGCGATGCGGTCCTGCGACAGGAAGACCTTGAGCGGCGCGTTGTCGCCGGCGAGATAGGCTTGCCGAACCAGAGCCGATAACGCCTTCTTCTGCAGCTGGAGATGCGTTTCCAGTTCGATGCGTTGCGTTTCCAGCACATCGAGCGCGCCTTGTTGCGAGCGGATGTCGGCATCGGTTTTCGCCACCGAGCGCGAGGTATCGCCGACCTTCTGCTGCGCCGCCTTGAGGTCTGCATTGGCATCGACGCGTTCGCCACCGATTTCCTTGCGTTCCGTGCTGACCTGGCGCATCTCCTTGCGCACTTCCTTGAGCTTGCGCTCGGTCGCGCGCTGGGATTGCTGCGCCGACGCGACCACTGCCGTCGCCAGCAACAGTCCCGCGATGACGAGGCGCGTTCGACTCATGATCCGGTCGGGCCCGCCTCGATCAGACTCGAACCGGTCATTTCCACCGGCTTGGCGATGCCGAGCAGGTCGAGCATCGTCGGCGCGACATCGCGCAAGGCGCCGCCGACGCGCAGATGGGCATCGCGTTCGCCGACATAGACGAACGGCACCGGGCCGACGGTGTGCGCGGTATGCGGCTGCCCGGTCGCGGGATCGCTCATCTGTTCGAGATTGCCGTGGTCGGCGGTGATCAGCAACGCGCCACGCGCGGAACGCACGGCATCGACCACCGCGCCGATCGCGACATCGACCGCTTCCGCCGCTTTCACTGCAGCGGCAAGCAGGCCGGTATGGCCGACCATGTCGGGGTTGGCGATATTGCAGATCACCACGTCGTGGCGCTGGGCACGGATGTCGTCGACCAGTTTCGCCGTCACTTCCGGGCAGCTCATTTCCGGCTGCAGGTCGTAGGTCGCGACTTTCGGGCTCGGCACCAGTACGCGATCCTCGCCCGGCCACAGGTCCTCGCGACCGCCGCTGAAGAAGAAGGTCACGTGCGCGTACTTCTCGGTTTCGGCGATGCGCAATTGACTGAGGTGATGCGCTGCCAGCACTTCCGCCAGGGTGTTGTGCAAGGCATCGGGCGCGTAGGCAAGCGTGACCGGCAACTTCGCATCGTATTCGGCAAGGCAGACGAAGGTCGCGAGTTTGGGACGACGCGCGACGAAGCCATCGAATCCGGGGTCGACGAATGCCGCGGTGAGCTGGCGCGCGCGATCGGCGCGGAAGTTCATGAACACCACGGCATCGCCATCCTGCATGGGCGACGAACCGGCGATCACCGTCGGCTGCACGAACTCGTCGTTCTCGCCGCGGGCATAGGCAGCGTCCAATGCCTGCATTGCAGTAGGCGCGGTGAATTCGGCGCGCGCTTCGACGATCGCATCCCACGCCCGCTCGACGCGATCCCAGCGCTTGTCGCGATCCATGGCGAAGTAACGACCACCGACGCTGGCGACATGGGCGTTGCCGAGACGATCGCAGAGCGACTGCAGCGCTTCGATGCTGGCAGCGGCGGAACGCGGCGGCGTGTCACGACCATCGAGGAAGGCATGCACCGCGACTTTCGCCACGCCCTGGCGATGCGCCAGCTCCAGCATCGCGAAAATGTGCGATTCGTGGCTGTGCACGCCGCCGGGCGAAAGCAGCCCCATCACGTGCAGGGTACCGCCATCGCGCTTGACCGCAGCACAGGCATCCACCAGTGCGGCATTGGTGAAGAACGAACCGTTCTCGATCGCGGCATCGACGCGCGTCAGGTCCTGGTAGACGATGCGACCGGCGCCGAGATTCATGTGGCCGACTTCGGAATTGCCCATCTGGCCATCGGGCAGACCGACGTGACGGCCTTCGGTATGGATCAGCGTATGCGGGCAGGTCGCCAGCAGGCGCCGCCAGTTCGGCAGATCGGCCTGCGCCAGCGCATTGTCGACGGGGTCTTCGCGATGGCCCCAGCCATCGAGGATGAGCAGGACAACGGGCTTGGGACGAGCGGAGACAGATGCGGACACGGGCCTTTGGACCTGGTGACTTTCGGCGCATGCGATTGTAGCGGAGGCGCCCTATGCTTCCTGCGAATCCCGCAACTCCGGAGTTTTCCGATGATCCCCCATCGCGCCCTGATCGTCCTCGGCCTGCTGGCCGCATGCTCGACCGCATACGCCCAGAACGATATCTCCAAAGTCAACGGCTCCGTCGAAGTCGCCGCCGGCGAACACGTCGGCACCGCCAGCACTGTCAACGGCAGCGTGCGACTGGGCGACAGCGCCCACGTGAAGGATGCGACCACGGTCAACGGCAGCATCAAGGCCGGCAACTCGGTGACCATCGACGAAGACGCGACCACGGTGAATGGCGGTGTCCACTTCGGCACCAAGGCCACGGTCAACGGCGACATCACCAGCGTCAATGGCGACATCTTCGTGCCCGATGGCGGCAACGTGAAGGGCGACATCACCACCGTCAACGGTGGCATCGGCCTGGTTCGCGCGCAGGTCGGCAAGGACATCACCACCGTCACTGGCGACATCACCGTCGGCATCGGCTCGCACGTTGCCGGCAAGTTGTGGGTGAAGAAGTCCAAGGGCGGCTGGAATGGCTTGCCGCTGCAAATCACCCGCATTCCCACCATCATCATCGGGCCGAACGCAGTGGTGCAGGGCGGCATGGTGTTCGAACACCAAGTGAAGCTCTACGTCCACACCAGCGCCAAGACCGGACCGATCGAAGGCGCAACCGCTATCGCGTTCTCGACCCCGACCGCGCCGGTGAAGTAAGCGGGAATCGCGCTAGCATCGTCGGCACTCCCCTGCCGACGACTGCGCGATGACCATTCCCTATCTCTGCATCCTGATCACCGCGCTGTTGCCCTATGTCTGGGTGACGATCGCCAAGGCAGCCGGCGAGAAATACGACAATCGCGATCCGCGCGGCTGGCTGGCGCGCCAGGACAACGCCCGCGCGCATCGCGCGAACGGCGCGCAGCTCAATGGTTTCGAAACCTTCCCGGCGTTCGCCGCATCGGTGCTGATGGCGCAATTCGCCGGTGTCGACCACGCGACGATCACCTGGCTGGCGATCGGCTTCGTGGTGTTCCGCATCCTGCATGGCGTGTTTTATGTCGGGAACAAGCACCAGTTCCGCAGTCTGTCGTGGTTCCTGGGTCTCTTCTGCGTGCTGGGATTGATGGGGATGGCGATCGCGCGGGTGGCGTAACGCACGCGCTGGCTTGGCGGATGAGCTAGATCAAGCCTGCGCTGGCCGCACTGGTGTACCTCCTCTTCCCGCGAACAGCACGTCCATGTGCTGGTCGCGGGCGCGCGACATCCTGTCGCGCTGTGCGCTCCGGCACACCAGTACGGCCAGCGCTTTCGACGTTATCGCCCGTCGCCGCGCGCGTGTTATTGCTTTAAGGAGGAAGAGCGAAAAACTCGCCACCGGCAGCGCCGGCGCGGTTCGTCCGCATGGCCGACCATACGAGGCATGGATGCCGAGTCGAGCCTACATGGACGTATTCACGGCGTGTCGGCCATACGGACAACCGACGCAAGGCGCTCAGCCGGGCGAGAAATTCGCCAGCACCGCCTCGACATCCTCAACACTCGCGCTGCGGCTCTGGCGCGTGCGCACGTCGACGCAGGTCCGTCGCAACAACTCCGGTGGCAGGCTGCCCAATCCGAGATGGCGATGGCAGTCCGCCTGCCCGCCCATCGCCCGCTTCAAGGCATCGCGGTGCTCCGGCGAATAGGCCTGCACCTCCGCACCGATGACGGTGTTCGTCAACGTGAACATCGGCGGCCGCACGATCCACACCTGCCCGCATTCCAGCAATACCGGCAACCAGCGCGCGAAGTACAGCAGCATCAACGCAGTGATGTGGATGCCGTCGGCGTCGGGATCGAACAGCAGCATCACGCGCTCGAAACGCAAGGAGTGCGGCCCGTCGGCGGCTTCGTCCATGACGGCGTCGGGCAACCCGAGCGCCTCGGCGATCTGCCTGTAGAGGACGTTGTCGCGCACCTTGGCGGCATCGGCGCGCCAGGCGTTGAGCGGCTTGCCCTGCAACGGCAACACCGCCTGGGTGCGTGCATCGCGCACGGCAAGCACGGAGCGCGCAGCGGAATCGCCTTCGACCAGGAGCAATTCACAGCCGGCACCGTGGGCCTGGCTGTCGGAAAACTTGGCCTGCGATTGCACGTAGCGTCCTGCACTCATCGACACAGCGTGCACCTTGCCGGTTGCATGGGTTGAGACGACTCAGGCCGCGACCAGCTTCACCCGCGCGAAGTTGCGCTTGCCGACCGCGAGCACCCCTTCGAAGCCCGGCACGAAGACCTGCGCGCCATCCTCGAACACTTCGCCATTGACGCGCACCGCGCGTTCCTTGAGCTTGCGATTGGCTTCGCCGTTGCTGGGCGTGATGCCGGCTGCGGTGAGCAACGCGGCAATCCGCAAGCCTTCCGTCGGAATCGCGATCTCGTGCAGCGGCAGGTTGCCGACATCGCCTTCACCGCGCACCGCCGCGTGCCAGCCGGCGATCGCGGTATCGGCTTCGGCGCCGCCTTGGAAACGCGCGGCGAGTTCACGCGCCAGACGCAGCTTCACATCGCGCGGATTCAACTGCCCGCCTTCGATCGCCGCGCGCAACTGCTTCGCTTCGTCGATGGAAATCTCGAAGCTGAGCAGATCGATCCACTTCCACATCAGCGCGTCGCCGATCTTCATCGTCTTGGTGACGATGTCGATCGCGGGTTCATCGATGCCGATGTAATTGCCCAGCGACTTCGACATCTTGTGGACACCGTCCAGGCCTTCCAGCAGCGGCATCGTCAACACGATCTGCGCCGGCTGGCCGTGGTGTTCCTGCAGGCCGCGGCCCATCAGCAGGTTGAATTTCTGGTCGGTGCCGCCGAGCTCGACGTCGGCCTTGAGCGCGACCGAGTCGTAGCCCTGCACCAGCGGATAGAGGAATTCGTGGATGGCGATCGACTGCTGCGCGGCATAGCGCTTGGCGAAATCGTCGCGCTCGAGCATGCGCGCCACCGTGTGCTGCGCCGCCAGCTTGATCATGTCGGCGGAGTTCATCTTGTCGAACCACTCGCTGTTGAAGCGCACTTCGGTGCGTTCGCGATCGAGCACCTTGAACACCTGGGTCGCATAGGTCTCGGCGTTGCGCTTGACGTCCTCGCGGGTCAGCGGCTTGCGGGTGATGTTCTTGCCGGTGGGGTCGCCGATCATCCCGGTGAAGTCGCCGATCAGGAAAATCACCTGGTGGCCGAGGTCCTGGAACTGCCGCATCTTGTTGAGCAGCACGGTGTGGCCGAGATGCAAATCCGGCGCGGTGGGATCGAAGCCAGCCTTGACCCGCAACGGGCGTCCGAGCTTCAGTCGCGCCTCCAGCTCCTCCCGCTTGAGCAGCTCATCGGCCCCGCGGGCAATCAGATCGAGGTCGGAGGCAGCAGCAGGCACGGCGGTTTCCTGAATGGGGAGAAGTGGGGAGGGCGAAACGTCAACATTACGTTAAACCGTCCGGGGCCTGAAAATCCAATGGAATCATGGATTTGACCCGGGCCGGTGGCTGTCCTATGGTGCCCGCTTCGGCGGTTTTCACGCCGTGTGGACACAGCTGAATGAAAGACCCGATTGCCGACGCGGCGCGCCACTCCCGCCTGCGCCAACTTCGCGAAGCCGCCCTTACCCGCCACGTCGTCTCGCGCCTGCCGGCGAGCTTCCATGGTCGCTGGACGCATCGTCACTGGGCGCACGCCAGCCTGCTGGCCAGCATCGTCGTGCTGTGCGCGGTGCTGGTGCCGGGCATGGACCACGCCTTCGCCAGGACAACCAACATGCCACTCGCTTCACTGGCACTGCCGTTGCCGCAGGTCAGCCAGCCGGTGCCGAAGGCGAACGGCCAGTGGGCGGTGGTGAACCTGCGCAAGGGCGAATCGGTGAACGCGCTGCTCGGCTCGCTCGGCGTGAGCAAGGCGCAGATCGCGCAGATGATGAAGTCGTCGGATGCCCGCGCCTCGCTGGCGAAGCTGCGCCCCGGTTCCGAATTGTCGATCGATGCGCCGGGCAACGGCCTGCTGCGCGCGATCCGCTTCCAGCGCGGCGGCGACAAGGTCGAGCTGAGCATGAAGGATGACGGCGCGGTTGCCGCCAAGGTGCTGCCGCAGGACACCGAAGTGCGCACGGTGGTGCTGTCGGGCACGGTCGGCGACGACCTGTGGAAATCCGCGAACAAGGCCGGATTGACCCGCGCCAACGTCGAGGAAATGACTGACGAGATCTTCAAGTACGACATCGATTTCGATTCCGATCTCTCGCCGAACGACCGCTTCAGCGTGGTCGTCGACCAGGCCTGGAAGAACGGTGAACTGGTGACGACCAGCGGCGTGCTCGCCGCGGCGTTCACCGTCGATGGCGAACTGCACACCGGCTTCCGCTACATGCGCGATGGCAAGCCGGAATATTTCTCCGCCGACGGCCGTTCGCTGAAGCGTCCGTTCATCCGCATGCCGATTCCGTATGCGCGCCTGTCGTCCACCTTCGGCAACCGCATGCATCCGATCCTCGGCCGCATGCGCATGCACAAGGGCGTCGATTACGCCGCCAGCGCCGGTACGCCGATCATGGCCGCCGGCGACGCGCGGGTGAAGTTCGTCGGCCAGCAACACGGTTACGGCAACGTGGTCGAACTCGATCACGGTCGCGGCCAGAGCACGTTCTACGCGCACATGTCGCGCTTCGCCCACATCCGTCCCGGCCAGCACGTCGACCAGGGCACGGTGATCGGCTACGTCGGCAGCACCGGCCTCGCGACCGGCCCGCACCTGCACTACGAATTCCGCGTCAACGGCGTTTATCGCAACCCGTTGACGGTGACGATGGCGCCGCCGGCGCCGCTGTCGGGCGCGATGCTGGTCGCGTTCCGCCAGCAGACCCAGCGTGCGATGGCGAAAATCCGCACGGTCGAGAAAATCATCTATCCCGACATGGACCACGACACCGTCGTCGCCAGCACCGCACCGGCGCAAAACAAGTCGGCGCGCAACTGAACATGGCCGCCGCCGACGGTCTCTATATCGGCTTGATGTCGGGCACCAGCGTCGATGCCATCGATGCCGCGCTGGTGCGTTTCGACAACCGCGGCGGCCGTCTTCATGCCGAATGCCTGCACGCGCTGGCGCAACCATGGGGTGACGAACTGCGGCAGCGCCTGCTCACGCTCGGGCAAGGCGTCGATGTGTATTCGATCGATGAACTCGGCGAACTCGACCACGAAGTCGGTGTCGCGTTCGCCCTCACTGCGAATCGACTGATCGACGAAGCGAAGATCGATCGCTCGGCCGTCAGTGCGATCGGCTCGCACGGGCAGACGCTACGTCATCGTCCCTACGCCAAATCACCGTTCACCCTGCAGATCGGCGATCCCAACCTCGTCGCCGAACGCACCGGCATCACCACCATCGGCGATATCCGCCGTCGCGACATGGCTGCGGGTGGGCACGGCGCCCCGTTGCTGCCGGCGTTGCATGCGGCGCTGCTGCACGATGCCAGCGAAGATCGTGCGGTCCTGAACCTCGGCGGGATTGCCAATGTCACCCTGTTGCCCGCGAGCGGTGATGGCGTGCGCGGCTGGGATACCGGCCCTGCGAATGCGTTGATGGATATCTGGTGCGAACGCCACACCGGCGAACGCTACGATCGCGATGGCGCGATGGCGGCATCGGGACAGATCGACCCGCTACTGCTCGATCGCCTGCTCGACGATCCGTGGTTTGCCACGCCGCCACCGAAGAGCACCGGCCGCGAACATTTCCACATGCGCTGGCTGGAAGCGCGCCTGCGTGGCGGCGAATCGCCCGCCGACGTCCAGGCGACGCTGGCGGAACTGAGCACGCGCACCGTCGCCGACGCGTTGAATTCGACATTGCCAAACGTCCATCGCGTGCTCGTCTGCGGTGGTGGCGCACACAATCCGGTACTGATGGCGAAGCTCGCGCAACACCTGCCGCAGGCGACGGTGGAATCGGTCGCCAAGCACGGCATCGACCCCGACCACGTCGAGGCGATCGGTTTCGCCTGGCTGGCGCGCCAGACCATGCTCGGCCTGCCCGGCAACCTGCCGTCGGTGACCGGCGCTCGCGGACCGCGCGTGCTTGGTGCAATCTATCCGGCTTGAACGTCCAGCCCGCCGCCGCAAAACTCGCCCCGGTCGAAGCCATCCGCGGACTTGCCTGCCTGCAGGTGGTGTGTTCGCACTTCGCGCTGGTGTTCTGGCCGTGGCTGCACGCGTTCTGGGGTGTCGCCGATCCCGACGACCATCCGATCCAGCGTTTCGTCCACGATTCGCCGTTCGCCTTCCTGTATTCCGGCAGCGCGGCGGTGTTCGTGTTCTTCGTGCTCAGCGGCTACATCCTCACCCATGTCGCGGTCGGTCGCAGCAGGCGTGACGTCTTCGGACTGGTGCTGAAGCGCTACCCGCGACTGGCACTGCCATGCATCGCCGCCTGCGTGTTCGCGTGGGCGGTGATCGAGTGGATGGACGTCGACTACAGCGATCTCTCGGTGTGGATCCAGGGCTACGGCGATTTCCCGGCGTCGTTCTTCGGTGCGTTGCGCAACGGCGCGTGGAAAGTCTTCGTGACCGGGCAGAGCCGTTACAACCCGATCCTGTGGACGATGCGGATCGAATTGTGGGGGTCGTGGATGATCTTCGCGCTGTGTTTCGCGTTCAATCGCTGGTCGCGGTTGCGCGCATTGCTGCTCGTCGCATGCGCGGCCGCGCTCGCGCTGCTGGGCGCGACGAAAGTGCTGGACGAGGAAATGATGTACGGGCTGCTGGCATTCGTGATCGGCAGCGCGGTGCGCATCTGGTTGCGCGACCTGCCCGGCATCGTGTCGCTGCTGATGCTCGCCGCCGGACTGTATTTCGCCGGCGTCCACAACACCTCGGCGTCGTATGCATGGATGCAGCCACTGTTCGGCGAGCACGCCTACATGGTCGGAAATTTCATTGCCGGCGGATTGATCGTCACCGCGCTGCTGTTCAACTCCGTCTTCGCGAAACTCGCCGCGACGCGCCTGCTGATGTTCCTCGGCAAGGTGTCGTTCTCGGTCTACCTGATCCACCTGTGCATCGTCGCCAGCCTCGCGGCGATGATCTTCAACGCGCTGAACGCACGCGACTGGGATTACGACGTGTCGGCGATCATCGCCTGCGCGATCGTGCTGCCGGTGATCTACCTCGCCGCGACGGTGTTCCATCGTTTCGTCGACGCACAGGCGATCACGTTCTCGAACAAGGTGCGCGACTGGTTGTTACCGCGGGGTTGATGCACGCGCTGGCTTGACCGGTGGGTAGCTCAAGCCTGCGCTGACCGCACGGGTGTACCTCCTCTTCCCGCGAACAGCACATCCATGTGCTGGTCGCGGGCGCGCGACATCCTGTCGCGCTGTGCGCTCCGGCACACCCATGCGTTCAGCGCTCTCAGCCTGATCGCCAGTCGCCGCGCGCGTGCTGTTGCTTTTAGAGAAAGAGCGAAAGGCCCGCCACCGGCAGCGCCTATGCGGTTCGTCTGTAGCGCCGACCGTACGCAGCATGGATGCTGCGTACGAGCCTACATGGACGTATTCACGGCGTGTCGGCGGCTGCAGACAACCGCGATA
>JAFEBZ010000145.1 GCA_018242405.1 Pseudomonadota bacterium | reverse complement strand
GCACATTTGTGGGGCGCCGCGTTCGGCATGCTCGCCGTGTTGCTGGCGGTTCCGGGTGCGGCCAGCCACTTCCTGCGGGTACTCGCGCACTTCGGCGGTTGAAGAGCGCCGCTGTATCAGGCCAGCGCGTCTTCCGCGAGTGCTGCGTCGCTTTCCGGCGCGACTGACGGCACGAGCCACGCCGCCTGCCGCTGCACCGCATCCTCGTGCGCCTGTTCCTTCTGGCGCTTGAGGATCGGGCACAACTGGTTCATGTAGTCGGCGTCGAAGTTGAGGCGTTCGGCCAGGAAGTCGACGAACGCGCGCACCTTCGGCGATTGCGTCATGCCACGCGGGAACACTGCGTTGAATTCGAACTCGGGACCGGTCCAGCC
Source organism: Pseudomonadota bacterium (assembly GCA_018242405.1). GTDB lineage: Bacteria > Pseudomonadota > Gammaproteobacteria > Xanthomonadales > Xanthomonadaceae > Solilutibacter. The sequence continues at coordinate 10,003 of JAFEBZ010000145.1, read as the reverse complement.
AGCGAGAACGCGCTGGACGAAGCCGTTTTCGACCATCGGCTTCATCATCACGTCGACAGCCAGCATCATGCCTTCGCCACACAGCAACGCGCCGCGCAGCGCTGCGTAATCGTTGGCGACGAAGATCGGATTGACGCGGAAATCCGCGATGCGTTCGCCATCACCATCGCCCAGCGTCCACACGAATTCGTTGCCATTGCGGCGCGACTTGGTGAAGGCCAGCACGGAGTGGTGCACCAGATCGTCCGGATGCAACGGCTCGCCATGGCGACGGATGTAGTCGCCGCTGGCGAACACCTGGGTGCGGAAGGTTGCCAGTCGGCGTGCGACAAGATTGGAGTCGGGCAGGTTGCCGACGCGCAGGGCGACGTCGATTTCCTTGTCGATCAGATCGAGCGGCTCATTGCTCAGGTGCATCTCCACGCGTACTTCCGGGTGGCGTGCGTGGAACTCGCCCAGCAACGGTGCGATCTTCTCGGTCCCCAGCGAGTAGGGCGCGGTGAAACGCAGCCAGCCGCGCGGGCCGCTCTGCAGCTGGCCGACCGCGCTTTCCGCTTCATCGAGTTCGCGCGCGATGCGTTGGCAATGTTCGAAATAGATGTTGCCGGCTTCGGTCAGGCCGAGCTTGCGCGTGGTCCGGTGCAGCAGTTGCGCGCCGAGACGCGTTTCCAGTTCCTGCACCTTGCGGCTGACGGTGGTCTTGGGCAGGCGCAGCGAGCGCGCTGCGGAGATGAAGCTGCCGTGTTCGACCACCTTGACGAAGACCAGGGTGTCATTGAGATCGCGGGTCATATTGGGTCTCTTGGGGGATTGGACCGATTGCGGGACAATTATTCCCTGAATTGCTGACTTATCAAGTGCCGATCGCGGGCCTAACCTGCGCACCAATCCATCTGGTGCCGCCGTCATGTTGTCCGCCTCCGCTGTTCGTTGGGTCTATGCCCTGGTCGTGGCGACCGGGCTGGTCGGCGTGCCCTGGCTTGCCGTGATCGAGCTGCAACGTGCTGTTTCCATTGGAACTGCAGAGGCATGGATGCTGGTCGGGGTCATGGCGATCGTCGCCGGCCTGCCCGTGCTGATGGTCCTGCTGGTGGTGGTCGATTGGCTGCGGCGTGGCCTGCAACGGCATGCCACTGTCCCGACCACGGGAGAAAATATCCCGTGAGTGGGATGATAAAGCCCGCCATCCTCATTCTCGGGGCGACCGGCACCGTCGGCCGCGCGGCGGTGAAGGCTGCTGCCGAAGCTGGCTGGCCGGTGGTGGCGGTCGCGCGCGATGTCCGCGGGCTGGCGGCGCTGGAAGTGCAATTCCCCGGCGCCATCCTGCGCACGGTCGAGGCCTCACTGGCGAATGATGCCGGCGCGCTGGCATTGATCGCCGAGTTGCGGAAGATCGGGCAACCCTTCCTCGGGGTGATCGCCGCGCTGGCTTGCGGCGGCGAGCGTGGCCGTTTGCTCGATCAGTCATCCGACGAGTTGCGCCGCAGTTTCGATGAAGCGGTGTTGCCGCATCTGGTCGCAGCGCGTCATCTGCTGCCGTGGCTCGCCGAATCGGGACGCAATTGCGGCTACGTGATGATTGGCGGTCCCGGTGGACGCAATCCCTGGGCCGGATATGGCCATCGTTCGATTTCCGCGGCGGCACTGCGCATGCTCGCGCGCGTACTGCACGACGAAGCGCGCACCCACGCGGTGCGCCTGCAATTGCTTGAAGTCGAATCCCCGGCGCGCACTGCTGCCAATGAAAAGCACGCCTGCCGGGGCTGGCCCTGCGTCGATCACATCGGCCGCAAGGCGCTGGAATTGCTCAAGCACCGCAATGACGCGCGTTGTACCCAGGCGATCTTGACTCTGGAGCCGGACCACGCCGCACAGTCCGCGCAAATACGACCGCAGGAAGCGGCAGGTGGCGCATCCGCGCTGCAAGCACGCTGCGCCCAGGACGTGCACAGGCTACTCGACGCCGTCGCATCGAAATTTTCCCCATCCCCCATTGCTGCAAACAGGAATCAGGAGCGCACCAAATGATTTACGAAAATTCTTCCAGTCCGGAACTGCAACGCACGGCATCGGGAACGACGTGGCCGGGGCTCGCGCTGGGTGCGGCGATGATGATGGTGCTGGCCGGTTGCAGCAGCCAGGCCGCGCCGAATGCCGGCATGCCGCCACCGCCCGAAGTGAGCGTGGCCAACGTGTTGACGAAGTCGGTGCACCAGTGGGACGAGTACAGCGGACATGTCGCTGCGGTGGAAAGCGTCGAGTTGCGACCGCGCGTCAGTGGCTATGTGCAGCGCGTCGCCTATCGCGAAGGGCAGGACGTGCGCAAGGGCGATCTGTTGTTCGTGATCGACCAGCGTCCGTATCGCGCTGCGCTGGATCGCGCGCAGGCCGACCTCGAACGCGCCCGCAGCGAATCGCGGTTGGCCCAGGCGCAGGACGCCCGCGCGCAGTCGTTGATCGAAGCAAAAGCAATATCGCGCGAGGAGTTCGACCAGCGCAAGGCCGCCACATCCGGCACCGGGGCTTCGGTGCGCGCGGCGGAAGCCGCGGTCGCGGCAGCCCGATTGAATCTCCAGTTCACTGAGGTGCGTTCGCCGATCAATGGTCGCGCCGGTCGCGCGCTGGTGACCGAGGGCAATCTCGCCCAGGCCGATGCCACGCAATTGACGACGGTGGTGTCGCAGGATCCGGTGTTCGTCTATTTCGAAAGCGATGAGCAAAGCCTGCTGCGTTACGCCGACATGGCACGCAAGGGTGAGCGCAGCGCAACGAAGAATCCGGTGCGCGTCGGGCTGGCCAGCGAAAGCGGCTATCCGCACGAAGGCACCGTCGACTTCGTCGACAACCAGGTCGATCCCAAGACGGGAACCATTCGCGCACGCGCCGTGCTGAAGAATCCCGATCGCCTGTTCACGCCGGGCTTGTTCGCGCGCGTGCAGTTGCAGGGCAGTGGCGAGTTCAACGCCATGCTGATCGACGACAGCGCCGTGCTCACCGACCAGGATCGCAAATACGTCTATGTCGTCGGCCCGAAAAATTCGGCGCTGCGCAAGGACGTGGTGCTCGGTCGCAGCATCGACGGGTTGCGCGTGGTGCAGTCGGGCCTCGCGCCTACCGACAAGGTGATCGTCCACGGCGTGCAGAAAGTGATCTTCCCGGGCATGCCGGTGAAGCCGCAGCAGATCGCGATGGGTGCTCCGGCGCCACAACCGACAGCCGCAGGTCCGGCCGCGAACTGACGCGCCCGCAACAGACAAGGATCTTTCAATGGATTTCTCGAAATTCTTCATCGATCGGCCGATCTTCGCCGCGGTGCTGTCGATCGTGATCTTCGCCGCCGGCCTGATCGCGATGCCGATGCTGCCGATCAGCGAATATCCGGACGTGGTGCCGCCGTCGGTGGTGGTGCGCACGGTCTATCCCGGCGCCAATCCCAAGGTGATCGCCGAAACGGTGGCGACACCGCTGGAAGAGGCGATCAACGGCGTCGAAAACATGATGTACCTGAAGTCGGTGGCCGGTTCCGACGGCGTGCTGCAGATGACGGTCACCTTCCGCCCCGGCACCAATGCCGACGACGCGGCGGTGCGCGTGCAGAACCGCGTCAGCCAGGCACTGGCGCGCCTGCCCGAGGACGTGCGGCGGCAGGGCGTGACCACGCAGAAGCAGTCGCCAACCTTCCTGATGGTGGTGCACCTGACCTCGCCGAACGGCAAGTACGACACGCTGTACCTGCGCAACTACGCGCGCCTGCACGTCAAGGACGCGCTGACGCGCCTGCCCGGTGTGGGCGACGCGCAGATCTTCGGTGGTGGCGACTATGCGATGCGTGCGTGGCTCGATCCCGACAAGATCGCCGCGCGCGGCCTGACCGCAGGCGACGTGGTGCGGGCGATGCGCGAGCAGAACGTGCAGGTCTCGGCTGGCCAACTCGGCGCCGAACCCATGCCCAACAGTAAGTTCCTGACCCTGATCAATGCACAGGGTCGCCTGAAGACGCCCGAGGAATTCGGGAACATCGTGCTGAAGTCCGGCGATGACGGCGAGATCGTCCGTCTGTCCGATGTCGCGCGCGTCGAACTCGGTGCCGGCGATTACACCTTGCGTTCGCAGCTCGATGGCAAGAACGCGGTCGGCATCGGCATCTTCCAGGCACCAGGCGCCAACGCGCTTGATATCCAGAAGAACGTGATCGCGGCGATGGACGGCCTGTCCAAGCGTTTCCCCGACGGTATCAAGTACGAGGCGGTGTACGACACCACGATCTTCGTCCGCGATTCGATCAAGTCGGTGGTGTCGACGCTGCTGGAAGCGGTCGCGCTGGTGGTGCTGGTGGTGATCCTGTTCCTGCAGACCTGGCGCGCGTCGATCATTCCGTTGATCGCGGTGCCGGTGTCGATCGTCGGCACGTTTGGGGTGCTGTATCTGCTCGGCTTCTCGATCAACACGCTCAGCCTGTTCGGCATGGTGCTGGCGATCGGTATCGTCGTCGACGACGCCATCGTGGTGGTGGAGAACGTCGAGCGCCACATCGAACATGGCGCCACGCCGTTGCAGGCCGCGCACCTGGCGATGAAGGAAGTGTCCGGGCCGATCATCGCGATCGCGCTGGTGTTGTGCGCGGTGTTCGTGCCGATGGCCTTCCTTTCGGGCGTGACTGGCCAGTTCTACAAGCAGTTCGCGGTGACGATCGCCATTTCGACGGTGATTTCCGCGATCAACTCGCTGACCCTGTCGCCGGCATTGGCCGCACGCTTGCTGAAATCGCACGATGCGGCGAAGGACGCGCCGTCGCGCCTGATCGATCGCCTGTTTGGCTGGGTGTTCCGTCCATTCAATCGCTTCTTCAAGCGCAATTCCGATCGCTACGAAGGCGCGATGAAGCGCACGCTCGGTCGTCGCGGCGCGGTGTTCGCGGTGTATGCGGTGCTGCTGCTCGCCACCGGATTCGTGTTCAAGCTGGTGCCCGCGGGCTTCATCCCGACCCAGGACAAGCTCTACCTGATCGCCGGCGTGAAGTTGCCGGAAGGCGCATCGATCGCGCGTACCGACGCGATGCTGCGCAAGGTTGCGGACATCGCCCAGCACACCGATGGCGTCGCCCACACGATTTCGTTCCCGGGCCTCAACGCACTGCAATTCACCAACACGCCCAACACCGGTGTGGCTTTCATTCCGCTCAAGCCGTTCAGTGAACGCCACGGTCGCAGCGCCGAACAGATCAACGCCGAAATCAGCCAGAAGATCGCCGGCCTGCAGGAAGGCTTCGCTTTCTCTATGCTGCCGCCGCCCATCCTCGGCCTCGGCAACGGCAATGGTTACCAGCTGTTTGTCGAAGATCGTGCCGGTCTCGGTTACGGCGCGTTGCAGAACGCGGTGCAGGGACTGCAGGGCGCGGTGATGCAGACACCCGGGATGAGCTATCCGATCACCAGCTACCAGGCCAACGTGCCGCAGCTCGACGCCGAAGTCGATCGCGTCAAGGCCAAGGCGCAGGGCGTGCCGCTGACGGAGTTGTTCGACACGCTGCAAACCTATCTCGGTTCCGCCTACGTCAACGACTTCAACCAGTTCGGCCGTACCTGGCAGGTGATCGCGCAGGCCGATGGCAAGTTCCGCGGCAGTGTCGAGGACATCGGCAACCTGCGCACGCGCAACGAACGTGGCGAGATGGTGCCGATCGGTTCGATGGTGACGATCAAGCAGAGCTACGGCCCCGATCCGGTGCTGCGCTACAACGGTTACCCCGCCGCCGATCTCGCCGGTGCCGCCGATCCGCGCCTGCTGTCCTCGGCGCAGGCGATGTCGGCACTTGAGCAGACCGCGCAGAAGGTGCTGCCCAACGGCATGAACATCGAGTGGACCGACCTCAGCTACCAGCAGGTGATGCAGGGCAAGGCCGCGCTGGTGATCTTCCCATTGGCCATCCTGCTGGTGTTCCTGGTGCTGGCCGCGTTGTACGAAAGCTGGACGCTGCCGTTGGCGGTGATCCTGATCGTGCCGATGTGCATGTTGTCGGCCTTGCTTGGCGTCAAGCTGACCGGCGGCGACAACAACGTCTTCGTGCAGGTCGGTCTGGTGGTGCTGATGGGCCTTGCATGCAAGAACGCGATCCTGATCGTCGAGTTCGCCCGCGAACTGGAAATGCAAGGCAGGGGCATCGTCGAAGCGGCGCTGGAAGCCTGCCGCCTGCGTTTGCGTCCGATCGTGATGACGTCGATCGCGTTCATCGCCGGCACCGTGCCGCTGGTGTTCTCGCATGGTGCTGGCGCGGAAGTGCGATCGGTCACCGGCATCACCGTGTTCTCGGGAATGCTCGGGGTGACGCTGTTCGGCCTGTTCCTGACACCGGTGTTCTACGTTGCCCTGCGCAAGCTCGCGCGCAAGGAACTGGTGCGCCACGACACGCTGCCGGAGCACTCGCCGGCGACCGCCTCGTCGGTTCTCTGATCTCTCCCACGGCGGGCCAAGGCCCACCTCATACAAGGAATTCCAATGTCTGCCCAGCTCTCTCCCAAAGTCGCCCTTGTCACCGGTGCCACCCGCGGCATCGGTTTCGAGACCGTCCGCCAGCTCGCCAGCCAGGGCGTGCATGTCCTGCTTGCCGGTCGCGATCGCGGCAAGGCGGTCGAGGCGTCGTTGAAACTGCAGTCCGAAGGCCTGCAGGTTGAAGCGATCGCTCTCGACGTCACCAAACCCGACAGCATTGCCACCGCGGCGCAGGAAGTCGCGCAGAAGCACGGCAAGCTCGACATCCTCGTCAACAACGCCGGCATCCTGGTCGATGACGCCACCAAGGGCGTGTCCGGCCAGTCGCTCGGGACCTGGCGCACCACGTTCGACACCAACGTGTTCGGCCTGATCGAAACCACGCAGGCCTTCCTGCCGCTGCTGAAGAAGTCGGATGCCGGGCGCATCGTCAACGTGTCCAGCCTGCTGGGCTCGACCTCGGAACACCAGAACCCCGAGTCCTTCATCTACGAGTTCAAGGGCGTTCCCGCCTACAACGTGTCCAAGAGCGCGGTGAACGCGTGGACGGTGCATCTGGCGCACGAGTTGAAGGACACCGGGATCAAGGTCAACGCTATCCACCCGGGCTATGTGCAGACCGACATGAACAAATCCGGCGACCAGCAGAACGGCGAGCTGTCCGTGCCGGAAGGCGCGCGCACCAGCGTGCAGCTGGCGCTGATCGGCAACGACGGTCCGACCGGCGGCTATTACTACTTCGATCAGGTGCTGCCATGGTGAGTACTTCCACCGTTCGACCGCTGGTCATCGGAATCGCTTCGGCGTTGCTGGCGGCTTGCGCGGTCGGACCGAACCATGTCCGTCCCGCGATGCAGGTGCCAGACCATTTCGTGCAGGCAGAACCCGATGCAAATGCGGTCGCGACGAATCCCGTGGCGACACCCGGCAGCGAGTTCTGGCGCGGCTTCAACGATCCGCTGCTAACGCGACTGGTCGACGATGCCTTGTCCGCGAACCACGACCTGCGCATCGCCCTGGCCAATCTCGATCGCGCCAATGCGTTGCTGCGCGGCGCGAAGTTCGACTACCTTCCGACGATCACCGCGCAGGGACAGGGCTCGGACAATCGCGCCAGTGCCGATCAGATGCCCGGTGTATCGCGCAGCGGTCGTGATTACGAAAGCTACAGCGTCGGTGCGCAGGCGTCGTGGGAACTCGATCTGTTCGGTCGTGTCCGTCGCAGCGTGGAAGCGCAACGCGCGGACCTGCATGCCTCGTCCGCCGATCTGCAGGCCCTGCAAGTGGCGATCGTTGGCGAAGTCGCGAACACCTATGTCGCGCTGCGCGGATCGCAGGAACGCCTGCGGGTCGCGCGCCAGAACGCCGACAACCAGGCGCAGACACTGAAACTGGTCGAAGCGCGCTTCAACGCCGGTCGTGGCACCGAGTTCGATACCTCGCGGGCGCGGGCGCAACTGGAAGCGACGCGTTCGCGGGTGCCGGCGCTGGAAGCGCAGGTCGCAGTGTCGATGCATCGGCTGGCGGTGTTGACTGGCCGCATGCCGGAAGCCTTGATCACCGAGCTCACGCCACAAGGCGCCTTGCCGGTGCTGCCGGCGCGCATCGATCCGTCGACGCCGGGTGACCTGCTGCGTCACCGCCCCGATGTCGCCGCTGCCGAAGAGCGTCTGCATGCCGCGACCGCGCGCATCGGTGTCGCCACCGCCGATCTGTTCCCGCGTTTCACGCTCGGCGGGTTGATCGGCTCGCAGGCGGCGGGTACCGGCGCATTGTTCTCGCGCGACAGCGAAACACATCTGGTCGCGCTCGGGATCGACTGGTCCTTCCTCGATGTCGGCCGCGTCCGTGCCCGCATCAAGGCCGCCGATGCCGATGCCGAAGGCCAGCTCGCGCAGTACGAGAAGACCGTGCTGCTGGCGCTGGAAGATACCGAGAACGCCCTGGTGCGCCACGACCGTGCCCGCAGCGAGGACGCCCATCTGGAACAGGCGGCACTCGATAGCGCCAAGGCAGCGCAACTGGCGCGGTTGCGCTATCACGCCGGCGCCACCGATCTGTTCGAAGTGCTGGACGCCGAACGCACCCAGCTGCAGGCAGAAGACGCCTTCGCCGATGCCCGCACCCGCAGCGTCGGCAGCGCGATCGCACTCTATAAAGCGTTGGCCGGGGGCTGGCCGGATCGCCTGCCGGAACGCAGGAAACTCGCGGCGCGGTCGCCGTGAGGGCTGGGGCCGGAACGGCTGGCAGGGGCCTCCCCATTGACCCGAAGCCGTTCCGGCCCTATGTTTTCCCCATCTCCACCGGATACGGGTGGCCTGCGCTGACGCCGGCCGAGCGTGCGACATGAGCACTACCATCGCCCATCGCTGAAACGCCATCAGGTTCCGCCCAACGGCACCTGCATGGTGCCGTTTTCGTTTCCGGAATCCGGAATTCCCCTGTTCCCGGTCAACAACGTTTTGATGAGCTACATCCCATGATCAACATCACGCTCCCCGACGGTTCGCGCCGCGAATTCGATCATCCCGTCACCGTCGCCGACGTTGCCGCATCCATCGGTGCCGGCCTCGCCAAGGCCGCACTCGCCGGCAAGGTCGACGGCCAGCTCGTCGACACCGGTTTCCGCATCGACCGCGACGCCGAACTCGCCATCGTCACCGACAAGTCGCCGGAGGCGCTGGACATCCTCCGCCACTCCACCGCGCACTTGCTGGCGCAGGCCACGCAGCGGCTGTTCCCGGATACCCAGGTCACCATCGGCCCGGTGATCGACAACGGCTTCTATTACGACTTTGCGCGCAAGACGCCGTTCACCCCGGAAGACCTCGAGAAGATCGAGGCCGAGATGAAGAAGATCGTCGCCGAAGCGCTGCCGGTGGCGCGCTCGGTGCTGTCGCGCGACGAGGCGGTGAAGTTCTTCCGTGGCAAGAACGAGGAATACAAGGCGCAGATCATCGAATCGATCCCGGCCGACCAGGAGCTGTCGCTGTACGCGCAGGGCGAGTTCATCGACCTCTGCCGCGGCCCGCACGTGCCCAATACCGACAAGCTGCGCGGCTTCAAGCTGATGAAGGTGGCCGGCGCCTATTGGCGCGGCGATTCCAACAACGAGATGCTCCAGCGCGTCTACGGCACCGCCTGGCTCAACGACAAGGACCTCAAGGCCTATCTGACGCAGCTTGAAGAGGCCGAGAAGCGCGACCACCGCAAGATCGGCAAGGCCCAGGACCTGTTCCACCTGCAGGAAGAAGGCCCGGGCCTGGTGTTCTGGCATCCCAAGGGCTGGGCGATCTGGCAGATCGTCGAGCAGTACATGCGCCGCGTGTACCGCGACAACGGCTACCAGGAGGTCAAGGGCCCGCAGCTGCTGGACAAGTCGCTGTGGGAGAAGACCGGCCACTGGGACAAGTACCGCGAGAACATGTTCACCACCGAGAGCGAAAAGCGCGACTACGCGCTCAAGCCGATGAACTGCCCGGGCCACATCCTGATCTTCAAGCAGGGCATCAAG
>JAFEBZ010000144.1 GCA_018242405.1 Pseudomonadota bacterium | reverse complement strand
TCCGGGCGATGGTTGAGCAGGATCGCAACGGCAAGCCGTTCGACGCGGTAACGCTAGGCGAGCATTTCACGGGCGACGATGTTTCGCCCGAATACCTGATTGACCTTGCGCAGACGGCGACGAGCGCAGCGATGATTCGGCACCATGCCGACCTTGTGCGCCAGAAGTCGGTTTTGCGGCAGACGATTGACATTGCGGGCCGCGTGACTTCCGGGGCGTATGCAGGCGCGGATGCTCCGGTGCTGCTTGACGACGCGATACGCGACCTGATGGCGTTGGTTAAGGCGGAGGCCGGTTGCGAATACACGCTCCGGCAAGCCCTGATTGCGGCGATGGATGATGTGGACGCGGCGATTGCGGCAGGCGGCAAGCTGCGCGGCGTCGCAACAGGGTTTGACCGCATGGACAAGCGGCTTGGTGGTTGGCATCGCGGCGACCTGGTGTTCATCGGTGCGCGGCCATCAATGGGCAAGACCGCCCTGATGGTCAACCTTGCGATCAACGCGGCGAAGGCGGGGCATTCGGTCGGCATCATTTCCGGCGAGCAGTCGGCGATGCAGGTCGGCCAGCGTGCGGCATCTTCGGAATCATCGGTTCACGCCGAACGGATGCGCAACGGCGATCTTGACGAGGAAGCATGGCCGAAGCTGACCGATGCCATGTCGATGCTGGTCAATCAGCGAGTGCGGATTTATGACCGCAGTGCCCCGACGATTGAGGAAATCGAGCGTGTGGCGCGACGCTGGAAGCAGGAACACGGCATCGAGGTATTGTTCGTCGATTACCTGCAACGCATCCGAGTTCCTGGTGCGAAGGCCAGAAACGAGGAAGTCGGGGAAGCGGCGCGTAGGCTCAAGACGCTGGCGCGTGATCTAGATATTCCAATCGTCTGTTTGGCGCAGGTGAAGGCTGAGGTTGATTCGCGCAGCGATGCGCGCCCCGGTCTTGCGGATATTGCGAACAGCGACGAGGCGACACGCGAGGCTGATCTGATCGCGTTCCTGTATCGCGCCGAGGTTTATTGGAAGGGTGATTGTGAATGCCCTGAAAGTGGAATTGCAGAGTTCAACGTCATGAAATATCGGCACGGCCCGACATGCCGGTGCAGGTTGCGATTCCACGGCGAAACGATGCGATTCGACAATTTGGCGGAATACGGTCATGAGCAATTCTGATGCAATGGGAACAGAAAAGCCCATATCACGTCGTTTGCGGCGAGTGGACGATTTGCAAGAGCTATGGCCGCAGAGATGGCGTGACTGGCTGGCTTTACACGCTGGTACATGGAGACAGGATCGTGATGCACGGGACGCTGGCCGAGTGCAAGGAGAAAGCGCATGAAGCTGTCAACGCAAGCTGAGCGCGTCCGCTATATCGACTTCCTGCAATCGCAGGCGTTGCCATTGGAAGTGTCGTGCAAGCCGTGGAAGGAATCACGGTCTGCGCAACAAAACAGCCTGTTATTCGGCGTTGTATATCCGCCGATTGCCGAGGCGATGGGGTACGAGGTCGCGGACGTTCACGAATACATGCTGGGACGACATTTCGGCTGGGTGGACAAGAAGGTTCCGAAAACTCCGCGTAACCCGGAAGGGATCGAGTCGCGCCCATTCCGCACGACGACCCGCAACGAAGCGGGTAAGCGCGACGTGCTGAAGAAAGCCGAGTTCACCAGGTTTCTTGAAACGGTCGAGCGCATTGCAGCGCAGGCCGGTGTGTTCATTCCGATGGATGCTGCCGCATGAACTACCGCAGCCGCAAGTTTCTCGATCTCTGCTACGACTACCCGTGCATGTTGCGGCTGCCCTGCTGTGAGGGCGGCAACGGTGAGCCTGCGCACGCGAATCAGGCGGCGTGGGGAAAGGGCGGGGCGATGAAGGCGCATGACTGCTTCGTCGTTCCGGCTTGTCGCTCCTGCCATCGGGAATTGGATCAAGGCCGGTCGATGGATCGAGAGATGAAGTTTGCCGAGTGGAACCGCGCGTTCGGGCGTTGGTTGCCGATGTTGTTTCGAGACGGACATTTGGAGGTGAAGTAATGCACCATTGCAACAAATGCGACGGGATGTTTCCAGTCGAAAAGATGAAGATCGGAAACAGGCGCGGATCGCTGTACGTGTTCCCGACATGCAAGCAATGCGCGAACGCGGCATGGCGGAATCGCAGGTACAAGAATCTGAAGGCAGAGATCATCTACCCGCCATTGGACACGCTAACGGTGCTGCTGCAATCGTTCCGCGTGGCGTTCAGTCGCGGCAACCTGGTGCCGACGCCATGAACACAATCGAGCTAGGCCAGCATGTGCACTACTACGATGACGACCACGCGGTCACGGTGACGATGATCGGATCGGTTCGGGCATTCGACACGCTCGGGTTGGAACGGTTCGAGGTGTCTATCGAGATCGGGCAGGACGGCGAACGGGCCATCGTGCCGTGCGGGATTCCGGACGAGATGACGGCAGAGCAGGCGTATGCCGTGGCTGCGGCACTGACAATGGCGGCGCAGGAATGAACGGTTACAACGTATTCCACGACGACCATGCTGTGATCGCAAAGAAAATCCAGCAGTTGGTTCAGCGCAAACCCCGATCCATTGGCGTGACGCCGACAGGCAGGGTGCTGATGGAGTGCCGAACGGATGCGAACCTGATTGGCGTTTACGCGAAGGGTATCACGCGGGCGGAATTGATGGATGATCTGATCGCTGCAGCGGCGAGGGTGAGTGAATGAGCGGGCGGGTGTCACGCGACAAGGGCAAGCGCGGCGAGCTTCAGATCGTCGCCTTCATCCGCGACGAGTTGGGCATCGTAGTGAATCGGCAATTAAAGCAGTACCAACAGGCGCAGCACGGCGATATTGAGCAGTTGGTCGGCGGCTATTGCATCGAGGTGAAGAACTGCGCCAGCGCGTCGAACATTCGGGCATGGTGGGCGCAGGCATGGGCGGCTGCCGAGAAGCGCGATGCACTGCCATGTCTGGCGTACAAGATTGGTCGCGGTGAGTGGCGATTCGTGATCCCTGAGCCGGAATGGATAGGTAACCAGTGGGGACGCGAACTGGCGTACTCGCGTGAATATCGCCGCGCCGGGTTTTTTGCATATCTTCGTGATCGTTTGAACTGACAACACGCATGGGGGCATCGTGGACTGGCTGGAAGAATGCAACCGAATTGACCATCGGCTCCACGATCTAGGCATCCCAGACGATATTCGGATGCGGGCGATGGCGGAGATCATGACGATCATGGCGCAGGCGGAGAAGCGGCGGATTGCGCGGGATCGTGAGGAGCAGGCGCTGGAATTGGCGGAACGCGGCATGGCGGCAGTCACGGAGCGGCAGGGGTGCCATCGGGCAACGGTCTATCGGCGCATGGCTCGCGCAGTCGCACGTTTGCGAAACAGTGCGACAAAATCCGGATAAGGTGATAGCCAAGCCCCGCTAGGCCCGTCGAGAGACGCCCCGATACGGGCACCGATAACCCAACGTCGTGATGACGAGGTGGAACGTGACATTGCCAAGTGATGCAAGCGCCCGAAAGGGCATTCCGCTGTATTCCGGCCTGATCCAATACTTCCCGGCAGCACTGGCGAAGGTTGCCGAGCATTCGGTCAAGGGCAATCGCCAGCACAACCCCGGATGCGAGCTATTCCACGACCGCAGCAAATCCGGCGACGAGTTGGATGCGCTGGTACGGCACCTGTTCGACGATGACCTCGTATCCGTCGCGTGGCGGGCGCTGAGTGCGCTGCAGAAGCGATGCGAGGCGCTGGGTGCGCCGATTGCCCCGGCAGCCCGGAACTACCCTGAGGACAACGCCCGCAAGCTGCGAGACGATGCCATCGCCCACGGTATCGCATGGGATCGCCCGCTGGTAACGGACGTGTTCGTGCAACGAGAGCATGCCGCTGGCGGTTTCATGTTCGCGCCGGAGCGTGACTGATGGGCATCGAGTGCGGACAACAATGGGGCCAGTTTCTGACACCTTCACGGTGGAACTGGCTAAACGTCCACGTCATCACCATCGAGCCGGAATGGGATCGCGCGCTGGGGCAGGTGACGTGCCTGCTGGCACTGGCCGGATTCTGGATTCGGTTGACATGGGAGTACGACGGCAGCACCGAGCTTCGCCAGAAACTCCACGCGCAGCTAGACGAGCTTGACGCCAAGACGTTCGTCTCGGTTCCGGTCAAGGAATACGAACGCTTGACGGCGCTGGATGGTGCGAAATGATCGCCGACTCCGAAATCCTGGCGGCCATCGACCACGCCGGGTCGCAGCGCAAGGCTGCGGCCATGCTCAATATCAACAGCCGCACGCTAGAGCGTCGCGTCGCCCGCATGAACCGCGATCCGGACGGCCCGCGCGTGCTGGTGCTGGATATCGAGACGCGCCCGATGCTGGCCTACACATGGGGCATGTTCCAGCAGAACATCGGCCCCGCGCAGGTGGTGGATTGGGGCGGCCTGCTGTGTTTCGCGTACAAGTGGGCCGACGAGGACGAGATCGGCTTCCACGCCGAATGGCAACGCGGCGGCAAGGAACGCATGGTGCTGGCGGCGTGGAGGCTATTGAACGAAGCGGACGCCGTGGTGGGCTGGAATAGCGCCCGATTTGATGCACGGCACTTCAACGCGGAGTTCCAGCGCGCCGGGCTGTCACGTCCGACGCCATACCGGAACGTTGACCTAATGCGGGCGCAGAAACGCGACGCGTTCATGATGTCGAACAAGCTGGAATCCCGGCGTCTGTGGCTGGGCGAGGAAGGCAAGGCGGAGACGGGCGGTTTTGCGCTGTGGCGCGGCTGCATGGACGGCGACAGGGAATCGCGCCGACTGATGGAGGAGTACAACCGCCGAGACGTGGAGATCACGCAGGAGGAGTTTGACCGGATGCGGGCTGGCGGCTGGGTGCGCAATCTGCCGAACCTGTCCATCCATGGCGGCCACGTCTGCCCGAGTTGTGGCGGCGATCGGCTGAAGGCGCACAAGCCATATCGGACGGAGGTTCGTCGTTACGCGCTGTGGGTATGCCTTGACTGCGGCGCGGCCAGCCGTGCGACGAAGTGCGAGCCTGGCAGTGCGCCTTTGAAGGCGGTGACATGAGCGGCGATTGGGATTTGAGGACGTTTGACCTAGATACGATCTTTTCAGCGGAAACGCTGTCGGATACGTGCATTGATGCGGCGATTCGGTCATCCGCGAAGTTCAGTCCTTATTTTCCGGGTTGGTTCCTCTACCGCCGAGTTGTGAACGGGACTACACTGTTTGATCGCCAGCTTGAGGCGTGGGCGATCATGTGCGCCAGACAGTTGGCGCGGTCCGAGAAGGAAAACGGACGAAAGTGGGTTTCTGGCGCAGTGCGAGCGAAGCCTGGATGGATTGCCCAAGCGGGCCGCGATGCGCTGGATTTTGCAATTTTCGGTCGTTATCCAGAGGGGTTGCACGAGCGTGCGGAACGATTCGGGATCGCGCATAAGACATATCAGGCGATCCGCGATCCGGTCTCGCGTTGCATGTGGATCGGTCTGGACACGTATCGGGCGATGTTGCACATGGAATACAGATACGTTCGTGCAGATGAAAAATACCCAGCCATGAAACGGATGGGATAATAGACGTAGCCCGCACAGCCTCTAGCCCACTGCCCAGTGTCATGAAAGACCCGCAAGTGGAGGCAACGCCAGACCCGGCGGGCAATCCATTCGGGCGTGATGCCCGACTTTGCTGCCGAACGTTTGCAGACCCCGTGGGCCGATGCCGCGACGGGGAATCTATTGGAGCCTTGCATGACCGACGTTGACCAAGACGCGGGCGCGGTGTTTCTGGACGAGGGGCAGTGCGCGATCTTTGACGCGGACTATCTCGATCCGGAATGCGAGGCGCAGGGCGTGCTGGGCATGTGGTATCCGGTCGGTGGCCCGATGTTTTACCTGTTCGGGTCTGGCGAGGGTGCGGGTTATGCGCAGGAATGGCGGCCAATCGCGCCGGATAAGAAGCGCAAGCCGGTGTTGAAGTCGGTTTGATGTTCCGAATGTTCGTTAACGGCGAACATTTGCCGAGGTAATGCAACTGCATTGCCCGATATGGGCAGGAACATGCCCGAAATAAAGTTTCGGCTTAGGGCCGGAAGACGAAGTTAATCCACGCCCTGCGGGGCATAACCCGCAGGGGGACTGCAATGGAATACACACGCGAGGCATTGATTGCTGCATCGGCGAAGAAAACATCGCTGGTAGGCAGCGTTGCCGCCGTGTGGGGCGGGCTGACCGCGACGGACATTGCCGCGTATGGCGGTCTGCTGATCGCGGTGATCGGCTTGTGCGTGAATTGGTACTACCGGAACCTAGACAACCAGCGCAAGCAGGAATTGCACGATGCGCAGCTTGCGGGCTGGCGGGTGCAGCAGGAACCGGATGATGGCGACGGCGACTAAGCCTGCAATCGTCACGGGGCTTGTGGCGGCGATGGCGATTGCCGGATCGCTGATCACTGCGTTCGAGGGCGTCCGGTACAGGGCATACGCCGATGGCGTAGGGGTCTGGACGATCTGTGAGGGCCACACCAAGGGCGTCCGCAAGGGCGACACGGCGACGCCTGAACAGTGCAAGAAATACCTACGCGAGGACATGGCCGATGCGGAGCGAATCGTTACGCGATGCGTTGCACGCGATCTTCCGCCGAGCGTTCGGGGGGCCTTCATCTCGCTCACGTTCAACACGGGCGGAAAGGCCGTGTGTGAGGGAACGCCAGGACGACTCGCACGACAGGGCGACTTCGCCGGAGCCTGCCACGCAATCCGACTCTACAACTGGGCCGGTGGTCGGGTTGTACGGGGTCTTGATCGCCGCAGAGCCGCAGAGGAACAAGCCTGCATGAGGGACGTGCGATGAATGATCGCCGCTACCTGTCGCGCAAGTTTTGGCTGGCTGCGTGCGGCTGGGTTGCGGGCGTGGCGTTTTTCGCGTGCGGATTCATGACTGCCGACCAGTGGATGACGCAATCGGCATTCGTGCTGGGGCTGTATCTCGCGGCGAATGTCGGACAGAAAGCGGTGGACAAACCATGATCGGACTATCCGAACTTCGCGCTGGTGCGTGGAAGTATGCCTGCATCGCAGTCACCGTGCTGGCGGTCGCGGCGGCATTCAGTGCCGCAGTGTTTCAAGGGCGCGCCGCTGTTAGTGCTCGTCGTGCCGATGCCGCCATTAGCCGAGCGAAGGGCGCAGAGGCGGCGTTGCACGATGCGCAACACGTCATCGAAACCGAACGCGAGTCGGTGAGGGTTGCTAACCAAGTCGCGGCCCAATACGAACAGGACAAGATCAATGCGCAAGCCCGTGCTGACTCTCTCGCTGCTGACCTTCGCGCTGGTCGCGTCCGGCTGCGCGAGCCGTGGCGAACCTGTCCGACCGCAGTGCCCGAAGCTGCCGCCGATCCCGGCAAGCCTGCTGGTGAAGCCGATGCACGGACAGAAGGCGCGGTCGATCTTGTTAGAGACGCCGACAACGCCGACGCCCAAATCCGCGCCTTGCAAGAATTGCTGAAGGCAGAAAGGCAATGAAAAAGCTGCTGCAACAGGTCGCGTTCTGGTGGTCGCGCCGGAAGCAGTCATTGAGCGTTGTCGAACAGCTTGGCCGACTGCTGACCCCGAACAAGGGAAACATCGTGATTGTGGTCAACAAGGACGGCGCGTTCAAGCTGCAATGGGCGGGGCTTGATGACAAGCAACTGGCCGAGGTGTTGTACGCATCGGCAGACGCGGCAGCGGATCGCATCGCCATTCCCCCAAAGGTGACGTTGCACTAATGGGTAAGGGATCGGCACCGCGTCCGCTGAGCGTGGATCGTGACGCATTCGAGAGCGAGTGGGATCGGATATTTGGGAAGAAAGAACCACTGGGGATTAGCTCAATCGGTAGAGCTGCGGTCTCTAACATCGCGGAGCCTTCATCGGCCTGTGCAGGTTCGAGCCCTGCATCCCCCGCCATTTATATCAACCCGGAGACCGGGGAATAGGTAACAGAGGACTGGTGGCCAAATGTCGGGCACAAAGAAAGCCCGCATGGGCAGACCGCCGAAATACACGAATCCTGAAGACTTCGCGGCCAAGGCTAATGCCTATTTTGCCGAGTGCAAGATAGCCGACCCGCCAGAGGTTCCGACCGTTAACGGCCTGTGCCTTGCACTGGATATGACCCGCGACACGCTACTGGAATATGGCGACAAGCCAGACTTTTCCGACACCGTAAAGAAGGTTCGGATGCGGCTTGAGGCCGCGTGGGAGCAACGATTGGCGGGAAACAATGTGGCCGGGTCAATCTTCTGGCTAAAGAATCAAGGCTGGTCTGACAGGCATGAGGTGGTGCAGACGGGCGTGACGGTGATACTGGATGGCACGGACGCAAAAGCCTAAGTCGATCCTGACCGACAAGCAGGAGGAAGCGCGGGCGCTGCTGGCAGGCGACTAGACGCACACGCTGCTGGTCGGGGGGTCACGGTCTGGCAAGACGTTTCTGTTGGTGCGGCAGGTTGTCGTTAGGGCGCTGAAGGCACCAGGTTCACGCCACGCCATATTCCGTCTGCGGTACAACGCACTGCGAGCATCGGTCTGGCTGGACACGCTGCCGAAGGTGATGGCGCTGTGTTTTCCGGGCGTGACGTATGAGTCTCAGCGGCAGGACGGCTACGTCAAGTTCGAGAATGGTTCGGAAATTTGGTTTGCCGGGCTGGACGACAAGGAGCGCGTCGAAAAGATTCTCGGACTTGAGTTTGCGACCTGTTACTTCAACGAGTGCAGCCAAATTCCCCGGGCGTCGATCCTGACTGCGCTGACACGATTGGCGCAGAAGGTGACCGGGCTGCAAAACCGGGCGTTCTATGACTTGAATCCCACGGGAACGGGTCACTGGACGTATCGGGTATTCGTGGAACATCTTGATCCGGAGACGCGGCAACCATTGCGCGATCCGGACGACTACCGGATGTTCTATATCAATCCGGTGGACAACCGGGACAATATCGACGAGTCCTATATCGCGCTGCTTGAGGCGATGCCCGAGAGGCAGCGCAGGCGATTCCTGGACGGTCGTTATGTGTCTGAGGTGGATGGCGCGTTGTGGACACTGGAGGCGATTGCGGCGGCCCGTATGGACGCTGTGGAGCCTTCGGCGCTGAAGCGGATTGTGGTCGCGGTTGATCCGTCCGGCTGTAGCGGTGACGAGGATAAGCGATCCGACGAAGTGGGCATCGTGGTGGCCGGTTTAGGCCATGACGGCAAGGGCTATGTCCTGGCAGATCGCAGTGGCCGCTATAGCCCGGAACAGTGGGGCAGGCTGGCGGTCTAGGCGTGGCGGGAGTTTCAAGCCGACCGGATCGTGGTCGAACGCAACTTCGGCGGCGACATGGTGCGAGCGATCATCCACGGCGCCGAGCCGAATGCGCCGGTCAGTGACGTGACGGCATCACGAGGTAAGACTGTGCGGGCCGAACCCGTGGCCGCGCTGTACGAACAAGACAAGGTTCGCCATGTCGGTCAATTCGACCGGATGGAGGATCAAATGTGCAATTTCAGCACTGCCGGATACCTCGGTGACAAGTCGCCTGACCGCGCTGATGCGCTGGTCTGGGCGCTGACCGAATTGATGGTCGGCAACAACAACAACGCCATGATCGACGCCATGCGCTTGATTCTGGAACACGACAAGGGAGCATGACGGATGGCACGAGGCACGGAACAACCGATTGATCCGGGCTTTGTTGCGCGTGCTGCCGCAGGCTTGCGCTTTGCCTTCACCGGCAAGGGCGATTGGTTTGGCCCTGGCGATCCGCAGGTCACGCAAGCCCCGGCAGACGTGGCGGGCCGGGTGTTTGACTACCCGACCGCGATCAACACCACGCCAAGCATTCGGCCGGTGGGTGGCTACACCTATGCGCAGTTGCGCACGTTCGCAGATAGCTGCGACATCGTGCGGCTGCTGGTCGAGACGTGCAAGGATAAGCTGGTCGCGCAGGCATGGGCGATCCGACCGATTGACCAGACCAAGGAACCTGGCGCACGCGAGGCCAAGATCACGAAGCTGCTGCAACGCCCGGACGGCGAGCATCGCTGGGCCGACTGGCTGCGCATGGTGCTGGAGGATATGTACGTGTTGGATGCCGCGAGCATCTACGTGCAGCGCACCTATGGCGGCGACCTGTTCGCGCTGCGTCCGATTGACGGCGCGACGATTAAGCGCCTGATTGACCCGAGGGGATGGACGCCCGCAGCCCCGGCCCCGGCCTACCAGCAAATCCTGAAGGGCCTGCCAGCGGTGGACTACACCACGGCGGAATTGATCTACCGTCCCCGCAACGTGCGCACGCACAAGGTCTACGGCTATAGCCACGTCGAGCAGATCGTGGCGACGGCGCAGTTGTGGATCAACCGGCAGATCAGCAATCTCGACTATTACGAGGCGGGCAACCTGCCCGAAGGCTTCCTGCAAGGCGGCGCAGACTGGACGCCGGATCAGATCGCGCAGTTCCAGTTGGCGCTGGATGCCATGCTGTCGGGCAATAGCGCGGAGCGGCGCAAGGTGCGGATCATTCCGCACGATGCCAAATACCAGGAGGCCAAGGAACCGGCGCTGAAGTCTGACTTTGACGAATGGCTTGCACGCATTGCCTGTTTTGCGTTGGGCCTGCCGCCGACGCCGTTTATCAAGCAGATGAACCGATCGTCGTCCGACAACGACAAGCAGTCGAGCGAGGAATCGGGCATTGAGCCGATCCGCAAGTGGGTAAAGTCGGTCATTGACGACATCGTGCAGGTGTATATCGGGCACGACGACATCGAGTTCACATGGGTGGATGCCGACGCGCAAGACCCGCTGGAGCGCGCCCAGATTGATGCCATCTACATTGCCAACAAGGTCGTGACGGCGGATGAGGTGCGGGCCGACTTGGGGCTTGATCCGCTGACGCCCGCGCAGAAAGAAGAACTGAACCCGCCACCGCCCCCGCAGCTTGCGCCGGATGACGGCAAGGCCCAGCCCGCAGACGAGCAGAACGCCGATGGACAGCCTGCACAAGGCGGCTGACGGTAGCGCGGTCGATCTCGACCAGCCATTGGCCGACCAGAACCGCAAGAAGCTGGCGGTCGCCATTGCCGAGGCGTTGCGCGAGGCGGCGGACGACGTGGCAACGCAGGTCGAGGCGGGTGTTGAGGTGGATCGGCTCACGATGGTTGCGCTAGGCAACATCGCCGACGAGATCGAGGCCGGATTGGGTGCAGCGGCGGTCGAGTCGAGCGATGCGGCGATTGCCGACTATGGCCTGTCCGTTTCCACCGACTTGGTGAACGAACACGCGATCAAGTGGGCGGAGGAACGTGCGGCGGCGCTGATTACGTCATCCGGCACGGGCGGCACGCTATTGGACACGACCCGCGATGCGATCCGGGAGATGATCGCCGACGCGGTGCGGGATGGCACGTCGATGCGTGACCTTGCCAAGCAGTTGCGGGAATCGTTCGCGTTCGGAAAGGATCGGGCGCAAATGATCGCGCACACCGAGATCGCGGCGGCATCGGTCAACGGGGCGATGCAGGCGTGGATCGTGTCTGGCGTGGTCAAGCGCAAGCGGTGGATTCTGGCGGAAGGCGCATGTACGGTCTGCCAAGCCAACGCAGATCAGGGCGAGATCGATTTGTTGCAGGAGTTCGCATCGGGCGACATGGGGCCACCAGGCCACCCGCGTTGCCGATGCTCGGTCATCGGAATCACAAAGGATGAAACCATGAAGCAGGTCATGTTCGCCTAGCTGGCGAAATACGACGAAACGACCGGCTATTTCGAGGCGATTGCCGCCGACGAATCGCTGGACAAGGCGGGCGAGATTTTCGACTACGAGACCTCAAAGCCTTACTTCAAGGCGTGGTCGGACGGCATCCACAAGGCCAGTGCGGGCAAGTCGCGGGGCAATCTCCGTGCAATGCACGGCAAGGTCGCGGCGGGCAAGGTCACGGATTTGGTATTCGATGACGATGCAAAGGCAATCAAGATCAGCGGCGTGGTGGTCGATTTGGCCGAACGCGCCAAGATGGCGAGCGGCGTCTATACGGGGGTGTCGATCGGCGGCTCGTATGTCGGCAAGCAATGGCCTGATGACGTTGTGAAGGGCGCGATGCGTTACACCGCGAACCCGAGCGAGATCAGCATCGTGGACAACCCGTGCAACGGGTCTGCGCATTTCACGGTCGTGAAGGCCGATGGTGCGAGCATTGAGCGTCCGCTGGGTGTCACGAAATCGCTGTATGCCGTGTCCCGCATGGCTGACCTGACCGCCGCGCTGGCGGATTTCCAGAACTATCTGGAGTTCGAGGCGCAGGCTGAAGAAGATCAAGACGACGACGGTTTTGCCGCCGAAGTGAAGGAATCCGTCAAGGCGCTTGCCTCGATCCTTGAACGGTACACCGCAAAAGAGGCGCAAGAAGTCGCGCAGGACGTTGAGCGTTCCGCCTCGGCGACTGTCACCAAAACGTCCGAGGAGGACACCATGAACGAAGAACTGCAAAAGGCGCACGACAGCGCCCTTGCGAAGGTCGCCGACTTGGAAAAGCAGGTTGCCGATCTCACCGCTGCCGCTGCCGAAAAGGACGATTTGATCGTCAAGGCCGCTGCGAATGCCGAAGCAGAAGCCGCGAAGCAGGCCGAACTGCAAAAGGCCATCGATGCCCTGAAGGCGATGCCCGAGCCGGTCAAGGCCGCTGCCCGTGCCGTCGAGAAGGCCGATGACGGCCACCCCGATCCTGTCGCTGACCTTGCCAAGGCCATCGACGCGATGGAAGACGGCGAGGAAAAAGCCCTTGCCCTGATCAAGCTGGCGCAGTTGTCGCCTGTCCACTAACCGAGAGGAACACACCATGTCTACCGCAATCCGCGACGCTCTCAAGAAGGCTCTCGGCGACACCGCTGGCAGCCTGTAGAAGACCGTTTCCACCAACACCGGGCTGGTCAACTTCGACCTGCAAGCCCCGGCGAAGAATCTTTACCCGTTCCTCGCGCCGATCCGTAACAGCATGAAGCGCGTGCGCGGACAGGGCGGCATCGCCACCAACTGGCGGCAGGTCTCGGCGATTACCGGCTCGGGCGTGAAGTCCATGCCGTGGGTGCCGGAAGGCCAGCGTTCGGGCCGCATGAGTTACACCACCGCGAACAAGTCGGCCAACTACGTGACCCTCGGTGAAGAGGATAGCGTGACGGTCGAGGCGATCAACGCGGCGGAAGGCTTCGAGGACATCCAGTCCACGCTCGCCATGCGCCTGTTGCAGCAGACGATGATGAAGGAAGAGTACGCGATCCTTGGCGGCAATTCCTCGCTCGCCCTCGGCACGCCGAATGCGGCCACGCTGGCCGCTGCTGGTTCGGGTGCCACGCTTCCGGCTGCGACCTATTCGGTCATCGTCGTGGCGTTGACGCTGGAAGGCCATCTTGCCTCGTCCCTGTCTGGCGGCGTCGTGCAGGCGCAGTCGATCACGGGTGCGGACGGAAAGACCTTCACCCTGAACGGCGGCTCGTCCAACAAGTCCGCATCGGCCACGCAGGCCATCACGCTGGGTCAGACGCTTTCCGCGACCGTTCCGGTCGTGAACGGCGCTGCGGCCTATGCGTGGTACGTCGGCACGGCTGGCGCTGAAACGCTTCAGGCGATCACCTCGCTCAACAGCGCCACGTTCTCCGCCCCGCTCACGGGCGGCCAGCAGGCGGCGACTGCGATCACCGTGGACGCTTCCCGCAACGCGACCTATGCGTTCGACGGCCTGCTGGCTTCCGCCTTCAACAGCGGCGGTGCGGCCTACGTCAAGGTCATGCCGTCGGGTACGGCGGGTGCCGGTACGGGGCTGACCGCTGGCGGGCGTCGCAACATCGTCGAAATCGACGTGATGCTGAAGCAAATGTGGGATCAGTACCGCCTCGGCCCGACCGTGATCTACTGCAACTCGCAGGAATTGCAGAACATCACCAACAAGGTCATGTCGTCGAGCGCGTCGCCGATCTTCGCGGCGAACCAGTCCGAGCCGTACGCGGTCGTCGCCAACGGCGTCGTGCAGGGTTACTTCAACCCGTTCGTGGCGCAGGGCCAGTCGAGCGTGGTCAAGCTCGTGCTTCATCCGTTCATCCCGGCGGGCACCATCCTGGCCTATGCCGAGAATCTCCCGGCGCAGTACCAGTCGAACGAAGTGCCGAACGTGGCCGAAGTGCATGTCCGCAAGGATTACGTGCAGACCTACTGGCCGCAGGTGACCCGTTCGCGTGATGTCGGTGTGTATGTTGAAGAGGCGCTGGCGGTCTATGCCCCGTTTGCCCTCGGAATCATCACCAATATCGGCAATGCGTGATCGCTGACCTGAAGGAATCGCCCCGGCAATCGGGCCGGGGCTTTCAAGGAACCCCAATGGCAACTGGCGATTTGACGACCGTCGCGGACGTGAAAGCGTTCCTTGGCATCACCTTCACGACCGATGATGCATTGATCCAGACGCTGGTGTCGAATGCGTCCGCGTTCATCGGGCAATACTGCAATCGCCGGATCATGTCGGCGAGCTATACCGAGAGTTACAACGGATACGGCGGTGACACGCTCGTTCCAAACAATTTTCCGATCACGCAGGTGGCGTCGGTCATGGTGGACGGGGTTGTGATCCCAGCAGCCGGATCGCCGACGCAATCAGGCTTCGTCAACGACGACAAGGCCATCTACCTGCGGGGCTACAGTTTCAACACCGGGCGCAAGAATGTGCAGGTGACATATACGGCAGGCTTTGCGACGGTTCCGCCCGAACTGGCGCAGGCGTGCATCGAGATCATCGCAGTCAAATACAAGCGGCGCACCGAATACCACGTCTCTGGCCGCACGCTGGACGGGCAAATGATCACCTACAACACGGCAGACGTCCCGGCATCCGCTGGCGCTGTCTTGTCGCAATACCAGCGCGTGCATTACTCCCCATGATTACTGCGGAGGTCAAGGGCGTAGACCGCATGGTCGCCCGCTTTGGCGAAGTGTCAAACGGCGTGCGGGCGAAGATGATCGACACCATGAACGCGGTCGGCGTGGATTTGGCCGCCTACGTGCAGGATACGAAGCTGTCCGGGCAATTGTTGAAGGTGCGGACGGGCAACCTGCGGCGGTCGATCAACAACGAAGTGCGGGACAGTGCTGGCGTGACATGGGCAGTCGTTGGATCGAACCAGACGGCGGCCACGTATGCCCCGGCGCTGGAGGATGGATCAAAGCCGCATCCGATCATCCCCCGAGATGCGATGGTGTTGTGCTTCCAGTTGAACGGCGAGAAACGATTCTTCAAGCGGGTCAACCATCCGGGAACGCGGGCATATCGCTTCCTGAAAGGCTCGCTGGCCGAACGTGGCCCTGCCGAGGTCGAACGCATCCGCGCCGACATGCTGCAATACCTGCGTGAGGAAATCGGATGAACAGCCGAGAATCCATCTATGCGGCGCTGTTCAACGTCGCGCAAAGCGTGCCGGGATTCGTGACCTATTCCAGGCGCATCCGGCATATCGAGGATTTGGCCCCGGGCGAGTTCCCGGCAGTGTTCCAGACGCAGGTGACCGAACAGTTCGCGCACGGCAATTCCGGCATGGGCAACCTGCCGCCGATTGGTCAATTGCAGGTCGAGTGGTGGGTGTACGTGTTTTCGCAGGACAGCACGGCCAGCCACGCGGCCTAGATGAACCCGTTGGTCGATGCGCTGCTCGCGGCGCTGAAACTCCCGCAATCGCCGCTCGGCAAGCAGACGCTTGGCGGCTTGGTCGAATCCGTCCAGTTGAATGGACAAGTCAACTACGCAGAAGGCGCTCTCGATGACCGAGGCTTCGTGCGTATTCCGCTGGTCATCAAAACCGCCTGAGGAAACACCCATGATTGAAGACGACGACCTGCACAGTGATGCAGATGACGTGGCGCAGGCCGCATCGAGCTATCAGGCTCCGCAGCCGCCCGCCAGCCTGTTCGACCGCGTGGTCGCTGCGCTGGAGGCATGGTACGACAAACACTTTCACCGTTCCGTTGTCGAGGGAACGCCCGCCATCTCCGCCGATGACAAGGAATCCTTGTTTGAAGCGGTGAAGTCCGCAGCCCAGCCCAAGGAGTAACCCATGTCCCAGCTTTTCTTCCATACCGGCACGCTCCTTGCGAAAGGCTCGGCGGCGAATGCTACCCCGCAGGCGTTCGGCACGCTGTAGAACGTCTCCATTGACTTCAGCTACACGACCAAAGACCTGTTCGGCCAGAACAACTTTGCCGTGGCAATCGGCCAAGGCCCGTGCAAGATCACCGGCAAGGCGTCGAGTGCCAACATCCAAGCCCGCCTGTTCAACGACATTTTCTTCAACGGCTCGCTGGCCGCTGGTGAAACCATGGTCGCGGTGCGCGAGGTCGAGGTTGCCATCCCTGCGACGCCGTTCCAGATCACGGTTGCCAATGCCGCGACGTTCGTCGAGGATTTGGAAGTGGTGGATGCCGCGACCGGCCTGCCGTTCACGAAGGTGGCATCGGCTCCTGCCACGGGACAGTATTCGGTCTCGTCGGGCGGTGTCTTCACCTTCGCGGCTGCCGATACCGGCAAGTTCCCGCTGATCACCTACAGCTACACCGTGGCCGCTTCCGGCCAGACGCTGACGTTCAATCAGCAGTTGGTGGGCGCTGCTCCGACCTTCCAGTTGGTGCTGGCGGGTGGCTACACCGCAGCGGGCGCATCGGCTCCTTCCTATCCGGGCCTGAAGCTGTTCGCATGCGTGGCGCAGAAACTGTCGTTTGCCGCCAAGCAGAATGACTTCGCCATGCCGAACTTCGAGTTCCAGTGCATGGCAAATGCAGCCGGGCAGGTTGGAACCTGGTCTACCACGGACGCGAGGGGCTAATGCACAAGTCAATTGAGATCGGGGGGCGTGCAATCCGGCTCGCCCCGCTGTCGTTCCGCAAGCTGGAACTGCTCAAAGACCAAGTTGACCTGCTCATGGGCGCGGGTGCCAACTTCATGTTGCAGGAGTCGCGGGATGCGATCGTCGCGGTGCTGCTGGCGAGCGTGGATGATCCGGCCATCACGCAGGATTGGCTACTGGATTCGCTCAACATCGTCAACTTCCCCGAGGCGATGCGTGCGGTATTCGACGGTAACGGGTTCATTGCCGAT
>JAFEBZ010000143.1 GCA_018242405.1 Pseudomonadota bacterium | reverse complement strand
GCGCTTTCGCGCGAGCACACGCATCAGCAATGGATAGCCGAAATAGGCATAGGCCGGCACCACTGCGCAGACCCAGAACGCGAGCGTCATCGCGTTCATGTCAGGGCCGCACGCAGTCGCTGGTAGCGCGCATTGCCGAGCACGCGCTTGGGCACGGCGAGCGCGCCGTGGCGCAGGCGCGCCCACCGCGCGGCGGGTCCGCTCCAGTTCGCCAGTGCCGCGAATTTGGCATCACCGAGATCGCGGGTGATGGCGACGCGGTTGCGCCAGCGCGGTTGCGTGCTGTCGTCGTCGGGCCCGGGGCGCGAGCCGTAGAGATCGCGGAAGCCGCAGGCCAGTGCTTCATCGATTTCGCGCGCGCCACCGCGGCCGCCGGGCAGGGCCATGGCATCCACTTCACGGCCGATGATGTCCTCGAGCGCGGCCTTGCTGTCGCGCAATTCGCGACGCAACGCATCCAGGTCCATGTCTTCGAGGAAGCCGTGGCTCATGCCATGGGCGCCGATGTGCATGCCGGCATCGGCGAGCGCACGCACATCGCTGCGCCGGACCATGCCCGGGCGTTCGATGAATCCGCTGGTGATGAAGAACGTGGCGCGCAGTCCGCGTTCGCGCAGCATCGGCAAGGCCGTGGTGACGTTGCTGATGTCGCCATCGTCGAAGGTGACGTGGAAGCGGTCGGGCTGTCCTTGTGCTGCGATCCAGTCGAGTTGCCGAGCGAATCGCGCCGGCGCGACGCTGTAGACCGGATCGAAATGTCCCGGTGCCGAGGCATCGTCGTGGATGCCGTGGTACATCAGGTGCACGCGGCGCATCACTGCCTCCATTGCCGCAGCCAGCCGAGCAGGCCGCTGGTCTCGCTGAAGAACAGCGCCTTCGACAATCGGCCGCCCGGCGAGCGGAAACGCGCTTCGAAAGCATTGATGCGACCGATGCGATAGGGATCGGTACCGCGACGGTTGAGGCGTTCGACAGTCGTCACCGCGGTGGCATAACCGGCCTTGCGCAAGAGGTCGACTTCACGTTGGCCGAAATCCTGGGCGCGGCCATTGGGATAGGCGAAATGACGTGGTTGGCGCCCGAGTCCCTGCCGCAGCACGCTGGTGGAAACGGTGATTTCTTCGCGCACGTGCGCGTCATCGGTCTTCGAGAGCAAAGGGTGGGTGTGGGTATGGGCGCCGATTTCGACACCACGTGTCTGCAGTTCGGAGATTCCATCCCAGCCCAGCATCTCGCCGGCGTCCGGCAGCGGCTCGGTGGGGGTTGCCGCAGCGAAGATGCGATCCACCGTGGCTTCGACATCGCGTGGCGGAAGCGCCTTGATGCGATCCGCCAGGCGCTGCAACAGCTGCGGATGATCGCTGGCATCGGAGACGTCGATCCGGCCCATGCCGAGGAATCCAAGGTCGAGCACGGGATTCCCGGCATTCTGTATCGCGTGCGCCAGCCGGTAGTACCACAGCGACGCACCGCCGATCAGCGAAGTCACGACATAAAGTGTCGCCGGGGGCGGCGGCGACAACGCGAGGATGTGCAGGTTGTCCATGTAGCCGTCGTCGAAGGTCAGCGCGTAGCGCGGCCCGCGCCGGCGCGTCGACAAATGCAGGCGCCCATCCTCGAGTGACACCAGCCAGCGCCTTGCACGCAGCCACGCGACATGCCGGGCGAAGGTGGACGGCGCGGTGCTGAGTGGTGCCGGATCGTAGTCGTCGCGCAGGCGGTGGTACATCAGCACCGCCAGCGATGGACCACTCAACCAGCGATAGACCGAATCGGCGCCGCTGTAATGCGCCAGCAACGCGAATGCGTACTTCGCCAGCGGCATGAATTCGTGGATCATCGCCGCCCCCCGTCCGATCCCGGGAGTTCGCGCGACTTGAGCAACAGGCCAACGTAGACCCAGAAGCAGCCGATCATCGGGTAGTAGGTGAAACGGTCGCCGAAGATGTTGCCTACCACCAGCGCAGCCCACGCACCGAGCATCCCGAGCGCGATTCCGTATTGCCAGCCGCCGGGTGGTGCCTTTCGCAGGCGCTTGATGCACAGGAAGAACAGCGCCAGCAGCAATGCCAGCAGCACCAGCGCGCCAACCATGCCGCCTTCCGCCAGCGTGCGCAGATAAACGTTGTGGGTATCCATGTGATACGGATTCACCCTTCGCGCGAAGGTATTGAAGCCGGTTCCGACCACCGGATGGGCGACGAAACTGTCCCAGGCGATGCCCCAGTACACCATGCGCATGCGTGTGCTTTCGTCCTGCTTGCCTTCCTCCACCGATGTGCTCTGGTAACGCTCAACCACCGATTCCGGGAGGATCGCCGGCAGTGCGATCGCCAGCACCAGGAATAGCGGCATCAGTTTCCAGCGGCCGCGCCACGCCAGCAGCACGCAGATCAATCCGACCGCGACCGCGACGTAGGCCGTGCGCGAGTACGCATAGAGGATGCAGAACACCGTGCAGGCAAGGCCGAACGCAACCAATCCCTTCAGGATCCTGGGCATGCGCACCGCGATCAGCAGGGCGAAGCACAGGACTGCCATGGTGACGCAGAATGCCGCGAATTCGTTGGCGCCGAGCAGGGCGAACGTGCCCTTGATGCGCAACGTATCACCGTAATGCCATTTGGCGACGGACGTGTGCTGCACCCATGTGACCTTGGCGATATAGGGCAGCGGCAGCAGGCTGGCGATGATGATTTTCTTTACTTGCGACCAGTCGCGCACGCTCATCTGGGCGACGAAGACCAACGACACCGCGATCAGATGATCCTTCAGCACGTTGATGCGATCGCCATCGCTCACCAGCTGCGAACCGACCAGGTACGAGATCCCCGCGT
>JAFEBZ010000142.1 GCA_018242405.1 Pseudomonadota bacterium | reverse complement strand
TGAACGGTTCGCGGATGATCCCGGATTCGAAACTCTTGACCCGACGCACGCTGGCCGCCTGTTCGGCAACGCTCATGTTCTTGTGGAGGATGCCGATACCGCCAAGCTGGGCCATTGCGATCGCGAGCCGTGCATCGGTCACGGTGTCCATCGCCGCCGAAACGATCGGCAGGTTCAGGCGCAGTTTGTTGGTGAGATTCGCCGCGAGCGAGACGTCCTTGGGCAGGACCAGCGAATGGGCAGGTACGAGGGAAACGTCGTCGTATGTGAGCGCTTCGGCCAGGATGCGGAGCATTGGCAGTCCGGTTGGCTTGGGAAGCGCGTCATTGTAACGCGTTTGCGGCTTCCAGGGTGTTCTGCATCAGGGTCGCCACCGTCATTGGCCCGACCCCGCCCGGGACCGGGGTGATCCAGCTGGCCCGCTCCGAGGCTTCCTTGAAACCGACGTCGCCGACCAGGCGACCATCCTCGAGGCGGTTGATGCCGACATCGATCACCACCGCGCCAGGCTTGACCCACTCGCCGGGAATCAACGCCGGGCGCCCGACCGCCACCACCAGGATGTCGGCACCGCGCACCGCAGCCTCCAGCACATCCGGTGGGGTGAACTTGTGGCAGCTGGTCACCGTGCAGCCGGCGATCAGCAGCTCCAGCGCCATCGGCCGACCAACGTGGTTGGAGACGCCGACGATCGTCGCGCTCTGGCCGCGCACCGGCCTGTCGGTCCAGGCCAGCAGCGTGGTGATGCCGCGCGGCGTGCACGGGCGCAGGCCGAACTGGCGCAACACCAGATGGCCGACGTTGGCGGGATGGAAGCCGTCCACGTCCTTGTCGGGACGGATGCGTTCGATCAGGCGCGTCGCGTCGGGGATGCCCGGCAGCGGCAGCTGGATCAGGATGCCGTGCACCTGCGGATCGGCGTTGAGCGTGTCGATCAGCGCCAGCAGTTCGGTTTCGGTGGTGCCTTCCGGCAGGTCGTGGTCGAAGGCCCGGATGCCGACCTTGGCCGCGGCCCGGCGCTTGTTGCGCACATAACTCTGCGAGGCGGGATCGCCACCGACCAGCACCACCGCCAGTCCGGGGCGCGACTTGCCGGCGGCAATCCGCGCATCGACCTGCAGTTTCAGCTCGTCAAGCAGAGTGTCGGCGATGCGTTTGCCGTCGAGGATGCGTGCGGTCATGCGGAAGTCAGCGGGGGATGCGGATACGCATTATCGCCGACAAGCAGGACACTCGGGATCGACCGGGATCCGCGTCTCGCGGAAACGCATCGACAGCGCATCGAAGGTCAGCAGGCGTCCTGTCAGCGGCTCGCCGATGCCAAGAATCAGCTTGATCGCCTCGGTGGCCTGCAACATCCCGACCACACCCGGCAGCACGCCGAGCACGCCGGCCTCCGCGCAATTCGGTGCATCGGTCGGCGCTTCCGGGAACAGACAGCGGTAGCACGGCGCGACGCCGCGATGGCGTCCCGCATCGAACACGCTCACCTGTCCTTCGAAACGCTGCACCGCGCCGTAAACCAGCGGCTTGCCGAGACGCAGGCAGGCATCGTTGAGGACATGACGCACCGGAAAATTGTCGGCGCCGTCGAGCACCACGTCGGCATCGGCGATCAGCGCGTCGACATTCGATTCGACGATGCGCAGATCGATCGCTTCTATCACTGTGCGCGGGTTCAGCGCAGACAACGCCTGCCGCGCCGACGCCACTTTCGCCTCGCCAATGCGATCGTTGGTGTGCAGGATCTGGCGTTGCAGGTTGCTGAGGTCGACCACGTCATCGTCGACGATGCGCAATCGTCCGACACCGGCCGCCGCGAGATAGAACGCCGCCGGCGAACCGAGACCGCCGGCACCGACGACCGTGATCGTCGCGGCCTGCAATTTCTTTTGCCCGTCGAGACCGACTTGCGGCAGGCGGATTTGGCGCGAATAGCGCTCGAGGAAATCGTCGTCCTCCGCCCGCGCCTGCATCGGCAGTCCTTCTGCCTGCCAACGCTCGGTGCCGCCATCGATCGATGCGATGTTGCGGTACCCGCGCGCATGCAACGCTTCCGCCGCAGCCAGCGAACGCATGCCGCGCTGGCAAATCAGGATCAATGCAGCCGAGGTATCGGGAAACCGATCCGAAACAGTCTCGAGCAATTCCGTCGCAACAATGCCCTGCGCGCCTTCGGCCATGCCCAGCACGCGTTCGTCAGGCGTGCGAACATCAACCAGCACCACGCCATCGCGGACCCGCCGCAAGGCGACTTCCGGCGCGATGCGTTCGACGGTCATTCGTTGCGCTTGATGTGGCGGATCATCCGCTGGCGCTTGGCGACCTGGCGATCGCTCAGCACGTTCTTCTTGTCCTTGTACGGGTTGTCGTTTTCCTTGAAAACGAAACGCACCGGCGTGCCGATCAGCTTGAAGCGCTTGCGGAAGAAGTTCTCGAGATAGCGCCGATACGTCTCGCTCAGCGTCTTCAGGCGCGTGCCGTGGATGATGAAGGTCGGCGGATTGGCGCCGCCCGGATGGGCGAAGCGCAACTTGGCGACATGCCCGCGCACCACCGGCGGCGGATTGGCGGTGTAGGCCGCCTCGATCGCCTGGGTGACTTCACTGGTGCCGAACTCGCGCGTCGCCGACGCATGCGCACGATGGATCGCGCGGAACAGTTCGCGCAGGCCGGAACCGTGCAGCGCCGAGATGCGCACCGACTGCGCCCATTCGACGAAATTCAGCTTGCGCGCCAACAGGGATTCCGCCTGCTCGCGCTGGTAGGTGCTGAGACCGTCCCACTTGTTGATGACGATCACCAACGCACGTCCGGCATCGAGCACCGCGCCGAGCACGGTCGCGTCCTGGTCGGTCACGCCTTCGGTGGCGTCGAGCATCAGCACCGCGACCTGGCATTGCTCGATCGCCTGCAGCGTCTTCACCACCGAAAACTTCTCGACTGCTTCCTCGACCTTGGCCCGGCGGCGCAGGCCTGCGGTATCGATCAGGCGGTACTTGCGACCATCGCGTTCGAGATCGACGGAAATCGAATCGCGGGTGGTGCCCGGCACGTCGGAGGCGATCATCCGCTCCTCGCCGAGGATGCGGTTCACCAGCGTCGACTTGCCGACATTGGGACGACCGACGAAGGCGATGCGGACACGCTCGGGATCGCTGTCGAGTTCTTCGCCCTGCCCGGCCTGCGGCAGACGCGGCCAGACTTCGTCGAGCAATTCGTCGATGCCGGAACGATGCGACGCCGCGGTCGCCACCACGTCGGCGAAGCCGTAGTGCGCGAATTCGTTGAGCGCGGCCTGGGTGTCGATGCCGTCGACCTTGTTGACAACCAGCAGCGTCGGCCGCGCGGTCTTGCGCAGCCAGCCGAGGATTTCGTCATCGAGCGCCGACGGACCTTCGCGGCCATCGACCACGAACAGCACCAGGTCGGCTTCGGCCGCCGCAGCACGGGCCTGGCGCGCGGTGGCGCCGGCCAGCCCTTCGTCCTCGCCGGCGATGCCGCCGGTATCGACCACCACGATCGGACGCTCCGGATTGGCGCGACAAATGCCGTAATTGCGATCACGGGTCACGCCGGGCTGGTCGTGGACCAGCGCGTCGCGACTGCGCGTGAGCGCATTGAACAGCGTGGATTTGCCGACGTTGGGACGGCCTACGAGCGCTACCGTCGGCAACATGGCAAGGGCTCGCCTACTCGGTCTGGGCAGGCCACGTTACCGTGTCCGGTCGCCAGGTGGTTGTGCGCGGCGCAGCGACAGGCTGACCGCCTGTTCAAGCCGCGCGCGGCCGCATGGCGGCCGGACACGGCAACCCGAAGGGCCGCGCCAGAGCGCGCCCGATGCTGCGTCATCACTCGATCATTTATCGGCATAAATTCACTCGTTCTTCCTTGCCTCGGGCGCGCTCTGGCGCGGCGTGGCCTGCCCAGACCGAGTAGGCGAGCCCTAGGGGGTCACGCGGAACGCGGCGATATTGCCGTCGATGTCCTGCGCCACGAGCACGCCGTCTTCGGACACCACCGGTTGCGCGGCGATCGCCTTGGAGGTCATGCGGGTACGCGCGGCGAGCTGGCCATCGGCGAGCTTCATCCAGTGCAGATAGCCCTGGTAGTCACCGACCACCGCGTAGCCGCCCTGCACTGCCGGCGCCGAGATGTTGCGCAGCGTGAAGCCGTTCTGCTGCCACATGGGCGCACCGCTGTTGCGATCCAGGCCCCACACGATGTCCTTGCTGTCGGACACCACGGCATGGTCGCCGCCCACACCGATGCCACCGACGCCACCGTGTTCCTGCACCCACATCAGCTGCCCGCTCGGCGCATCCACCGCGATCGTGCGCGGCTTGTAGCTGGACGCGTAAAGCACGTTGCCCACCATCACCGGTGCACCATCGGAATCGTTCATGCGCGCGATGTCGCTGCGGCCATCGGCATCAGCCACCGTGGTTTCCCACAACAGGCCGCCGTCGCTCAGCGACAACGCCACCAGCTTGCCGCCGTCGGTGCCGACGAAGACATAGCCCGGACCGATCACCGGCGTCGAATTGCCGCGCACGCTCAGCGGCACCGGCTCGGACGACCATGTCCAGCGCTTCTCGCCAGTCGCGGCGTCGAAGGCGGTGACCTTGCCATCATTGGAATGCACCACCACCAGGCCATTGCCGACTGCCGGCGCGGTGAGGATCTCGTTGAGCAGCTTGCCGCTCCACTTTTCGGTACCGGTGGCCTGGTCAAGCGCGATCACGTCGCCTTCGAGCGTGCCGACCACCACCAATCCGCTGCCGACACCGGGGCCGCCGCTGAAACTGGTGGTTTTCTTGTCCTTGCGTTCCTTGGGACGATAGGTCCACAACACCTTGCCGGATTGCAGGTCGATGGCATCGACGCCACCGAGGCCCGCCGCGGCATAGACGTGGCCATCGGCGATCGCCGGATGCTGGCGTGCTCCGATCGTCTTCTCGCCCTTGCCGACGTTGATCGACCACAGCTTGCTGACGGTGGCGCTGGGGGTGAAGTCGACCAGTTTGGCCGGCTTGGGATCCTTGTCCGAGCCCTTGCCCTTGAACAGGTTCTTGGTGGACTGGCAACCGCCAATGGCGATTACACAGGCCAGTACGGCGGTAGCGCGGATCAGGGACGTGCGGGAAATCATTCCGGGAAACCTCACGGTCATGGTGCGCCGCCGACATCGGCCAGCTTGAGTTCGACAATCATGCGCTCGGGACTGCCCACTTCCAGCGTGGTCAGCGCGTGCTTGTAGGTGGCTTGCGCCGTCTGCATCTGGCCCTGCTTCGCCTGCGCATCGCCGACGACTTCCAGCGCGCCCGGCGACGTCGCCTTGCCGAGCAACGCAACGGCATCGGCAGGTTTGCCGGTTTCAACCAGCAGACGGCCAATGCGGACATTGATCACGTCGGCCAGGCCACTGTCACCGGCCTGGATCGCGCGCAGCGTCGCCAGCGCGTCCTGCGGCTTGCCGGCATCGACCTGCGCCTTCGCCAGCTGCATGCGCGCCAAAGCGCCGTACATGGTGTCGGCCTTCAGTTTGCCGAGGCCGGCGGACAGCTTGGCCGGATCATTGTTGGCATCGCTGACCAGCGTTTCGTATTGCTCGGCGTCGTGCATCTGCTGGCCATGCTGGCGGTTGCCCCACCATTGCCAGCCCCAGATGATCGCGATACCGACGGCGACACCGCCGATCAGGCTGCCGGCATTGTTCTGCAGCCAGGAGCGGACGCGTTCGCCCTGTTCGTGTTCGTTGAGGAGTTCATCCATTGCCATGCGGGTTCACCACCGCGCACAGCGCGGAACAATTGCGGATCGGTTGTGTTGCGGCTACGCCGGCCTTGTTCGGTACCGTCAGTTGGATACCGCACCCGGCGTGCCGTCAGAGGATACCGCAAAGCGCGCGACATCCGATCGGATGTAGGGCGTCAGATCGACGGCCTGACCGGCATGCTCGACATGCACCTGACTGGCGTTGCCGAGCGTAATGCGCCCCAGCTGACCGGAAGCGAAACTGCGCGATTCGCCGGCCTTGACCAAACCCTTCTCGATCACGCTGCCATCCGGGGCATAGGCCTGCATCCAGCTTTCGCCGTCGAAACGGATACTGACCGCCGTCGCGGGAACGCCCGCCTGTCCCGGCACCGGCGCCATCGACGCCATCGCCACCGCCTGCTGCGGCTGGCCATGGGCCTGTGTCGCCTGGGCCGGGGTGGTGGCCTGCGCAGGTGTTGCCACGACGGTCTTCGGCACTTCGAGGCTGGCGGTTTCGCCGGGCAAGGCGGCGACCGGGGAACGGGTCGCCATCAACCACACCGGGATGCCGATGGTCAGCGTGATCACGACATAGACGAGCTTGCGGCCGATTTCATCGGCGAAGCGTTGCGCCATCGGCGTGCGCTGGTGACTGACCAGCTTGGGCGGCTCCACTGCCGGCGCTTCTTCCATCCAGCTGGAAGTATCGAGGCCAAGCAGCCGACCGTAGCTGCGCAACTGTCCGCGCACGAACACGCCGGCACCGGCGCGTTGCCAATCGCCCGATTCAAGCGCATCGAGCGTGCGCATCGGGATGTGCGTGCGTTGCGCCGCCTCTTCGAGGGTGATGCCCTGCGCCTTGCGCGCGGTGCGCAGCAGCGCTCCGTGCTCCGCAGTCGCCGACAGGCTCGCTGCAAACTGGAATTGATCGTCTTGCATTGCTCAATTTCCCCTGACGTTGGGAGTGGCGTTCGGGAATTCCTGTGCCTTCCGCTGGCGGTAACGGCTGGCTGCAGCCTGGTCGCCCAGGCGGGTTTCGATTTCGGCAGCGCGCGAAAGGATTTCGGCCGTCGGCGCGCCCAGCGCGAGTCGACGTTCGGAGAAGGCGCGCGCTTCCAGCATGCGTCCGCGCACGAACATCAGCTGCGCCATGCCGTCCAGCGCCACCGCGTTCTTCGGCGCCAGCTCAAGCGCAGCGCGAAGATCGCGGTCCGCGCGGTCGGTCTGGCCGGCGCGCAGCGCACACTTGCCGGCGTTCGCGCGCATCCCGGCGAGATCGATCGCATCGGGATAGGCCAGCGAACGATCGAGCCACTGCAGCGATTCCGCCGGCTGGTTGGCTTCACACAGCCACGTGCCGTAATTGCCCCATTGCGCCGGGCCGGAATTCGTTTGCTCCGC
Organism: Pseudomonadota bacterium; assembly: GCA_018242405.1. Classification (GTDB taxonomy): domain Bacteria; phylum Pseudomonadota; class Gammaproteobacteria; order Xanthomonadales; family Xanthomonadaceae; genus Solilutibacter. The sequence continues at coordinate 551 of JAFEBZ010000142.1, read as the reverse complement.
CGCGCGCTTGAACCATGCACCGGCATTGGTGATGTTGCCGCGCCGCTGTTCGACCAGCGCGAGGATGGTCATCGCCGCGGCGTTGCCGGCATCTTCGCCCAGTACCTTCTTGGCGCCCTGCTCGGCTGCGTCGAGATCACCGCCTTCCAGGCGGTTGCTGGCGAGTTGCAACGTGTCCGATTTTTCCATGCGCTCGCGATCGGCGGCGCTGTCGCGAACGTCGGGAAGATGACGCACCTGCTCGGTCTTCATCTTGTGCATGTTCGGCTTGACGAAGGTCAGGCGGCTGCAGCCGGCCAGCAGTGCCAAGGCGAAAATCCCGCAAAGCAATGCGCCGTCACGCCACCGCATCGAAGCCTCCCTGTGCCTCCAGGCGCTTCTTGTGCTCGGCCTGGCGACGGGTGCGATCGAGCACCTGCCCCTTCAGCTGGCCGCAGGCGGCATCGATATCGTCGCCACGCGTGCGCCGCAGCGGCGCGACCAGCCCGGAATTGTTCAACACTTTCTGGAAGGCGCGAATGTCATCGGCGTTCGAGCGTTCGTAGCGCGTG
>JAFEBZ010000141.1 GCA_018242405.1 Pseudomonadota bacterium | reverse complement strand
TGCTCCTCACTCCTAGAGCAACAACACGCGCGCGGCGGCGGGTGCGCCAGTCCGGTGCGCGGGCATTGCGCCGCATGGATGCGGCGCATGAGCCTACATGGATGTATTCACGGCGTCCCGCGCACCGGAGCTGGCCGCCCGCCAAGCCAGCGCGTGCGATGCTGTTGCGCGCTCACTTCACCCGCTGCTTGTCCAGCTTGCGCGCCAGCGTGCGCCGATGCATGCCGAGGCGACGCGCGGTTTCCGAGATGTTGAAGCCGGTTTCCGCCAGCGTCTCGTGGATGCGTTCCCACTCCAGCGTCTTGATCGAGGTCTTGCGCTGGGTGAGTTCGACATCGGTATCGCCTTCCTCGCGATTGAACGCGGCTTCAATGTCGTCGCTGTTCGACGGCTTGGCGAGATAGTGGAGCGCGCCGAGCTTGATCGCCTCGACCGCGGTGGCGATGCTGGCGTAACCGGTCAACACCACGATGCGCACGTCCGGATCGTGTTCGTGCAGGATCTTGACGCAGGCCAGTCCCGATTCGCCGCCGGCGAGCTTGAGATCGACCACGGCGTGCGTTGGCGAAAAATCGGCCAGCAGCGATTGCAGCGCATCGAAACCGTCGATGTGGCGGACCGTGTAACCGCGGCGTTCGAACGAGCGCGCCAGCGTGCGCGCGAAGGCGGCGTCGTCCTCGACGATCAGCAGGCGGCGTTCGGATTCATTCGCCATCGCGATCGCCCTCGTTTTCATCTTCGAGCGTCAGCGCCGACAGCGGCAACCTCACGGTGACGATAGCGCCTCGGTTCGAATTGCGCGCGGTGAGTGTTCCGCCGAGGCTGCGCGCGACGTTCACCGACAGGAACAGGCCGAGCCCGTGGCCGGGTTCGTTCTTGCTGGATTGATAGGGCTTGCCGAGTTGCGCCAGCATCGCCGCGGTGAAACCGGGACCATCGTCGGCAACGTCGACGACGACATCACCATTGTCGAGTGCGACAGTCATGGCGACGCGTTGCGGCGAGGCTTCCAGTGCGTTGTCGAGCACGTTGGCGATCATCTGCATCAATCCCGCGTCGGAGATGATGAAAGGATTGTCCGCGCATTGGTTGCGATAGTCGAACCGCTGGGTTGGGCGCGTGGTACGCCATTCATCGGCGAGATCGTCGAAGAAGTCGTGCAGGCGAATCTGCTCCGGCGCCTCGCCGCGCGGATCGCCGGCCGATTGCAGGATGCCACTGACGATCGCCTTGCAGCGCAGGACCTGCGCCTGCATTTCCGTCACGTCCTGCAGCAGTTCGGGGTCGGAGGCGAAGCTCGGAAGATGTTTCCAGTCGCCGAGGATCACCGACAGCGTCGACAGCGGCGTGCCGAGTTCGTGGGCGGCACCGGAGGCGAGCAGTCCCATGCGCACGATGTGTTCTTCCTCCGCCGCGCGCTGGCGCATCGCTGCGAGGCGGGCGTCGCGTTCGCGTAGGATGCGGCCGATGCGGGTGATGAACACGACCAGCAAGGTCGCGACCAGCGCGAAACAGATCAGCAGGCCTTGCACGTACAACGCGGCAAGCCCCTGCGACAGATCGGCGGGCAGGGTGACCGGCCCCGGATAGAGCGCCAGCCACACCACGCACAACGTGGTGGCCGCGGCGATGATCCAGCTGGCGACGGTACGCAGCAGGATCGCGCCGAGCACGACATGCAGCAGGAACAGGAAGACGAAGGGGTTGGTCAGTCCGCCACTGAAATGCAGTTGCGCGGTCAGCGTCGCGACATCGACCAGCAGGGCGAACAGCAAGGCCTGGTTGGTGACGCGCTTGCGATGCGTCGCCACGATCTGGCTGGCGATGTTGTAGGCGACCAGCATCGCCAGCACCAGCAACATCGGCCGCAGCGGCAGGTCGATGGCGAGGACGAAATGCGCGTAGGCGATCGCCAGCACCTGGCCAACCACCGCAATCCAGCGCAGCTGGATCAGCTGCTGCAGGTTGCGCACGCCGGCGCTTTCACGCGAGGGCGAAAAATCAGGAGTGGTGACGAGGGCGACCGGCATTGCTGGAAGTGTAAACGCGCCAGCAGGCCCAGGCAGTCAGTAATGCCAATCCGAACCAGGTCAGGGCGTATTGCAGGTGCTGGTCGCGGAAACGCACCACGGTCATGCCGCCTGCGGGCCACTCGGGCGCGGTCGCGTCGCGCTCGGCATCGACGAACCATGGTGCGACTTCGCCGAAACCGCGCGCCTGCGCGATCGCGGCGACATCGCGCGAATACCAGCGATCGTGCGCGACATCATTCTTGCGCAGGAAGGCACCGTTCGGCTCGCTCATCCGCAGCAGTCCGACCACGCGGACATGGCCGGCGGGCGGGGCGACATCTCCCTTCCAGTCATCCGGCACGAAACCGCGATTGACCAGGATGGTGTCACCGCCGTCTTCGCGCAGTGGCGTCAGCAGCCACCAGCCGGGACCACGTTCGGTGACGGCCTGGATGCGGGTATCGTGGTGTTGCAGGTATTCGCCGGAAACCACCACGCGCCGATATTCATCGCGGACCGCGGATGCCTGCGGCCAATCGGCGCGTGCGGGCAGTGCAACGGGTTCGGCGTGGACGCGGGCATCCACGCGTGCGATCAATGCGTGCTTCCAGTGCAGGCGCTCGACCTGCCAGATGCCGAGTGCGGTGAATCCGCAGAACGCCAGGACCAATGCGACGAGGAAAATGAGTCTTCGCATTGGAACCCGGTCGTCAGGGCATGTTGCGCATGTCGTGTGCGGACATGGTTGGCATCATGTTCGCGTTCATGTGATGCATCACCCACATCGAACCGGCAAGCGTGATCACCACCAGTACCAAGGTGAAGATCAGCGCCAGCATGTTCCAGCCGCCTTCCGACTTGGTGTTCATGTGCAGGAAGTAGATCATGTGCACGATGATCTGCACCGCGCCGAAGGCGAGGATCACCGCCGCGGCCGTGCCGGGATTCGGGATGACCTTGCCCATGATCAACCAGAACGGAATCGCGGTGAGGATCACCGAGAGGATGAAGCCGGTGACGTAGCCGCGCACGGTGGCGTGGGCGTGGCCGCCTTCCTCGTGGTGGGAATCGTGTTCGATGTGGTGTTCGTTCGTTTGGAGCTGGCTCATCACAGCACGCCCATCAGGTAGACGAAGGTGAAGACGCCGATCCAGACGACGTCGAGGAAGTGCCAGAACATCGACAGGCAGAACAGGCGGCGCTGGTTGGCGGCGGTCAGGCCTTTCTTCACCACCTGCGTCATCAGCGTCACCAGCCAGACGATGCCGAAGGTGACGTGCAGGCCGTGGGTACCGACCAGTGCGAAGAACGACGACAGGAAGCCGCTGCGCTGCGGACCGTAGCCTTCGTGGATGAGGTGGCTGAATTCGTAGAGTTCGATGCCGAGGAAGCCGGCGCCGAACAGACCGGTGATCGCCAGCCACGCCAGCACCGCGCCCTGCTTGCGGTTCTGCATCGAGATCATCGCGAAGCCATAGGTGATTGACGACAACAGCAGCAACGTCGTGTTGACCGCGACCAGCGGCAGTTCGAACAGTTCCGCGCCGCCCGGGCCGCCGGCATAGTTGCGACCGAGCACGCCGTAGCAGGCGAACAGGCAGGCGAAGATCAGGCAGTCGCTCATCAGGTAGAGCCAGAACCCGAGCAGGGTGCCGTTCTCCGGATGGTGGCGGGCTTCGGTATCGAGGAAGACCGGCTTGCCGTCGGGATGAGTGGTGGCGATGGCGTCAGACATGGGCGTTCAGGAGCTCCGTGCGCGCGGTTTCGGTGCGGACCACTTCATCGGCGGGGATGTGGTAGTCGCGGTCGTAGTTGAAGGTGTGGACGATCGCGCTGACCAGCAGTGCGGCGAACGCAGCGATCGCCAGCCACCAGATGTGCCAGATCATCGCAAAGCCGATCACCGTGCTCAGCGCGGCCAGGACGATGCCGGCAGCGGTGTTCTTCGGCATGTGGATCGACTTGAAGCCGGATGCGGCGCGCACGAATCCGCGCTGCTTCATGTCCCACCAGGCGTCGTTGTCGTGCACGACCGGGGTGAACGCGAAGTTGTAGTCCGGCGGCGGCGACGAGGTCGACCATTCCAGCGAACGCGCATTCCACGGATCCCCGGTGGTGTCGCGCAACGAGTCGCGGCGACGGAAGCTGACGAAGATGTCGATCAGGAAGCAGGCGATTCCGATCGCGATCAGCACCGCGCCGAACGCGGCGATCAGGAACCAGATCTGCAGCGAGGGATCGTCGAAGTGGCTGAGGCGACGGGTGATGCCCATCAGCCCGAGCACGTAGAGCGGGGTGAAGGCGAACCAGTAGCCGGCGAACCAGAACCAGAACGACATCTTTCCCCAGAACGGATCGAGCTTGAAGCCGAACGCCTTCGGGAACCAGAAGGTCATGCCCGCGAACAGGCCGAACACCACGCCGCCGATGATCACGTTGTGGAAGTGCGCGATCAGGAACAGGCTGTTGTGGAGCACGAAGTCCGCCGGCGGAACGGCGAGCAGCACGCCGGTCATGCCGCCGACCACGAAGGTGATCATGAAGCCGAGCGTCCACAGCATCGGCACTTCCAGGCGGA
>JAFEBZ010000140.1 GCA_018242405.1 Pseudomonadota bacterium | reverse complement strand
GGCACCCGCAGCGCGTGGATCCATCGCGACGCCGTGCACGGCCAGCTGCGTGCGCGCAAGGGCGCGCGCACCACCGCGACGATGTCAGGCGGCACCATTCCCGACACCGCCGACTACGCCGTAGTGCTGGAGCCGCAGTCGGTGATGATCGGCACCGTCAACGAGGATTTCGCGATCGAAAGCCTCGCCGGCGACATCTTCCAGCTCGGCAATGCGAGCTACCGCATCCTGCGCGTCGAAGCCGGACGCCTGCGCGTGGAAGACGCCGAAGGCATGCCGCCCAACATCCCGTTCTGGCTGGGCGAAGCGCCCGGGCGCACCGACGAGTTGTCGCACAGCGTGTCGCGCCTGCGTGGCGAGCTGGAAACGCAGTTGCATGGCAATGATGGAGCGATCGACGGAGGCTCGGTCAACATCGGTGCTGCAATCGAATGGCTGCGCTCGGAGCTGAAACTCGACGACAACGCCGCGCGCCAGATCGCCGAATACTGCGCGGAACAGCTCGCCGGCTTCGGCGTGCTGCCGACGCTGCAACGGATGACGATGGAGCGCTTCTTCGACGAATCCGGGGGCACACAGCTCGTCATCCACACCCCTTACGGAAGCCGCGTCAACCGCGCCTGGGGACTCGCCCTGCGCAAACGCTTCTGCCGCAGCTTCAATTTCGAACTGCAGGCGGCCGCAACCGAGAACGCCATCGTGCTCTCGCTCTCGACCAGCCACAGTTTCCCGCTCGACGACGTCGCCCACTTCCTCCATTCCAATTCGGCGAAGGACGTGCTGGTGCAGGCCTTGCTCGACGCGCCGCTGTTTCCCGCGCGCTGGCGCTGGAACGCCACGACCGCGCTCGCGTTGCCGCGCTTCATCGGCGGCAAGAAGGTCGCACCGCAGTTGCAGCGAATGAAGTCGGAAGACCTGCTCGCCACCGTCTTCCCCGATCAGGTCGCCTGTCTCGAGAATATCGTCGGCGAACGCGAGATTCCCGATCACCCGCTGGTCGCACAGACGCTGTACGACTGCCTCGAAGAAGCGATGGACACCGAAGGCTGGCTGGCGATGCTGCGCAAGCTGGAATCGGGTGAAGTCAGCATCGTCGCCCGCGACCTCACCGCGCCTACGCCGTTCGCCGCCGAAGCCCTGAACGCGCAACCCTACGCTTTCCTCGACGATGCGCCGCTGGAAGAACGCCGCACCCAGGCCGTGCAGACGCGCCGCTACAGCGATCCGCAGCAGGCCTCCGATCTTGGACGCCTGGACATCGCCGCGATAGAACAGGTGCGCGAGCACGCCTGGCCACAGGCGCGCAGCGACGACGAGGTCCACGATGCACTGATGAGCCTCGGCGCGATCACCGCATCGGAGGCCGAAGCCAGCGATTGGTCGGACACGTTGCGCAGACTGGCGAAGCAGCAGCGCGCGACATTGCTGGTGGATGTCCGGCCTCACAACGACTCGCTCTGGTGCGCCGCCGAACGCCTGACCATGCTGCAGGCCATCCATCCCGAAGCCGCATTGCAACCACGCATCGCCGCCGCACCCGGTTACGCCGATCTCGCATGGACGCGCGAGGACGCCGTGCGCGAACTGCTGCGGATGCGCCTGACCGGCAACGGTCCGATCACCGTCGATTCCCTCGCAACAACGCTCTCGGTCGATCCCGGCGACATCGATATCGGCCTGGCGATGCTGGAACGTGACGGCTACGCCATGCGCGGTCGTTTCGATCCCGACATCGATGGCGAGCAGTGGTGCGAACGCAACCTGCTCGCCCGCATCCATCGCCTCACGCTGGGACGACTGCGCCGTGAAATCGAACCGGTTCCCGTGCGCGATTTCCTGCGCTTCCTGTGCGAATGGCAGCACGTTGCGCCATCGTCACGACTGCGCGGCCCGGAAGCGCTGGCCGGCGTGCTGGCGCAACTGGAAGGCTACGAAGCAGCAGCCGCAAGCTGGGAAGGCGAATTGCTGCCAGCGCGCGTGAGTGATTACTCCATTCACTGGCTCGACGAACTCTGCCAGGCCGGACGCATCGCCTGGGCACGCTTGCGCGCACCGAGCGCGGAAGGCGGAGCGAAAGCGAATTCGCCGGTCCGCGCCACGCCGATCGTGCTGGTGCCACGACGCACGCTGCCGCTGTGGTCGCGTCAGGTCGATGCGACGCGCGACGATGCACCGCTGTCCTCACGCGCGCAGAAAGTCGCGGATGCGCTGCGCACGCACGGCGCCTCGTTCTTCGATGAACTGCTCGACGAATCCCGCTTGCTGCAGACCGAACTGGAAGATGCGCTGGCCGAGCTGGTCGCGCGCGGCATGGTCAGCTGCGACAGCTTTTCCGGCCTGCGTGCACTCCTGCTACCGCAAGGCAAACGGCCAAAGGCGAGCACACGCCGCGTGCGCCGCGGACTGGTCAGCGGCATTCGCGATGCCGGACGCTGGACGCTGGCACGCGCGCCACGCAAGCGTGATGCCGAAGATGCTGATTCCAGATCGGACGACATCGAACAGATCGCGCGCGTGCTGCTGCGCCGCTACGGCGTGGTGTGCTGGCGCATCCTCGAACGCGAAGCGGCGTGGCTGCCGCCGTGGCGCGAACTGGTGCGCGTCTATCGCCGGCTGGAAGCGCGTGGCGAATTGCGTGGCGGTCGCTTCGTGGCCGGTCTGGTCGGCGAACAGTTCGCCCTGCCCGAAGCCGTGGCCGCCTTGCGTGCGATCCGCAAGAAGGTGCCCGACGGCGTGATGCTGCCGATCTCTGCCTTCGACCCGCTCAACCTCGTCGGCACCCTGCTGCCCGGCTCGCGCCTGCCGCGCATCGCCGGCGCCCGCCTGCTGGTCCGCGACGGCCTGCCGCTGGCCAGCCATGTCGCCGGGGAATTCGCCGCCCTGACCGCGCTCTCCCCGGAAGACGAGGCCGAAGCCCGTCGCCTGCTGCGGCTCGATCCGGCGCATATCCGGCGAATCGATAGTCAAAATCTATCAATCGAATCACAATAATCGATTTGATTTAACTATCGACGGCGTCTATCTTGATCGTCACCGGATCGACGCAGTCGTCGGTTCTCCTCTTTCAGTAAGCCCCCAACCAACCCCAAGGAGCACGCAATGTCCCTCATCAACACCCAGGTCCAGCCGTTCAAGGCCCAGGCTTTCAAGGATGGCAAGTTCATCACCGTCAGCGACGCAGACCTGAAGGGCAAGTGGTCCGTGATCATCTTCATGCCGGCCGCCTTCACCTTCAATTGCCCGACCGAAATCGAAGACGCCGCCGAGCATTACGCCGAGTTCCAGAAGGCCGGCGCCGAAGTCTACGTCGTCACCACCGACACGCACTTCTCGCACAAGGTGTGGCACGAAACCTCGCAGGCCGTGGGCAAGGCCAAGTTCGCGCTGGTCGGCGATCCGACCCACGCGCTGTCGAAGGCGTTCGACGTGCTGATCCCGGAGGAAGGCCTGGCCCTGCGCGGCACCTTCATCATCAACCCGGAAGGCGTGATCAAGACGATGGAAGTGCACGACAACGC
>JAFEBZ010000013.1 GCA_018242405.1 Pseudomonadota bacterium | reverse complement strand
GTTGTCGCGCCCGCGCCGATCCATCCAGATCGAATAGGCGACGTACAACACCGCATAGATGATCGCCGGGATTCCCAGCGCGCCATAGAGATAGATCTTGTCCCACGGCGCGACCACGATGAAGGCGAACAGGCAGGCCGACACCGCACCCGATGCGCCGAGGCTGCGGTAGTTGGCGTCATCGCGATGCGAGAGATAGCTCGGCAGGATCGACACCACCAGCGCCGCGAGGTAGAACGCGACGAAGCCGAGCGTGCCGAACAACTGTTCCACCACGCGCCCGAAGAAATACAGCGTGAACATGTTGAAGAACAGGTGCATGCCATCGGCGTGGATGAAGCCATAGGTCACCAGGCGGTCATATTGCTTGCTGCGGTTGACCGCCGGTGGCCACAGGATGAGGCGCGACATCAGCGCTGGTTTCTGCCACGCCAGGTAAGACACCACGGCGGTGATAGCGACGACGATCAATGTCATGGGCATGGCTTGGCGAATCCGCTGGATGTGTCGGCGACATCATGCCCTAACATCCACCCATGGAGCTGCGACTGCCCGCGTTGCATGAGGAGGCCGAATTCCGACGCGCGGTCGCTGCCGTGCCGGCCGACAATCCGACCTTCCTGCATTTCCATCGCGCGGACATGTCGCTGGCGGACTATCTGGACGTGCTGCGACAACAGGCGCTGGGCATCGACCCCGCGCCGGGCCGAGAGGTGGCATCGACCTTCCTGTTCGCCTTCGTCGACGGCCGCATCGTCGGACGCGCATCGATCCGCCACGGCCTCGACTATCCGCTGGGCCCGATGATGGGCCACATCGGCTATGCGGTGCTGCCGGAATTCCGCGGTCACGGCCATGCCACGGAAATCCTCCGCCTCGCGATCCTGCACGCACAGACGCAACTGGGCATTCCGCGCGTCCTCGTGACCTGCAATTCCGGCAATCTCGCATCGATCCGGGTGATCGAGAAGAACGGTGGTGTTTTCGCCGACGAATGCAACGATCCGCGGAACGGGATGCGCGAACGCAGATACTGGATCACCCCGCGCGATTGATCAGAGGTCGCGCGCGGTCCATTCGCCGTCGATCAGGCGCTGCACGCCGCCGGGATTGGCGTTGCGCAACTCCGGCGGCAGGCGATCGTCGCGCACGTTGTCGTAGCTCTGCAGCATCGCGTAGCGGTGGATCGACGCCGGCATGCCCACTGAGGTGAAGCCAGGATGGCTGGTGCTGGGATACGGTCCGCCGTGCTGCATGGCTGCGCTCACCGCGACGCCGGTCGGCCATTTGTTTTCGATCAGGCGACCGACGCGCGGACGCAGCGCGGTGGCGATGCGCGCGGCATCGGCATCGTCGCTGCCGCCTGTGGCGGTGAACAGCGCGCCGGTGAGGTTGCCGCCGAACGCACGGGCGATGGCGACGGCTTCATCCGCATCGGCATAACGCACCAGCAGCGAGACCGGGCCGAAGCATTCCTCCTGCAAGGCTTGCGCATTGGCGATGAACTGCTTTGCGTCCACCGACAACAAGGTCGGCGCGTAACGCGAACCGGGGCCGGCGGCATCGGCCTTGCCGGCGACCACGTTCGCGCCGGCGGCGCGCAGCGCGTTCACGCCGTTCGCCAGGTGCTGCTGTACGCCCTGCGAGAACAGTACCAGCGGTTGCGCGGCGTCGAACTTCGCCGCGGCATTGGTGACGAAGGCATCGCCGTCCGCACCCACCGGCGCCATCACGATGCCGGGATTGGTGCAGAACTGGCCGCTGCCCATCGTGCTGGAGGCGAAATAGTCCTGCGCCAGTGCATCGCCGCGTTCGCGCAGCGCGCCGGGCAGCACGAACACCGGGTTCACGCTGGACATCTCCGCATGGATCGGGATGCCGGCCGCATCCGCCGCCGCCTTCAGCGCAAGGCCGCCGCTGCGGCTGCCGGTGAACCCGATCGCGCCGATGCGCGCATCGCCGGCAAGCTTCAGGCCGAGCGCGCTGTCGAAGTCGTACAACAATTGCACGGTCGCGGCGGGCAGGCCTGCGTCCAGCGCGGCGCTGTGCGCGAGTTGCGCCAGCAACTGGCTGGTGCGCGGATGCGACGGATGCGCCTTGGCGATGACCGGATTGCGCGCGGCGATCGCCGAAGCGAAATCGCTGCCGGCGACGGCATTGAACGCGAACGGGAAATTGTTCGGCCCGAACACCAGCACCGGCTTGTGCAATGGCGCGAAGTGCGCACGCAATCCAGCCTTGGTGTCGATCACCGGATGCGTCCACGCGTAGCCGCGCACCGCATCCGCCGCCTGCCGCAACTGCCCGGTGGTGCGCGGCAACTCGACATCGGCCAGGCGCGGGGTTTTCGGCAGCGCGGTTTCCGCGTGCGCGGCCTCGGCCAGCGCGTCCTTCGCCGCTTCGATGCCGGCGGCGTAGCGGTCGAGGAAATCGGCGATCACGTCCGGCGAAGTCGCGGCGAGTTCGTCGGCGATGCCCGATGCAGCCAGCACCGCGCGCTCGATGTCGTCCATGCCGGAACGCGGGAACGCCGGGCCGATCGCTTCGCCAGTAGCGGGGTTCACGGCGCGGAACTCCCCGGCAGGCGTGCCGGGCTGCCACTCTCCGGCGAGCAGGATGGGTTGTGTGGTCATGGTGTCGTCAGAGTCAGGCCTTGTACTTTTGCACGGCGCCGGGCAACTTGCTCCACTCGGCGTACCAAGTGGTGAACAGCTTGAACTGCGACTCGACGAAGCCCTTCTGGCTGGCGCTCAGCTCGTCGGTTTCATTGAAGTGCAACGCGTATTCGTGGTTGCCGGCCAGCACCATCATGTACTTGAAGTACAGGACCAGATCGGGCTTCTCGTCGAAGATCGCGCAGACCTTCATCGCGTCTTCGAGCTCATAAGCGCGCTGGCGTGCTTCGACGTCACCCTTGGCGGCGGCGCGGGCCAGGTTGCACATGTGCAGCACTTCCTTGGGCCAGATATTGCCGATGCCGGTGATGGCGCCGGTTGCGCCGCAGTTGATGAAGCCGTGCACGGCGCCGGTATCGACACCGATCGACAGCATGACGTTGTCATCGCTGCGGCTGGTGATGGTCTCGGCGGCGTAGCTCATGTCGTCCTTGCCGCCGAATTCCTTGAAGCCCACCAGGTTCTTGTGCTTCTCGCGCAGTTGGAAGAACAGGTCGGCGCGGGTCGCGAAACCGTAGTACGGGCTGTTGTAGATGACCGCTTCGAGCTTGGGCGCGGCCGACAAGATGGCGTCGAAGTGGGCGCGCTGTGCCGAGATCACCGAGCCGCGCGACAGGATGCGCGGAATCACCATCAGGCCCTTGGCGCCGACGTCCTGCGCATGCCTGGCGAAGGCCACGGCGGTGCGGGTGTTGACCGCGCCGGTGCCGACGATGACGGGGATGCCGGCCTCGACCAGGCGGCGCACGCCCTCCATGCGCTCGGCATCGGTCAGCAGGGGCCAGTCGCCCATCGAGCCGCAATAGACCACGGCGGACATGCCGTGAGCCAGCAGTTCCTTCGCCTTGCGCACCAGCGCGTCGAAATCCGGCGTGCGGTCGGCCTTGCAGGGGGTCATGAGTGCGGGAACGATGCCGCTGAAGATCGAGGTGGACATGCGAAATCCTTTGCTTGAAACGGTGAGGCCAGGCGGGAGAAAGTGGGTTGCGGGAGAGGTCAGCGCGCGACCACGCCCCAGGCGAAGGGGTCGTCGCCTTCGACCAGCAGGCGGCCTTCGCCGGACAAATGCGCGCGGCCGGTGATGCGCGGGCGGACGCGATCGGCAGCCACGCGCGCGTAGCGGCCCTCGAACACGCTGCCGATCACGCTTTCCATGCGGAACGCCTCGCCTTCGGCCAGCGCGCCGTCGGCGGCAAGGCAGGCGAGCTTGGCCGACAGGCCGGTGCCGCAGGGCGAGCGGTCGTAGGCAAGGCCGGGGCACAGCACGAAATTGCGCGCATGGTTGGCAGGGTCGGCCGGCGCGCCGTTGAGCTCGACATGGTCGATCTTTTCATCATTCGTGGCGCGGATGCCGGCTGCTTCCAGCGCGGCGCGGATCGCCGCGGTGTAGTCGGTCAACTCGCGCCAGTGCGCGTAGTCCAGCGGCAGCGGACCGTCTTTTCCCGGCATGTCCTTGCTGATGAAGAACCAGTTGCCGCCCCAGGCCACGTCGCCGCGCACGCGGCCGTAGCCGGGCACGTCGATTTCGACGCCCGATGCGTGGCGATGGCTTTCGACATTGTCGATGCTGACCCTGCCGTCGTCGTGCAGTTCGGCGACCACCGTGCCAACCGGCGTATCGATGGCGTGGCGACCGGGCGCGATCCTGCCGAGATGGGCCAGCGTGCGGACGATGCCGATCGTGCCGTGGCCACACATGCCGAGCACGCCGACATTGTTGAAATAGATCACCGAGGCCACCGAACCGGGTTGTTCCGGCGGCAACAGCAACGCGCCCACCATCGCGTCGGAACCGCGCGGCTCGCAGGCGATCATGCTGCGCCAGCGGTCGTGGTCGCGCACCAGCGCGAGGCGCCGTTCGGCCAGCGTGCCCTGCTCCATGCCGGGCAACATGGACAGCACGACGCGGGTCGGTTCGCCGCCGGTATGGGAGTCGATGTAATCGATCGCTTGCATGGCGACAGGATCGTCCCGCACGCACCCTTGCGTCTAGCCGAGTTCCGGCCAGGCCCATGCCGATATCGGCATAATCGCCGGATCATGACCGCCGCCTCCGCCCCTGTCCGGATCGATGCCGACGCGCTGCAGCAATTGATGGATGCACTGCCCGACGTGGTGTTCTTCATCAAGGACGACACCGGTCGCTACACCCATGCCAACCTGACCCTGGTGCGGCGCCTCGGGTTGTCGTGCCGCGAAGACGTGATCGGGCGCGGCCCCACGGAATTGTTCCCGCCACGCCTGGGCGAGGCCTATGCGACGCAGGATCGCCGCGTCCTCGATGGCAATGCGATCGCCAGCCAGCTGGAAATCCACGTCTTCCCCAATCGCGCGCCGGGCTGGTGCCTCACCCACAAGACGCCGATGCGCGACGGCGCGCGCATCAGCGGCCTGATCGGCATTTCCCGCGATCTTGCCCAGCCCGATGGCCGCCATCCCGGCTATGCGCGCCTGCGCCGCGTGCTCGACCACATGGAAACGCACTACCACGACATCGTGCGGATGCAGTCGCTGGCGCAGCTGGCCGGACTGTCGCTGTCGCAACTCGAACGACAATTCCATCGCGTGTTCCACCTGACGCCGCAGCAATGGTTGACGCGTTTGCGCATCAACGCCGCGCTCGACCTGTTGCGTGGCGACGACAGCATCGCCGCGATCGGCCAGGCCTGCGGTTTCAGCGACCAGAGCGCGTTCGCCCGCCAGTTCAAGGCCTCGGTCGGGATGACGCCGCGCGATTACCGGCGGATTGCCCGATGATCCGTATCATTGATGCGGATTGCGGCATAGCCAGCATGTCGCGCCGCATCTAGCATGCAGGCTTCCCCCACGGTTTCCGCGCAACCATGGCTTCCACGCCCGCTTCGGTCCTCGTCATCGGTGGCGGTGTCATCGGTCTCGCCTCGGCGCTGGCGCTGCAGCAGCGTGGCTGCCGGGTCACGATCCTCGACGCGCGCACGGGCATGGCGCCGCCCTCGTGGGGCAATGCCGGACACATCGCCACCGAACAGGTCGAACCGCTGGCATCGCCGGCAACATTGCGCTCCGCCCTGCGGCGTCATCGCGTCTTCGGCGGCCCGCTCGATTTCCGCCAGCCATGGCGACACACCGGGTGGATCGCGCGCTACCTGCGCGCCTGCACCCCCGCGCACTTTGTCGGCGGTCGCGATGCATTGCGCGCCTTGCTGGCCGACGCGTTGCCGGCGTGGCGACGCCTCGCGGACACGCTGCCGGCACCGCGACTGCTGCGCGAAGATGGACACTGGGTGTGCTGGGAATCGCAAGCCGCCACGCGCGCCGGTCTCGAGGCGTGGAATGCGGCCGATACCGGAACGGCGACTTTTTCGGAACTGGATGCCGCGCAACGCCAGCGATTGCAGGCGCGATTGACCGCACCGGTCGCCGGGGCCATCGCTTTCGCGGGAACCGCACAAGTCGCCGACCCCGGATTGCTGCTCGATGCGCTCGCGACGCGCTTTGGTGAAAACGGCGGAACGTTCCGCCGCGTCGAAGTCGAATCCGTCCATGGCGACCGCACGCGCTGCACTGCGTCGACGCGCGATGGCGAACGCATCGATGCCGACGCACTGCTGGTCTGCGCAGGCGTGCATTCGCGCGCATTGATGGCCGGACTAGGCGTGCATGCGCCATTGATCGCCGAACGCGGCTACCACCTGCAATGGGCGGAACACGACTGGCCCGACCTGCCGCCGGTGGTGTTCGAGCAGCGATCGATGATCGTCAGCCGTTTCTCCAGCGGATTGCGCGCCGCCGGCTTCGTCGAATATGCCGACATCGCGACACCGCCCGATCCACGCAAATGGCAGCGCCTGCGCGTGCACGTCCAGGAACTCGGCCTGCCGGTCCGCGGCGAACCCGTGCCGTGGTTCGGCGCACGCCCGACCCTGCCCGACTACCTGCCGGCGATCGGCCGCCATCCGCGTCACGACAGGCTCTTCTATGCCTTCGGCCACCAGCACCTCGGGCTCACGCTGGGCGCGATCACC
>JAFEBZ010000139.1 GCA_018242405.1 Pseudomonadota bacterium | reverse complement strand
GCTGGCCAGCGTGTTGTAGAGGAAGTGCGGTTCCACTTGCGCGTTCAACAATTGCAGCTTCGCTTCGGTGAGTTCCTTCTGCGCGGAGGTCTGGGCGACATCGGCGCGTTCGTTGCGACGGCGCTCGCCGATGCGGCGGGTGATCGCACGCACGATCGCTTCGGCGTTCTCGTAGTTGGTGCCGTCATCGACCAGGAACATGTCGCTCCACGCCGGATTTTCCGGTTCGCAGACCAGGGTGACGCGACCGCTGTCCTCGCCTGGTGTCACCGTCGCCAGCAGCTGGTTGCGTGGCAGGCCGAACCAGCGCAACGGATTCCAGCGCCGCAGCGGATGCTCGCCCCAGGCATGCGGGCGAGCGACCTTGGCTTTCACCTGCAGGCTGTCGCGCGTGCTTTGCACCTGCTGGATGCCGGGCAGTTCGCGGATCGCCGCGTCGAGCAGATCGAACGCTTCGCCGGCTTCCAGCGGGATCTCCACCAGTCGACGCTGGCGGTTGCTCAAGGTGTCGCCATCGATGCGGCCGGCGATCAGGCGCACGCGATGCAGATGCGAGAACGCGCCGGCGATCACCAGCGCCATCGTGCCCAGAGCGAAGATCGCCGCCGGTGGTGCGAACTCGCCGATGCCGGGAATGGTCGTGTAGACCGCGACCACGAGGAAGATGATGGCGCCCCAGGCGATGGCGATGCGCAGGACGAAGAACAGTTGCTTGAGCAGGGACTTGAACATGCGCGGCTCGCGATGGGGAATCGTTGGATTGCGATCGAGCATAGCGACGGGCGGTGCGAGCGCCAGAGGGATTGCGACGAAACGGGAAATGGCGCGATGAATGAGGGGGTTGACAACATACCAACTGGTCGGTATTGTCCGTTCCATCGGCAAAGGAGTCAGTGCGATGGGCATCGTGATCACTGCGTTCGAGCGCTCACCCGACGGCGGCAAGGGACTGGCGCGCGACACCCGCGTGCGTTGGGCGCTGGAAGAAACCGGTCAGCCCTACGACGTGCGCCTGGTGTCGTTCCAGGCGATGAAGGCGCCGGCGCATCTCGCGCTGCATCCTTTCGGTCAGATTCCAACCTATGAGGAAGGCGATCTCGCCTTGTTCGAAACCGGATCAATCGTCTTCCATCTCGCCGAGCGCCATCCCGGCCTGTTTCCAACCGATGCCAATGCCCGCGCACGCGCGATCACCTGGATGTTCGCCGCGCTCAACACGATCGAACCGCCGATTCTCGATCTCTCGAACGCGAGGGTCATCGAGCGCGACCAGCCGTGGGCAGCCGAACGCCTGCCGGTGGTCGTGGAGCGCATCCGCGCCCGACTGACGCAACTTGCCACGCGTCTCGGTGATTCCGAATGGCTGGATGGCGACTTCAGTGCCGGTGACTTGATGATGGTGTCGGTGCTGCTCAGGCTGCGGCCGTCGGGAATCCTCGACGAATTCCCCAGCCTCGCCGCTTACGTCGCGCGTGGTGAAGCGCGACCCGCCTACCAGCGTGCATTCGCCGCTCAACTGGCGATCAACACTGCTCCGCAATCGAAGAATTGAACAACATGTCCACGACAGCCACCACGGTTTCTTCCCGCCAGCGCCTGCTCGATGCTGCATTGAGCGAATTCCGTACCCGCGGTTACGCCGCGACCACGGTCGATGACCTGTGCCGCGCCGCCGGCGTGAGCAAGGGTGCGTTCTTCCATCATTTCGCCAGCAAGGAAGCGTTGGCCCTCGCGGCGGTCGAGTACTGGAACACGTATACCGGCCAGTTGTTCGCGCAGTCGTCGTACCACGCGCTGCCCGATCCGCGCGATCGCGTGCTCGCCTACATCGATCTGCGTGGCCAGTTGCTGCGCGGCGAACTCGCCCAGTTCACCTGCCTGCTCGGGACGCTGGTGCAGGAAACCTACGAGAGCCATCCCGCCTTGCGCGCGGCATGTCGCGCCGGCATCGAAGGTCATGCTGACACATTGGTGCGTGATATTGCCGAAGCGAAGAAGAAATACGCGCCAAAGGCGACATGGTCGCCGGAGAGTGTTGCGCTGTACACGCAAGTGGCCTTGCAGGGCGCATTCGTGCTCGCCAAGGCGCAGGACGGACTCGACGTTGCCGCCGATGCCGTCGCCCATCTCCACCGCTACATCGAATTGCTGTTGCCGGCTTCGACCGGATCACGTCCAACCCCGAAACCCAGGAGAACACCGCAATGACGAAGCTCGAACCCTATCTGTTCGCCAATGGTCGTGCCGACGAAATGATCGACTTCTACCAGAAGGCCCTCGCCGCCGAAGTGGCGATCCGCATGACCTTCGGTGAAAGCCCAGCGCCGGCGCAGATGCCGCTGCCGACCGGCTGGGATGCCAAGGTGATGCACGCCACCCTGAAAGTCGGTGATGCGCAATTGATGATTTCCGATGGCGACAGCGACAAGCCGGCCAACCACACCGGATTCCGCGTCTCGCTGGCGCTGGACAGCGAAGCCGACGTGCGCCGCGCCTTCGATGCCCTGTCTGCCGGGGGATCGGTGCAGATGCCGCTGGGCCCGACCTTCTGGGCGCCGTTGTTCGGCATGGTGACCGACAAGTTCGGCATCGGCTGGATGATCGGCGTCAACGCCTGACTTCGGAGAGAAGACATGTCGACACTCGCGAAAAACACGATCTGCCTCTGGTATGACGGCGATGCGGAAGAAGCGGCGAAGTTCTATGCCGCGACGTTCCCGGATTCGTCGGTCGGTGCGGTGCATCGCGCGCCGGGCGACTTCCCGGCGGGCAAGCAGGGGGATGTGCTCACCGTGGAATTCATCGTGATGGGCATTCCCTGCATCGGACTCAACGGCGGGCCGGGAGTCAAGCACAACTGGGCGTTTTCCTTCCAGGTCGCCACCGTCGACCAGGAGGAAACGGATCGCTACTGGAATGCGATCGTCGGCAACGGCGGCCACGCAAGCGATTGCGGCTGGTGCCAGGACAAATGGGGAATCTCGTGGCAGATCACCCCGATCGCGTTGACGAATGCGTTCACGAGTCCCGATCGGGCCGTGGCCGCGCGTGCGTTCGACGCCATGATGAAGATGCAGAAAATCGACGTCGCCGCGATCGAAGCGGCAGTCCGCGGCTGATCATTCCTTGCCCGGGCATCCCTTGTCTGAGCACCCCTTGCATGAAACAGGAGAACAAGACATGACTACCGGAACCGTCACCTTCCATCGAGTCCTGCGCGCACCTGCCGCCCGCATCTACAAGGCTTTCCTCGATCCCGACGCGATGGCGAAATGGCTGCCGCCGCACGGCTTCACCGGCAAGGTCCATGAAATGGATGCTCGCGTCGGTGGCCGCTACAAGATGAGCTTCACCAATTTCTCGACAGGCAACAGCCATCACTTCGGTGGCCAATACCAGGAGCTGGTACCGGGCGAGAAGATCGTCTACACCGATGCCTTCGACGATCCCAACCTGCCCGGCGAGATGCGCACCACCATCGTGCTGAAGTCGGTGATGTGCGGCACCGATGTGTCGATCGAGCAGAGCGGCATCCCGGCAATGATCCCGACCGAGATGTGCCATCTCGGCTGGCAGGAATCGCTGCAGTTGCTCACGCAACTCGTCGAAGCGGAAATTCCCGACGGTCCGTGATGCGGTGCGCGGCGATCAGTTGGTTTCGGCCAGCTGATCCTGGATGTCTTCCAGCGAGGAGCCGCGGGTTTCGATGCCATGGCGCAGCAGCATCACGCCCGAAGTCGCCATGACCAGCGCGATGGCGAGCGCGGACATCGCGATGTGTTCGAACAGGCCGAACACACCGAGGCCGGCGCCAAGGACGCCACCGGCCTTGGTGCTGGCGGCGATCGCGCCCGAGCCGGTGCCGCGCAGGTGCACCGGATAGATTTCGGTAGCGTAGGGAATCAGCATCGCGATCACGCCGCTGATGCTGACCAGCAATGCTGCGACCGCGGCGATGGTGAGCCCGGGCGAACGGATCTGGAATGTGCCGATCGCGGCGAATGCCAGCAGCGACAGCGTGGCCAGCGCGATGAACAACACCAGTGAACGGAAACTGCTCCAGCGGTGATAGAGCCACACCACCACGGCGATGCCGGGCAGGGCGTAGACCGCGGATTTCGCCAGCAATGCACTCGCCGCTTTCGGATCGACGCCGAGTTTGGTGAGGTTGACCGGCAGCCATAGCAGGAAGCCGAAATTGGCGAGGCCCCAGGCGATGCCGCAGACGATCAGGCCCCAACTGATTTGCGCATGGCGCCCGCGCAACAAGTGTCGCCATGTCGATTTCGGTGGTGGCTGGTCGAGTTCGGGCGCGCCGGGATGTCTTGCATCGTCGACTTCAATCGCCGCCGCGGCGGGGCCGGCGAACCGACGCAATACCGCGCGTGCCTGGTCCTCAAGTCCGGCGTTGGAGAGGAAGCGCGGCGACTCCGGAATCCAGTGGTTGAGCAGCAGGATGACGATGCCGGTCGGCAGGTTGAGCAACCACAGCACGCGCCAGCTGAACATCGGTTCGAGGATCGCGGCGGCACCCGATGCCAGCAGATAGCCCGCCGACGTGCCGATGCCGCCGAGCGCGACCAGCAACCAGCCGCGATGCGCGGCCGGCACGGTTTCCGCCATCAGCGTGAACGCGATCGGCAGCAGGCCGCCGGCCGATGCGCCCATCAGGAAACACATCACCAGATTCCAGCCGAACAACGGCATCGCGCCGCAGATCGCGGTGCCGATGAACATCAATGCCGACAGCAGGATGCCGGCGCGGCGACCGAACACGTCGGCCAGCCAGCCCCAGATGATCGAACCCACGGTGGTGCCGATCAGCGCGACCAGGGCCAGGGTACTCGCCTGCGGTTTGCTGATCTGGTATTCGGCGCTCATGCCCGGCATCACGAAGCCGAGCGTGGCCGGCTTCATCACGTCGATCGCCAGCGCCACTACCAGCACGATCACCAATGTCCAGTGCGCGCGATTGAGCGCCACGTTGTCGGCAAGATGGAAATGCAGATGGCCCTTGCCGCCGTGCAGGGTTTCGCGCATCTGGGCGAGGCGCGGCATCAGGCCGTACCCGGACAGCAGCACGCCGAGCGGAATCAGCGCCATGCCGGTGAGCATCATCGTGTCCATCGGCATGCCGACCATCTGCCAATGGGTGTACTCGCCCATCATGAACATCGGCATGTGCATCAGCACGCCGGCGATGATCGCCGCGCAGCCTGCCCAGAAGGCGAGGGGATGATGGAAGGTGATGCCGCCGGAGGCGGCCGTCGTGGCGGCTGAAGTCGGTGGGGAGCTCATGGCCTGATTCTCTCAGATGCGAGTGGTAATCGTCGCGGTGGCTGCCGTCTTCCAATCCCGCTTATGATCGCTGGTCGCACGAGAACGGGAAGGCCGACATGCATCCAGTGACCAACACCACCGAGATATTCCTGGTCGCGATGGGGATCATCCTGACGGTTCCTTATCTGATCTGGCGCGTGGGCCGCACCGATTACTTCGCGCCTCTCGTCGTTGTGCAGATCATTGCCGGCATCCTGCTGGGGCCCGGCATCCTCGGCAAACTGTTTCCCGATTATTACGGTTATGTGTTCAGTCCGGCGGTGATCGCACCGCTCAACGGCATCGCGTGGTGGGCCGTGATGTTGTTCGTCTGCATCGCCGGCGTCGAACTCGACCTGAAACGCGTCTGGACGCATCGCGGCGAATCCCTGACCTCTGCCGGTTTTGCATTGGGAACGCCGCTGGTCCTCGGTGGCGTCGCCGCATTCGGAATGCTGGCATTTCCCGGCTGGGTCGGTCCGAAAGCGCAGCCCTGGCAGTTCGTGTTCGGTATCGGCATGGCCTGCGCGGTGACGGCGTTGCCGATCCTGATCCTGTTGATGGAGAAACTCGAGATCCTGCGCGCACCGCTTGGCCAACGCCTGTTGCGCTATGCCAGCCTCGACGACATCGCGATCTGGGGCGTGCTCGCCGTGATCCTGATGGATTGGACACGGGTAGGGAAACAGGTGGGATTCCTCATTGCCTTCGCCCTGGTGACGGTGTTGTTCCGAAAGCTGATGCGTGCGTTGCAGGAAAGGGATCGCTGGTACGTTGCGCTCATCTGGTTGATTGCGGTCGCCTGGGGCGCAGACTGGTCGGGCTTGCATTTCATGGTCGGCGCTTTCCTCGCCGGTGCGGTGATGGATGGTGAATGGTTCGATCAGGAAAGCATGGATCAGTTTCGTCGCTACGTACTGCTCGCCTTCATGCCGGTATTCTTTCTGTCCACCGGTCTGCGCACCAAATGGGATGTCGGCGGCACTGCGGTGTTCGTTACGGCTGGGGTACTGTTGGTCGCATCGATCGGCGGCAAGCTGCTGGGCATCCGCATTGCCGGGAAAATCCTCGGCTGGGCGCGCAACGAGACGTCGATCATCGGCTGGTTGTTGCAGACCAAGGCGCTGATCATGATCATCTTCGTCAACGTCCTGCTCGACAAGCAGCTCATCACCAACGAGACGTTCACAGCGCTGTTGCTGATGGCGGTCGCAAGCACGATGCTGACCATCCCGATGGTCGCCCCGAAGCTGGCGCGCGATCCGGGACTGCTTTCGAAAGCGGCTTGACGATGGCGTGGCGGCGATCGGGTCAGTGCCCGGTCGCCAGCGACTCCTCGACTGCACTGAAGGCGGAGTGCGTGCCGCTCGCGGCATTCTCGACGCCGGTGGCGAAATAGGCGACGCCGGTGCCGGCCTGCGGGTCGATCCACACGCCCGAGAGCAGACCGTAGGCATTGCCGGAGTGACCGACATGCAAGCGGCCATCGCCGAACAGGTTATCGCGGCAGGATTTGCCATTGCCCTGCGCCAGTTGTTGCGACGCATATCCGTAGCTGCAGAAGAAACTGCCACGCTGCGGTTCATCCATCTCGCCGATGTCGCCGTCATGGCCGTCGTAACGCCAGTGCGAAGCCAGCATCGTCCGTACCGATTTGGCGGTGAGGAAGTGCGTCTTGCCGACGCGGCCATCGTTCAACAGCAATTGCCCGATCCTGGCCAGATCCATCACCGAAATGCGCAGGCCGCCCTGCGGCGAGAACAATGTTCCGTTGCGTCCCGCCACCCAGGTCGTCAGGTCGCAACTGCCGTCGCGTGCGGCAATCACCGGGCAGTCCGGGACCTTGCCGTGCAGATCGTCCTTCTCGGGCTTGCCGTTGCTGTCGTAGAGCACGACGGCGCGCGTAATCGTCGCGGCATCGCAGCCCGACCAGTTGAAACAGGCGTGCAGGCCCAGCGGCTGCAGCACCAGGCGTTGCATCAGGCGATCGAAGCGTTCTCCGCTGGCGCGTTCCATCACGCTGGCGACCATCGGGAAGTTGAGGTTGGTGTAGCGGAACCATGTCCCGGGTGCGTGGGCGTTGTCCCAGGCTTTCGGGTTGCTGGCGAGATCGCGAATGTCCTCGTTCAGCGCGACATCCCAGTAGCCGGCGTTGTCGGTCAGGCTGGAGGTATGCGACAGCAGCATGCGCAGGGTGATCGGGGTGTCGGGAAACGCCGGATTGCGCAGCGACCAGCCGAGCCGCTTCGACACGTCTTCGTCGAGGTTCAATTTCCCCTGTTCGACCAGGCGCATCACCCCGAGCGTGGTCACCAGTTTCGAGATCGAAGCGATGCGCGCGGGATCGTCGATAGTGATGCGGCGTTGCATGGCCACGTCGGCGTAGCCTTTCGCATCACTGGCGAGGATGTGCTGGCGATCGAAGGTGACGCGCACCTGCGCGACCGGCTCGGCGGCGAGGGCGCCAGTGGACGACATCACGGCAAGCAGTGCGGGAAGGATCAATGTCGTGCATTTCATCGTCGACTCCGCGGCAGCGTTATTCGCGATGATAAAGCGCGTCGTGGTAGGCGCGATCCAGTTCCTGCAGTTTCTCGTCGAATGCGCTGCGCAATCCGATCGGCAGGCGATCGATGTCTTCGGCGGTGTATTGGCCGCGGAGCTGCTGGTAGGCGGCCTGGATATCGGCCAGTGGCGCATTGGACGGCACGCCGAGGATCTCGAACCACGGGCGTGGCGTGGGGTTGGCCTGAGGGGGCAGTGCCGGCGGCGATTCGCGCTTGAGGTTCGGCAGCAGTACCGCGACCAGCCAGTAGCCGAAGAGGAAGCAGCCGACAACGACGGCGACAAGCTTGATCATGCGGGAAGGCTCCGGGTGATGCGTTCGCGGCGCGCCTGCAGGCTGGCATGCAATTCGCTGCCGGGATCGGCGAAGGACAGATCGATGTCGGTGCGCGCGAGCAATTCCTGGCGAAGAGCTGCGCGATCGCGTTGGTGGCAATGCTTCGCCGCGAACGCGACGGGATCGCTGCCGAAGGCATGATGCCGGCACAGGCGACGGAGATAATTCACCGAATACGGCGGACACAACAGCGTTTCCGCGATCAGGCCCAACGCCGCCTTTGTGTCGAGGCCGAGCGCGTCGCGTCGGCGCCATGCGCAGACACCCATGATCGCGGTGACGAGATACGACGCCAGCAATTCCGCCAGTAACCACGTCGCCGGGCGATGGGTGAGCACGCTGGCCGGGATCGCCACCAGCACGATTGCCCAGGCGGCGACGCAACCGACGCGGAACGGCATCAGCTGCGACAGGAAAGCGTCGAGGCGTGTGTTGTCGCTGCCGCCATCGACAGCGGTCCATGTCGCCCGGAACAGCGCGCGCTGTGGCAGCAGCGGATTGGGCAGGAAGAGATGGCGTCCTGCGAGTTCGACGCCGGCGCTGGCGGAGACGTTCCAGCTCCGCCAGCGTTCGGCGATGGCGACTTCATCGTGATAGAGAAGCAGCGCGGAATCCTGCAGGTAGAACAGCAGGATTCCGGCGACGAGCAGCCATTCGCCCGCGATCCACATTCGCGATCAGGACTTGTTGCGTGAGAAGAAGCGCTTGATCGCCGCGCCGCAAGCAGCGATGCCGATCAACAGCAGTTTCCAGAATTTCACCAGCGCGATGCCGATGGTCGCGAACAGGCCTTTCTTTGCGGCGATCGCCGCGGCGCCACCGGTGATCAGCGCGGCCAGGCCGATTTCCGCGACGTGGTCGCCCGCCTTGAACTGCGCATAGCGCTCGCCGTCATTGAAGTCGTAGCCCGGCAACAGGCCCTTGAACTCGTTGATCGAGGCGGTCACGGTTTCCGGATCGGCGAGCACCACCACGTTCATCACGCCATGGCGACCGAGCAGGCGCGTGTTGTAGTTGATCGTCTGGCTCTTGGTCCGTTCGTTCTCGCCAAGGATCGCCCATTCCAGCCGATGGGATTGCGGATCGTATTGCGGCTTGAAGCTCCAGCCAGTGGCGTGGATCGCGTCCCAGCCACGCTTGCGGCGTTCCTCGTTGCTGGCTTCGGTGCCTTCCTGCACCGACTTCAGCAGGGCATCGGCATCGAGCTTCTCGTCATCCTTCACGTAACCGATGGCGTCGAACGAGAGCAATGCGATCCAGTGCAGGTCATCCGGCGCCAGCGTGTAGAGTTCGCCCTCGCTGGGCGGGTTGTGCATCAGCTCTTCCAGCTTGTGCGAATTCGCGCTGTCGAGGAAGCGATAGCCCTTCGGCACCTGCAACGTGGCCTGTTCCCCTACCTTGGCCGTGGTCGGCCCGACCTGCCAGGCCAGTTGATCGACCGGATCGGCCTTGCCGGAATTTTCGTCGGCGAAGGCCGGTGCGGCCAGCAATGCCAGTGCGAAAGCAAGCAGCAGGCGCGTGCAACGTTGAATCATGTCCCCATCCCCTTGGTTGTTGGTGGTGCGATTACTTGCGGTCTTTCTTGCTCTTGTCGCGCGCTGCGCGGAATTCGGAATCCTGCGACCAGTTCGGCCACTCGCGCGAATTCGCCAGCTGCCAGCCGAGTGCGTAGGCCACTTGCAGATCGCGCGCGGCGCCGGTGACCGGCCACGAGGCTTCCCACTGGTCGGCGGGCTGGTGGTAGCGATCGCGCGTGTAGTCCTCGCTCAATTTGTGGCCTGCGGCAACGCCGCCATCGATCATGTCGTCACCGGCCTCGAACGACACCGCGGGCACGCCGCGCTTGGCGAACGAGAAATGATCGGAGCGGAAGAACAACCCGGCTTCCGGATGCGAATCGGGGCTGTAGGTCATGTTCCAGCGCTTCGCGGTGGCGACCAGGTCATCGAGCAGACCGAGCTTGGCGCTGCCGGAGATGCTGAAGTCGCGGGTGGGGCCTTGCATGTTCATGCCGTCGATGTTGATCACGCCGACGGTCTTGCCGAGCGGATACACCGGCTTGCTCGCGTAGTACTCGGAACCGAGCAGGCCCTTCTCTTCCGCGGTCACGAACAGGAAGCCGAGCGAGCGCTGCGGCGCCGGTTTCGCCTTGGCGAATGCGCGTGCCAGCGCCAGCACGCCGGCGGTGCCGCTGGCATTGTCGACCGCGCCGTTGTAGATGCGATCGCCCTTGGCGTCCGGTGCACCGATACCGAGATGATCCCAGTGCGCGCTGTACATCACCATCTCGTCGGGATGCGTGCGGCCCGGCACCATCGCGATCACGTTGTGCGAAGTGATGACCTTCGAGTCCACCGCGTACTTTGCCGAGAAACGTTCGCCCTTGAGTTCGACCGGCTTGAAGTCGCGTGCCTGTGCCTGTTTCTTCAGTGCATTGAAATCGAGGCCGGCGCGCTTGAACAGATCGACAGCGACATCGCGCTGGATCCAGCCTTCCAGTTGCGGATGGGTGTCCTTGGGATGGTCGCGCACCACGTCGAACATGGTGTTGGTATTGGAATTCCTGACCGTCGCCCAGCCATAGGACGCCGGCGCGGTTTCATGCACCACCAGCACGCCGGCGGCGCCCTGGCGCGCGCCTTCCTCGTACTTGTAGGTCCAGCGGCCGTAGTAGGTCATCGCCTTGCCGCCGAAATCGCCGTGGCCGCTTTCGAAATCGGGATCGTTGACCAGCACCACCATGATCTTGCCGCGCAGGTCGGCGCCCTTGAAGTCGTCCCAATGACGTTCCGGCGCCTTGACGCCGTATCCGACGAAGACCAGCGGCGCATCATGGATGTCGACGTGCTTCGAGCCGTCGAGCGCGGCGCGAATCGCGATCTGTTCGCCCTGCGCCAGCGCGATCTGCTTGCCCTCGGCGTTCACCGAAACCTGCGGCGACCCTTCGATTTCCGCACGCAGCAGCGGTACCGCCTGCGTCCAGCCGCGCTTGCCGTTCACCATCGTGCCGCCGGGCTGCAATCCGCCGGCTTTCAGT
>JAFEBZ010000138.1 GCA_018242405.1 Pseudomonadota bacterium | reverse complement strand
CGATCGCGAGCACGCTGCGGCCGTATTCCTCGGAAAAACCGACCTGCGGCGCGATGCGGAAATGGCGCAGATGGCTCGGTCGCGAATGACGCGCCGGCTTCACCTGGTCGAGCGGTCGCGACAGCACGTCAGATAGTCTGCGCTCGATTTCGACCGGCTCGATTGATCGACGGGAGTCGCGCGGCATCAGCACGAAGGTGTCGAGCACCTGCTCCTTCGGCGCATCGAGCAGGCGCGCATGCAGGACATCGAGGCCAAGGCGATCCAGCGTGGCGACGATCGCCGCGAACAAACCGGGACGGTCCGGCGTGTGCACCATCAATTCCAGAGAGCTGTCACCCGCTGCCGGATGACGCGCAGCAACCCGCGTCTCTCCGCCACGCATGCCCGAAAGTCGCGCCGCCATCCACGCCAGTTGTTCGGCGCGGGCGTGGAGGAAGCTGCGTTCCGGCAACCAGCGCATGCCGTCGTCGTCATGGCCCATGCCATCGAGCAGCAGGCCGACATTGCTTTGCGCCTCGGCGATGCGTGCATTGATGGCGACCGGATTGTCGGAACCGCGACGCAGCGCCAGTCGTGTCGCCACGTAGAGATCGCCGAGCAGGCGATCCTTCCAGGCATTCCACAACTTGGGCGACGTCGCCGCGATATCGGCGCAGGTCAGCAGGTAAAGGTGGTCGAGGCGCTCGCGATCGCCGACCAGTCGCGCGAATTTCTGCACCACCTCGGCATCGCTGATGTCCTGCTTCTGCGCGGTGACCGACATCGTCAGGTGCTGTTCCACCAGCCACGCCACCAGCGCGGTATCGGCATCCGACAGATCGTGGGCAATGCAGAACTCGCGCGCATCCTCGGCGCCAAGCACGGAATGATCGCCGCCACGACCCTTGGCGATGTCGTGGAACAGTCCGGCCAGCAGCAACAGTTCCGGCTTGCGCAACAGCGGCCACACTTCATGCGCGCGAGCGAAGCGCTGGGTATCGGCGCCACTCGCGAACAAGGCGAAATTGCGCAGCAGCGCCAGCGTGTGCTGGTCGACCGTGTAAGTGTGGAACAGGTCGAACTGCATGCGCCCGGTCACCCGCGCGAATGCCGGAATCCAGCGTGCCAGCACACCAAGGCGCGCCATCCGCTCCAACGTAGCAACAGCGCCGGGCGCCGCCAGCAGCAGCATGAAGCGTTCGCGCAACGCCGGCGACGCATCGGTGAAGGCGGGAACGGACGACAGGGCTTCGGCCAGTGCGCGCGCGGTGCGCGAATGCAGGCCACGAACCTCGGGCTCACGCTCCCAGGTGGCGAACAGGTCGAGGACCCGCGCGGGATCACTCGCAGGCCACGTCGGATCGCGCGCGACCAGATAGCCGCGCTGCAATTCGAATTCGTCGTCGATCGGTTGCGCGACCGCCTCGCCTTCCAGCTGCTCCTCGAACCGCTGCAACAGGCGATCGCCGATCCGCTGCACGCGCGCGGCGCTGCGATAGAACTCCTGCATCATCGCCTCGACTGCGATCGTATCGAGAGCAGCGTTGTCGGCCTGTTCGACGCGGTTGATCCGCGCCGCCAGCGCGCGCTGGTGATCGAAGCGCAGGCGCTCCTCGCGCTTGCCGGCGACCAGATGCAGGCCATACCTCAATCGCTGCAATACCTGCGCACAATGCTCCAGCGTCTCGCGTTCGCCATGTCCGAGCTGGCCCAGCGACTCCAGGGCATCCAGTCCCGGTGCACCAAGCACGCGCATCGCCATCCAGCCCAGTGTCTGCAGGTCGCGCAGACCGCCCGGCCCTTCCTTGATGTTGGGCTCGAGATTGTCGGCGGTGTCGTCGAATCGGGCATGGCGTGCGCGCAACTCTTCGCGCTTGCCCTCGAAATACTGCACCGGCGACCACGAACGTTCAGGCGCGATGGCATCGACCAACGCCGCCATCGCCGTATCCGGGCCCACCAGCAAGCGCGCATCCATCATCGCCGTCAGTGCGGTGATGTCGTCGCGCGCGGCGGCCATCGCTTCATCAAGCGAGCGCACACTGTGCGAAACCGGAATGCGTGCATCCCACAACAAGGCGATGCAGCGCGAAATCGCTTCGGCCACTTCGGTGCGCGCAGCCTGTTCCGTCAACACCAGCAGGTCGACATCGGACTGCGGATACAGGCTGGAACGACCATAGCCACCGACCGCGAACAGGGCGGCATCGATCGAATCAGGAATGCAGCGCGCCCAGGCCTCGCGCACCAGCGCGTCGATACCGGCGGAACGCGCCGCGGTCAGCGTGCTTGCGTCATCCCCGCGATCGAAGCGCGCGGCCAACCGTGCATCCAGCGCCTGCACGCGCTCGCGTGCAGACTGCGCCCACGCGGCGTCCGCAGCGGGATCGATCACGCCGGCGGCGGTGGCGGGCTGCCGGCCGACAGCGTCAGCACCTCATAGCCCGTGTCGGTCACCACGATCATGTGTTCCCACTGTGCGGACAACTTGCGGTCCTTGGTGACCACGGTCCAGCCATCGGGCAACAACTTGGTGTGGAAGCCGCCTTCGTTGATCATCGGCTCGATGGTGAAGGTCATGCCCGGCTGCAGCACCAGTCCCTGCCCCGGCTTGCCGTAGTGCTTCACCTGCGGTTCGTCGTGGTAGATCTTGCCGATGCCATGGCCGCAGTAATCGCGCACCACGCTGAAGCGCTCGGCCTCCGCAACCTGCTGGATGGCGTGGCCGACATCGCCCAGGGTCGCGCCCGGCTTGACCGCGCGGATGCCGGCCCACATCGCCCGGTAGGTGACATCGACCAGGCGCTTCGCCATCACCGACGGTTCACCAACGATGTACATGCGGCTGGTGTCGCCGTGCCAGCCATCCTTGATCACGGTGACGTCGATATTGACGATGTCGCCGTCCTTGAGGATCTTGGCCTCGCTGGGGATGCCGTGGCAGATCACGTTGTTGACCGAGGTGCACAGGGTCTTGGGATAGCCGCGGTAGCCGACGTTGGCGGGGATCGTCCCCTGCACCTTCACGATGTGGTCGTGGGCGATGCGGTCCAGTTCCTCGGTGCTGACGCCGGCACGCACGTGCTCGGTCATCAGGTCCAGGACCTCGGAAGCGAGGCGCCCGGCTTCGCGCATGGCTTCGATTTCGGCGGCGTTCTTGATATGCATGCGGGCATTATCGCCGATCCGTCAATACCCGACAAAGCACCCCGACCCGGAATCTGCTATCCTTTCCCGCTGTTTCAACGCCCACGCCATGCGTCATTGGCGAATACACACCTGCAGCACACACCCGCGCCGGGGTGTCCCGAGGCTCCAAGCCAAGGGATCTGTCGCGGAGGCCGCAGGGAGGCCCAACCCCGGAATCCGTCGCCCCGGCCTTGAACAGGCACGAAGGCGAACCGCCATCCATACCCTTCGGCGGTGGATTCCCCAT
>JAFEBZ010000137.1 GCA_018242405.1 Pseudomonadota bacterium | reverse complement strand
TCGCTGTTCTTCATCGCCGTCTACCTGCACATGTTCCGTGGCCTGATGTACGGCAGCTACCGCAAGCCGCGCGAGCTGGTGTGGCTGCTCGGCATGGTGATCTACCTGGTGCTGATGGCGGAAGCCTTCATGGGCTACGTGCTGCCGTGGGGCCAGATGTCGTTCTGGGGCGCCAAGGTGATCATCTCGCTGTTCGGCGCGATCCCGGTGATCGGTACCGACCTGACGCACTGGATCATGGGCGACTACATCCCGTCGGACGCCACGCTCAACCGCTTCTTCGCGCTGCACGTGATCGCGCTGCCGATCGTGTTGCTGCTGCTGGTGGTGCTCCACCTCGGCGCCCTGCACGAAGTCGGTTCGAACAACCCGGACGGCGTCGAGATCAAAAAGGGCCCGAAGGGCAACCGCTGGGACGCGAACAAGCCGGCCGACGGCATCCCGTTCCATCCGTACTACACCGTGCACGACCTGGTCGGCATCGGTTTCTTCCTGATGTTCGCCGCGTTCGTGATCTTCTTCATCCCGAACTTCGGCGGCCTGTTCCTGGAACACGACAACTTCACCGCGGCCAATCCGCTGGTGACGCCGGCCCACATCAAGCCGGTGTGGTACTTCACCCCGTACTACGCGATGTTGCGCGTGGTGCCGTCGTTCTTCGGCATCAAGCTGTGGGGCGTGCTGGTGATGTTCGGCGCCATCGTGCTGCTGTTCCTGGTGCCGTGGCTGGATCGTTCGCCGGTGAAGTCCTATCGCTACCGCGGCAAGCTGTCGTGGGCGATGCTGCTGGGCTTCGCAGCCGCCTTCATCTGGCTGGCGAAGATTGGCGGTGGTCCGGGCACCGATCCCAAGGAAGCGATCATCGGCCGCGTGCTGACGGTCTTCTACTACCTCTTCTTCCTGACCATGCCGATCTGGACCAGGATCGACAAGACCAAGCCGGTGCCGGAGCGGGTGACGTTCAACCATGACTAAGTCGATGACACCGAAGTTCGTGCTGTTGAAAAGCACGCTGAAATCGCTCGCCGCGTTCGCGTTGCTGGGCCTGCTGTCCGCGCCGGTGCTGGCGTCGGAAGACGGCGTTGCGCTGCAATCCGCGGGCACCGACCTCACCGACAAGGGTTCGCTGCAACGTGGCGCCAGGGACTTCCTGAGCTATTGCGCGGGCTGCCACTCACTGAAGCACCTGCGCTACTCGCGCCTCGGTGACGATCTCGGCCTGTCCGAGCAGGAAGTGATGGACCAGCTCAATGTCACCGGCGTGAAGAACGTCGGCGAACCGATCCTGTCGTCGATGACGCCGGAAATGGCCAAGGCTGCGTTCAACAAGGAACCGCCGGATCTTTCGTTGATCGCCCGCGTGCGCGGCAGCGACTGGATCTACACCTACCTGAAGTCGTTCTATCTCGACCCGACCCGTCCGGTGGGCTGGAACAACACGATCTTCCCGGGTGCGTCGATGCCGAACCCGCTGTGGTCGCTGCAAGGCACCCAGCAGCCGGAATACACCGCGAAGGTCGCGACCGGAGAGAAGGACGAGAAGGGCCAGGCCATCATGGCGTGCCCACACGGCACCACCGATACTGACCAGGGCTGCATCAGCCGCCTGGTGGTGGCGTCGCCGGGCACGCTGAAACCGCAGCAGTTCGACCAGGTGGCGCGCGACATCACCACCTTCCTCGAATACGCCGGCGAACCCGCGGGCCTGAAGCGGCCGCAGATCGGCGTGTGGGTGCTGGCGTTCCTGGCACTGTTCACGTTCCTGGCGTGGCTGCTCAACCGCGAATACTGGAAGGACGTGCACTGAAGAGTGCGCCGATGATGGCAACGGCAATGGCCGGGCCAGGAGGAGAGACCGATGATGACGATGGCACCTGTAGGCGGACCGCGCTCGCGCAACACGCTGACCCTGTATTCCGCGCTCGACGACGTGGTCTGCCATCGCGTCAGGCTGGTGTTGGCCGCGAAGGGCGTGACCTATGACCTCGTGCCGGTCGATCCGCAGTCGCCCCCGGAAGACCTGATCGATCTCAACCCGTACCAGTCGGTGCCGACCCTGGTCGAGCGCGACCTGGTGCTGTACGCGGCGTCGGTGGTGAGCGAATACCTCGACGAACGCTATCCGCATCCGACGCTGATGCCGATGGACCCGATCTCGCGCGCGCGCGTGCGCCTGGCGATGCTGCGCATCGAGCACGACTGGGTGCCGCAGGTACAGGCGATCCAGCTCGGCAACAAGGCCCAGGCCGAAGCCGGTCGCAAGCGTCTTGCCGAATTGCTGGTGCAGTCGATCCCGCTGTTCAAGGCCAGCAAGTTCTTCCTCAACACCGAAATGAGCCTGGCCGATTGCGCGATGGCGCCGATCATCTGGCGCCTGCAGGCGCTGGACGTGGCGCTGCCGAAGGACGGCAAGGTGATCGAGGATTACGGCAACCGCATCTTCCGCAACCCCGGTTTCACCCGCAGCCTGACGGAAGCGGAAAAGAAGCTGCGCGCGATGCCGGAGTGAGCGGCGGCGACAACCCGGCGATGACCAGCCAGCGCCCGTATCTGTTGCGGGCGATCTACGAATGGATCGTCGACAACGGCATGACGCCGCACGTGCTGGTGGATGCCACGCGTCCTGGCGTGAGTGTTCCGCCGAGCACGGTGCGTGACGGGCAAGTCGTGCTGAACATCGCCGAGCGCGCGGTGGGGCAGTTGCGGATGGACAACGACCTGATCACCTTCAATGCGCGTTTTGGTGGCGTCAGCCACGCGGTATTCGTGCCGATCGACGCGGTGCTGGCGATCTACGCGCGCGAAACCGGAATGGGGATGGCATTGCCGCCGGACGCGGAAGTTGCTGGCGATGGTACGGAGTCAGTCGAAGATCTTGCCGACGATCGCCAGGAATCGCCGACACCTGCAGTGTCGCCATTGCGCAGCGTGCCGAGCGAAGCGTCATCCGACGATAGTGGCGATGACGAGCCATCGCCGACGCCACCGCCGAAGCGCGGCGCGCATTTGAAGGTGGTGAAGTAACAGCTCGCACGCGCTGGCTTGGCGGGTGACCAGCTCCGGTGCGCGGGACGCCGCAAGTACGTCCATGTAGGCTCGGACGCGCCATCCATGGCGCGTACGCCCACGCCCCGGACTGGCGCACCCGCCGCCGCGCGCGTGTTGTTGCTTTCAAGAGTAAAGAGCGAAAAGCCTGCCACCGGCAGCGCCGGCGCGGTTCGTCCGTATGGCCGACCGTACGCAGCATGGATGCTGCGTACGAGCCTACATGGACGTATTCACGGCGTGTCGGTCATACGGACAACCGACGCAAGGCGCTCAGCCGGGCGATGCTTTCCGCGATGAAGCCTAGCCAGCGCGTGCGATGCTGTTAGTGCACCGACGCGCCGAAATCCGCAGCAACCACCGGCTCCGGACGCGTGGGGCCGGCGAACTCCATCAGGCGCGTCCCCAGTAGCACCAGATGGCCTGCGTGGCGATCGTGGCCATCGGTCGAATACTCGAAGCGGAACCGGCGTTCGAGCTTCAACCAGCCGTCGCCGGGATCGCGGCGCAGGCGGATGCCGGTGTTCTGCACGCTCTCGTCCAGCCATTGCACTTGCGCGGCATTGCAGGCATTGCGACCGAGTTCGCGCGCGCGGTCATAGGCGCCACGCACGGACTGCCACCACCAGAAACCGATGCCGAACACGATCAGCGCGATGAGCGGTGCAGCGTCGCTCATGGATCACGCAGGCGCAACAGCGCCGCCCAGTTCTGGCGATTGAAGCCGCAGGCCGATTCGTTGTCGGGCGAGCAACCGGCTTCGATGTCGCCTTCCTCGCCTTGCGCCGTGAGATTGACCGGGCGCGGCAGGATCAGCAGGCCCTGCGCGTCCAGTTGCAACTTGCGCAGCGTCACCGCGTTCTCGACGTTGCCGCCAATCGCTTCGATGAAGTGCTTGTTGAAATCGGTGCGCACCACAACGTCGCAATGCCCGGCCTGGTTCAGTGACGGATTCGCGGCGAGCGCGGCACGCAAGCCGTCGTAACCGATGATGGTTTGCGAGAGGCGGACGTAGCACAGCAGGTCGCCGATCTGTGGGCGCGAGATGCCGGGATTGATGGCGAAATACGGGCCGCGGTTGGCGAAGGCATCGCGGATGTAGTCGATGTGGCGCGGCGAGACGTGGAAGCCGGGAATCTGCGCCTTGGTCATCACGTAGGAGATGAAGGCCGCCGACCATGGCGTGTCGACGATGAAACTGCGGCAGTCGGAACGGATGCCTGCGGTGACCATGCCGAAGGCCGATGCGCAGGCACTGGCGCCGGGGCGTCCGCCGTCCACCATTTCTCCAAGCGTGTTGCCGTCGCGCCAGTACTCCGCGACTTTCTGCCAGGCCTCGCTGCCGTCATTGAGGCGCGAACGTTCGGCTTCGGTGACGGCCAGCGTGCGCAATCCGCCATCGATGGCGATGAACGGCGAATACCAGTTGCGGTTTTCGCGGCGGGCGATTTCGAGGATGCGCTGCGATGGTGTTCCGCTGGGCACATAGCTGCTTGCCGTGGGGCGCGGCGCTGGTGCAACGGTTGGCGCTTGCTGTGGTGATTGCGCAGGTTGCGGCGCGGGTGTCACCGGCGGAGTGGTCGGCACTGGCGTGATCTGCGATTGCGGCGCCGAGGTGGCGCAGCCGGAGAACAGCAGTGCGCCGAACAATGCGAGGGAGATCCGGTTGGTCATGGTCATGATCCTTGCGGTGGCGGCCCCAGTTTCATCGACAGATCGATGGCATGTACGTGCTTGGTGAGCGCACCGATCGAAATGCAATCGACACCGTCCGCGGCGATGGCACGCAGCGAAGCGAGATCGACACTGCCCGAGACTTCCAGCGGAATCTTTCCGCCGAATTCGTCGTGCGCGATCCGCACGGCTTCGCGGCGGGAAGCTGCATCGAAATCATCGATGAGGATGCGCGTGCAATCGGTGGCCAGCGCTTCGCGCAATTGCGCGATCGTTTCGACTTCGATCACCAATGGCAGTTGCGGGAAGTCCGCATGCGCGGATGCGACTGCCGCGGCGATCGAGCCGGCGGCGCGAATGTGGTTTTCCTTCAGCATCACCGTGTCGTACAGGCCGATGCGATGGTTGTGGCCGCCACCCATGCGCACCGCGTATTTCTGGGCGATGCGCAGGCCGGGCAGGGTCTTGCGGGTGTCGAGGATCCGGGTGCGGGTGCCGGTGACGGCCTCGACGTGGCGCGCGGTGATCGTGGCGGTGCCCGACAGTGTCTGCAGGAAGTTGAGTGCGGTGCGTTCCGCCGTCACCAGGGCACGGCTGCGGCCGTGCAGGATCGCGAGTACGGTGCCGGCCTTGACGCGAGCGCCTTCCTCGATGCGCCAGTCGATGCGGACGTCGGGATCGAGCGCGCGATGGCAGGCGTCGAACCACGGACGCCCGGCGATTACCGCATCTTCCTTGCACAACAGATAGGCGCTGTCGGCGCTGTCGGGTAGCAGGCTGGCGGTGGCGTCGCCGCTGCCGATGTCTTCCGCCAGGGCGGTGCGCACGTTCTCCGCGACCACCGCCGGATCGGGCGGCTGCACGCTCGGTGCGACGAAACTCATCCCTGCGCTGGTCCGGCGAGCGAACCCGCATCCAGCGACTCGTCGGGCAACAGCACCGGGATGCCGTCATCGACGCGATAGATGCGCTTGCCGTCGCGGGTGACCAGCGCCTCGCGCAGCGCGTCGGTCTGGTGATGTTCGCCGAATTGCACGCCGGACCGCCCGATCGTGGCGTTGAGGGCCTGGAGGCGCTCGCCATCGAGTTGGGCCAGCGGCTGGCGGGTGACCGGGCAGACCAGGATGTCCAGCAACTTCTTGTCCATGCGGCGGAATTTGACGGATTGCGAGGAGAGAACCGATAGAATACGTCTTTAATCGTGGAGACGGCGATGAGCGGCGATCACCCGGCCCCCCTGGTGGGCATCGTGATGGGTTCGCGATCCGACTGGGAAACCATGGTGCATGCGGCCGAAAAGCTGCAGGCACTGGGCGTCCCGCACGAAGTGAAAGTGGTGTCGGCGCACCGCACGCCCGACGTGCTGTTCGACTACGCCGAAACCGCGGCCGCACGCGGCCTGCGCGCGATCATCGCCGGTGCCGGTGGCGCCGCGCACTTGCCGGGGATGCTGGCATCCAAGACCGCACTGCCGGTGCTGGGTGTGCCGGTGCAGTCGAAAGCGCTGAATGGTCTCGATTCGCTGCTGTCGATCGTGCAGATGCCGGCCGGCATCCCGGTCGCGACCTTCGCCATCGGCCATGCCGGTGCCGCCAATGCCGCGTTGTTCGCGGCGGCGATGCTGGCGACCACCGATGCCGATATCGCGAAATCGCTGGCGACATTCCGCAAGAAGCAGACCGACGACGTGATGGCCGCGGACGATCCGCGCATCGCATGACGACCGTTGGCATCCTTGGTGGCGGGCAGCTGGCCCGCATGATGGCATTGGCCGGCGCACCGCTCGGCCTGCGATTCCTCGTGCTCGACAGCGTGGCCGATGCCTGCGCCGGGCAGTTCGCGCCGATGGTGGTCGGCGACTACACCGATGAAGCGGCGCTGGCCGAATTCGCGTCGCGCATCGACATCGCCACCTTCGATTTCGAGAACGTGCCGGCGCAGTCCGCGCAGTGGCTGACCGATCGCGTACCGGTGTTCCCGAATCCGCGCGCGTTGGGATTGACCCAGGATCGCCTCGCCGAGAAAACCCTGTTCCGCGAACTCGGCATTCCCGTTCCCGATTTCATGGACGTGGCCGATCGTGCCGGACTGGATGCGGCAGTCGCGAAGATCGGTACTCCATGCATCCTCAAGACGCGTCGCCTCGGTTACGACGGCAAGGGTCAGTTCCGCTTGCGCGATGATCGCGCGGAAACGCTTGATGCCGCATGGCACGCGCTCGGCGCGCAGGTGGGTCGCACCGGCCTGATCCTCGAAGCCTTCGTGCCGTTCGAGGCCGAAGTTTCGGTGGTGGCGGTGCGCGGGCGTGATGGCGAATTCCGCACCTGGCCGCTGATCCGCAACTGGCATGTCGATGGCGTGCTCTCTGCCAGCCTGGCACCCGCGGAATTTTCCGCCGGGCTGGAGGCGCAGGCGACGGCGCACGCACGCACGCTGGCGGAGTCGCTCGATTACGTCGGCGTGTTCGCGCTGGAACTGTTCCTGCGCGATGGCAAATTGATGGCCAACGAGATCGCGCCGCGCGTGCACAACTCCGGCCATTGGACCATCGAAGGCGCGGAAACCTCGCAATTCCAGAACCATCTGCGCGCGGTGCTGGGATTGCCGCTCGGCAGCACGCGCATGGTCGGACATGCCTGCATGCTCAACTGGATCGGCGCGATGCCCGATGCAAAACCGGTGCTGTCAGAGTCGGGTGGCCACTGGCACGACTATGGCAAGGAACCGCGCGCAGGCCGCAAGGTTGGCCATGCCACGCTGCGCGAGGATTCGCCGCAGGCGCTGGCGGAAACATTGCAGCGCGTTGGTGTTGCGTTGGAGCGCGTGGATCAGGTTGCGCCAGTGATCGAGGCGTTGCGCAGCAGATGACGCAAACAACAACGGCCGGGATTCCCGGCCGTTGTTCCGTCACGACATGGTGTCGCGTGCTTACTTCATGTTGCCGGCAATGAAATCCCAGTTCACCAGCGCCCAGAAGTTTTCCATGTACTTCGCGCGCAGATTGCGATAGTCGATGTAGTAGGCGTGTTCCCACACGTCGCAGGTCATCAGCGGAGTGTCGTCGCCGGTCAGCGGGGTGGCGGCATTCGAGGTGCTGACCAGCGCCAGCGAACCGTCCTTGCGCTGCACCAGCCACGCCCAACCGGAACCGAAGGTCTTGATCGCGGTGTCGGTGAACTGCTGCTTGAAGGTCGCGAAATCGCCGAAGGCCTTGTTGATGCCATCGACCAGCTTGCCGGTCGGCTCGCCGCCGCCATTCGGCTTCATGCAATTCCAGTAGAACGTGTGGTTCCAGATCTGCGCGGCGTTGTTGAACATGCCGCCCTGCGACTTCTTGACGATCTCGACCAGGTCCAGCTTCTCGAACTCGGTACCTGCGATCAGGCCGTTGAGATTGTCGACGTAGGCCTTGTGGTGCTTGCCGTAATGGAAATCGATGGTTTCGCCGGAGATATGCGGTTCCAGCGCGGTGCGATCGTAGGGGAGGGCGGGCAATTCGATGGCCATGGGGCAGCTCCGGACAGGCGGCGTGACGCCGGGAAAGTTAGAATGTCCATTCTAGCGGGCCTGACCGTCTGTGGCCCGTCATCATGTATCCGGAGATCGTCATGTCCGTCATGGACCGCATCAAGGCCGATGTCGAAGGCCACCCCATCGTCCTGTTCATGAAGGGAACGCCGCAGTTCCCGATGTGCGGTTTTTCCAGCCGCGCAGTGCAGGCGCTCAAGGGCGCTGGCGCCGGCGAGTTGTTCACCGTCAACGTACTGGAAGATCCGGAAGTGCGCGCCAACCTGCCGCGCTATTCCAACTGGCCGACCTTCCCGCAGCTCTTCATCAATGGCGAATTGATCGGCGGCTGCGACATCGTCAGCGAACTCTACGAATCGGGCGAACTCGCCCGCATCGTCGCGGAAGCCGGCAAGGCGTGAGCGACTCGCGTCGCCTCGACGGGCGCGTCGTCCTGGTGACGGGCGCCACAGGCGGGCTCGGCCGCGAGGCGGCCCTGGCCTGCGCGCGAGAAGGCGCAACGGTGGTGATCCTGGGCCGCAAGCTGGCGAAACTGCATCGCGTTCACGATGCAATTGCCGCT
The DNA here is from genome assembly GCA_018242405.1 of Pseudomonadota bacterium. GTDB lineage: Bacteria > Pseudomonadota > Gammaproteobacteria > Xanthomonadales > Xanthomonadaceae > Solilutibacter. Next base: position 8,090 of record JAFEBZ010000137.1, on the reverse strand, counting down.
GAAGGCGGCGATGTCGCGATCTATCCGATGGATCTCGAAGGCGCCAGCCCCGACGATCATCTCGAGCTCGCCGAAAAACTCGACGGCGAATTCGGTCGCCTTGATGGCCTGCTGCATTGCGCCGCGCACTTCAAGGCATTGGCGCCACTTCCGCACAGCGATCCCGCCGATGTCGCGCGCGCACTGCACGTCAACGCGACTGCGCCAGCGTGGCTGACCATGGCCTGCCTGCCGGTGATGCAGAAATCGCAGGATGCCGCAGTCGTGTTCGTGGTCGATGCCCCCGAGCGCTGTGAACGCGCGTTCTGGGGCGGCTACGGCATGGCGAATCCGGCGCGGCGCGCGCTGGTGCCGATGCTGGCGGGCGAGTTCGTGGCGGAATCGCCGGTGCGCATCCACGGCCTGCAGCCCGGTCCCATGAAGACTGACCTGCGCGGACGTGCCTGGATGGAGGATTTCGATCCTGCCGTGCGTGCGCCGTCGGCGTATGCGCCGGCCTGCGTCGAACTGCTATCGTCCGCGGGACGTCCGTTCGCGGGCCAGATCCGGGTCGTACAGGCATGACGCTCGCTTCCGCGGCATTGATGCTGTTCCTGATCCTCGACCCGTTGGGGAATGTCCCGGTGGTGCTCGGTCTGTTGCGGCCGCTGCCCAAGGAACGTCGCCAGGCGATCCTGATCCGCGAAATGCTGATCGCGCTCGCCGTGCTGATGGTGTTCCTGTGGATCGGTCCGTCGGTGCTGCGCCTGATGCACCTCGACCAGCAGGCCGTGTCGATCGCCGGCGGCATCATCCTGTTCCTGATCGGCATCCGCATGATCTTCCCGGTCCCGGAAGGGATCATGGGCGAGCTGCCGGACGGTGAACCGTTCATTGTCCCGATTGCCGTGCCGATGGTGGCCGGCCCCTCCGGGATGGCGGCGGTGATGCTGCTGGGCACCGAGGACCCTGCCCATCAGCTGCAGTGGAGCCTCGCCCTGTTGCTGGCCTGGGCGGGAACGGCGGTCATCCTGCTGTCATCCACCCTTCTTTATCGCCTGCTGGGCATGCGCGTGCTGACCGCGGTGGAGCGCCTGATGGGCATGCTGCTGGTGGCCATTTCCGTGCAAATGTGCCTTGACGGCATCCGCCAGTACCTGGGTTAGACGCTGGCATCCAGAGCCTGTGCGGTCGGTCGGATATCGCGCAAGTCGTTGACACGGCACTGTCATGTCGCTCCCCTAAGGTTTAACATGTCGTTAACCCTGCAGTCTGCCCGGGGAGAGTCCCCCGCGTGCCTGCGGGATGTGACGCGTCTATCAATCATGAATCGATTCCCAAGGGGGAACTGCATGTCGTCTTCCAATCTCCGACTGTCGAAGCTGAGCCTCGGTCTGTTCGCCGCCATGGCGGTTGCGCCGGTGTTCGCGCAAAGCACTGGCGCCGGTATCGCCGGTCGCATCACCACGGGCAATGGCCAGCCGGTTGCCGGCGCCGAAGTCACCATCACCCACGTCGAATCCGGCACCAACAGCCGCACCGTGACCGACGCCAATGGCCGCTACAACGCCACCGGCCTGCGCCCGGGTGGTCCGTACACGGTGAAGGTGCATTCGTCGGCCGGCGACAAGTCGCAAGACGGCGTGTTCCTGACCTTGAACAATGTGTCCCAGGTCGACGAGACGGTCGGTGCCAGCGGCAACCAGCTGGGCACGGTGACCGTGACCGGTCGCGCCCTCGCCGAACTCTTCAATTCAGACAAGAAGGGCCTGGGCACCAATATCGCCGGCCGCAAGCTGGAAACCGCAGCCTCCGGCAACCGTTCGATCGACGACATCGCGCGTCTTGATCCGCGCATCCAGGTCACCGACCAGAACGACGGTTCGATCTCCGTCGCCGGCCAGAACAACCGATACAACAACATCACCGTCGACGGCCTGTCGCAGAACGATCCGTTCGGCCTGAACGCCAACGGCCTGCCGTACACCAGCTCGCCGATTTCGCCGGACACCATCGCCGCCTACAACATCTCGACCACCGACTTCGATGCCGGTTCGGATACCGTCGGTGCCAACATCAACGCCGTGACCAAGTCGGGTACCAACCAGTTCCACGGTTCGGTCTATTACGCGTACAAGAACGCCAACAGCATGGTTGGTCGCCTTGGTGGCCCGGCCTACACCGGCTTCGACAAGGACAAGACCTTCGGCGTGACCTTTGGTGGTCCGATCGTCAAGGATCGCCTGTTCTTCTTCGCGTCGTACGAAAACCAGAAGGTCACCGGCATTTCCGGCGTCGGCAGCGATGCCGTCACCACCGGCAAGCTGACGACCCAGCAGGTGAATGATGTCGCCAACGCCTTCCAGTCGATCGGCATCCAGGCCGGCACCTACGGCAACGCCGCGGCGACCCTGGAAGACAAGCGTTACCTGGCCAAGCTGGACTGGAACATCAACGACAAGCACCGCGCGGCCCTGACCTTCCAGCGCACCGAGGAAAATCTGCCGTCGCCGTACAGCTCGTACGTCAAGGACACCTCGGTGATCCTGCCGAGCAACTGGTATACCACTGTCAGCAAGACCGACAACTACTCGCTGCAACTCTTCAGCGACTGGACCGACAACTTCAGCACCGAAGCCAAGATCGGTTACCAGAAGTTCCACAGCGATGCGGGCGCGGCGGTCAACCAGCCCGAAGTGTTTGCCTGCTTCACTGCGGTCGCTACCGACTGCGCCAACTATGCGCCCAGCTCGAAGGCGAACTGGGTCATCGCCGGTGAAGATCGCTATCGCCACGCGAACTGGATCACCAGCAAGCGAATCAATGCCACGTTCTCCGGCACTTATCATGCCGGCAACCACGTCATCAAGGGCGGCTTCGATTACCTGAGCAATGAAGTCGCCGACCTGTTCGGTTCGCTGCTGAACGGTTCGTACGGGTTCTATGACAAGAACGGCGACGGTTCGGTCGTGGATGAAATTCTCGCCAAGAACTACGGCACCTTCGTCAAGAATTATCTCCCCACTGGCGTCACCCTCGACCAGATGGCAGGCAGCTGGAAATACACCCAGATCAGCCCCTTCATCCAGGACACCTGGCAGGCCACCGACCGCCTGTCGCTGACCTTCGGTCTGCGCGTCGACCTGCCGAAGGCCGATCACGCACCGCCGGTCGCGGTTGAAGGCGTGTCGGGTACCCCAGCAGCTCCGGCACCGGGCGCTACTGCGGGTGCGCCGGTGTGGCAAAGCCGCTTCGGCTATCCGAGCAATACCACGCTGGGCAGCAAGAACAAGGTGATCGAGCCGCGTTTCGCCTTCAACTACCAGTTCGACACCAAGCGTCCCACCCAGCTGCGCGGTGGCATCGGCCTGTTCCAGTCGAACCCGCCCTATGTGTGGTTGACCAACCCGTACGTGAACAACGGCGTGGTGGGATCGAAGGGATACAGCTGGCCGACCAACCCGGCGACTCCTCCGCCGGTGTTCAGCGCTGATCCGAACAACCAGCCGGGACCGACGGCCGCGGTGGCTGGTGCATGCGCGGTCGGAGCCAACTGCCAGATCGACGTGCTTGATCCGAACTTCAAGATGCCGACGGTGTGGAAGGCGACGTTGGCGTTCGATACCGTGCTGCCGATCTTCGACATCGTGGCATCGGTCGAATACCAGCACCTGCAGAACAAGAACGCGATTGCCTACATCGCACCAAACCTCGGCGTGCCCAAGGGCACCCTGCCGGACGGCCGCGCTTCGTATTGGGCAACCTATCCGAACGCGAGCCCGACCCAGGTCGGCAATGGCCAGAACAACGGTTCGTTCCCGGAGATCTACTACCGCTCGACCCTGTTGACCAACACCAACAAGGGCAAGTCGGACGCGCTGACCGTGGCGTTGAGCAAGACGATGTCCTACGGCCTGAGTGTCAACTTCAGCGCCACCTTCGCCCACGCCACCGAAGTCAATCCGGGAACGAGCGCACAGGCGTGGTCGAACTTCAACTACGTCGCCTATGCCAACCCGAACGGGATGGACGTTGCGGACGCCCGGTTGCAGACCAGGCGTTCGTTCAAGCTCGGCCTGAACTGGGATCACGCCTTCTTCGGTGACTACAAGACCACGATCTCGGCGTTCTACAACGGCCGCACCGGCCAGCCGTACAGCTGGACCTTCGGCAACGACGTCAACGGCGACAACATCGCCAACGTCGACCTGGCCTACATCCCGCTGCTCAACGACCCGAAGGTCAACTACGGCACGGCGACGGCGGCGCAGATCGCGGCGTTCCAGAACTTCATCGACAGCGATCCCTACCTGCACACGCACCGTGGCCAGATCGCGCAGCGCAACGCCACCAGCCAGCCGTGGGTCAACCAGCTCGACCTCGGCATCCAGCAGGAATTCCCGGGCTTCTTCAAGGGCAACAAGGCAGTCGTCCGCCTGGACATCTACAACTTCCTGAACATGCTCAACAAGAACTGGGGCGAGGTGAACACGATCGGCTGGTTCGGTACCCGTCGCCTGGTCAACGTCAAGGACGTCGCGGGCGGCCAGTACGTCTACGACCTCAGCACGCCGCCGCAGTCGATGGGCATCTACGACAGCTACAAGAACCCGTCCCGCGTGGTCTCGCGCTGGTCGGCACTGCTGACGCTGAAGTACAAGTTCTGATCCATCGCGACACACGCAACACCACGGAGGCCGGGGAAACCCGGCCTTCGTTTTTTCCGGATCGGGCGTGAGCGCGTGTTTGCGGAAGGGCGCTAGAATCGTCGAATGAATACGACAACGAAGAATTCCGGGACCGATCCCGAAGCCCTGGAAAGCCAGGCCAATACCACCGTCGATGCCAGCCTGTATCCCAAGGGCAGTCTCGACATCCTCTCCCGAGAGGAAGTCGCGCGCCTGCGCGATGCCTCCGCCGGCGGCATGCACGACCTGTTGCGCAAATGCGCGCTGGCGGTGCTGACCAGCGGCAGCGCCTCCGATGATCCGCACCTGGCCAGCCGCAAATACGCCGATTTCGACATCCAGGTCCAGCAGCAGGATCGCGGCGTCCGCATCGAATTGAAGAACGCGCCGGCGATGGCTTTCGTCGACGGCCAGATCATCCGCGGTGTCGCCGACCTGCTGTTCTCGGTGGTGCGCGACATCGCGTGGATGGCGATGGAAATGGGCCCGGAAGATGCCGGCGACCTGGAGACGACCGCGAACATCACCGACGCGGTGTTCCGCCTGCTGCGCCACGCGCGCATGCTCCGCCACGGTGATCCCAACCTGGTGGTGTGCTGGGGCGGCCATTCGATCAGCCGCGAGGAATACCTCTACACCAAGGAAGTTGGCTACGAGTTGGGATTGCGCGGACTCGACATCTGCACCGGCTGCGGCCCCGGCGCGATGAAGGGACCGATGAAGGGCGCGACCATCGCCCACGCCAAGCAGCGTCGCACCAATCCGCGCTACATCGGCATCACCGAGCCGGGCATCATCGCCGCGGAATCGCCGAACCCGATCGTCAACAACCTCGTCATCATGCCGGACATCGAGAAGCGCCTCGAGGCCTTCGTCCGCGTCGCGCACGGCATCATCGTGTTCCCGGGTGGCGCCGGCACTGCCGAGGAAATCCTCTACCTGCTCGGCGTGTTGCTGCGCGAGGAAAACAAGGGATTGCCGTTCCCGATGATCCTCACCGGACCGAAGAATTCCGCCGCGTATTTCGAGGAGATCGATCGCTTCATCCGGCTGACGCTGGGCGAGGCAGCGACCAAGCATTACCAGATCATCGTCGACGATCCGGTGGAAGTCGCGCGCGCGATGATCGCCGGCATCCGCAAGGTGCGCGAATACCGCATCGAGCATCGCGACTCGTTCTACTTCAACTGGGCGCTCGATATTCCGCTCGATCTGCAACGTCCGTTCGATCCCACGCATGAAGCGATGGCTGCGCTCGACCTGCACCACGGTCGTCGCCCGCAGGAGCTTGCCGCCGATTTGCGCCGCGCGTTCTCGGGCATCGTTGCCGGTAACGTCAAGGAAGCCGGCGTACAGCGCGTCAAGGAGCATGGACCGTTCGAGATCCACGGCGATCCCGATATCATGGCCGCGCTCGACGACATGCTGCGCAGCTTCGTCGACCAGGGACGCATGAAGATCTCGGGTGAGTACAACCCGTGCTACAAGGTCATGCGCTGAGCATCAGCTGTTGAGTGGAACGCGCAGGCGCGCGATGTAGCGATCGCCTTCCGCACCTGCACTGAAACTGCCGCCTGCCTCGCGCAGGCGTGCAGCGACGGCCGCCTGGCCGACGCGATGCCCGCGATCCCGTTGTGATGCCGTATCGGGCAGCGGATTGCCGATTTCGACGACGACATCACGATCCACTTCGCTGATATGGACGGTTACCGTGCCGCCTTCCATGCGTGGTTCGATGCCGTGGTGGATCGCGTTTTCCACCAGCGGCTGGATCGACAGGGCCGGCAGCGGCAAGTGGGGGAGTGCATTGGGCGCGATCCATTCCACCTGCAGGCGCGAACCGAAGCGCAGTTGTTCGATGTCGAGATAGCGACGGACGAGATCGAGTTCGTCCGCCAGTGTGATCGTGCGCGGGCCGGCGAGCGCGGCGCGAAACAGGTCGGCGAGATCGAGCAGCAACTGTTCGGCGGCATCGGGCCGGGCGTGGACCAGGGCGACACCGGTATTGAGCGTGTTGAACAGGAAATGCGGATCGACTCGCGCCTGCAACGCCAGCAGTTCCGCCTGTTGCGCCTGCCACGCTGCGCGCTGCGCACTCCAGTGGCTGCGCAAGGCCAGCAGGCCGAAGGCCGACATCGCCAGCAGGCAGACGTAGAAACGCAGCGTGCCGAGAATCCACGGCGTGCCCTGGTCGGAAAACAGGTCACCGAACAGCGAGCTGGCCGATGCGCCCGACAGCCACGTCACCACGAACATCAACACCAACGCCAGCACGATCACTCCGCGCGCGCCGAATCCGGTCAACTTCCGTCGCAGCACATAGAGTCCGCCGAGCGTGAACATCACGATCCACTGGACGGCGAACGATGCCAGCCCGAACTTCACCAGCACCGGACCACTGGCAAGCGGCGACCCGAGCGCAAGGATGATCGCCAGCAGCTCGCCGGCGGCAAAGATCGACAGCAGCGTGGCCGGCTGCCAGAGGATGTCGATCGGATGTTCGCGGGTGGGGGAGGGCTGATCCATGGCCCATGCTACGACGCCGGGCACCGTTCGGTTGCCGGGGGGCTGCCGTCCGTCGGCCAATGGCGGGGCTGGCCGGCAGACGGACTACTGTGTCTGCCGTGGAAATGGGGATGGACGCAGCAATGGGGCAAGGCATGACCAAGTCGGGCGAACGGGGTTTCACCCTGATCGAATTGATGGTGACGGTGGCGATCATCGCGATCGTCGCGGCGATCGCTGCGCCGAGCATGACCCAATTGATTCTCAGAAACCGGCTTACGACCTCCACCAACGAGTTGGTTGCGACTTTCCAGTTGGCACGAATGGAAGCCGTGAGATCAAACGCGCGTACCGATGTTTGCCCGACCACGGATGGCGCGACGTGCAATGGCAGTAACTGGAGCCATGCAGTCGTCATCTCCCACAAGAATGGGGTAGATACTCCCGTGAGAAATGTGACGCTTTCACAAAATATCGTTGCCATCGGCACGGACAACGTCATCGGCTTTGGAGCGGATGGATTTGCGCGGGTTGGTGCACTCAGAGCAGGCGGAGTAATGCTTTGCATGCCGAAACTCCCCGCGGCTTCCAGTTCGATGCTGGTCAGCGTCCAGGTCAGCACGATCGTGGCGAGCCCCTATGTCGGAACTGTAACCGGATGCGCGCCATGACAAATCCTTCTCCCTTGCGTCGCTTTCAGGCTGGCGTCGGCATGCTGGAAGTGATGATTGCCGTTCTGGTTCTTGCGATCGGAATCCTTGGGATCGCTGCATTGCAGGCGGTCACGCTGAAAAATGCCGGCAGTTCGGCAGAACGAACCCAAGCGTCGATCCACATGTACGAGATGGGTGATTTGTTGCGTGCAAATCGCAGCAGGCTGACAGATTTCCAGACGGGTGGCTACATGTGTCTTGCGGA
>JAFEBZ010000136.1 GCA_018242405.1 Pseudomonadota bacterium | reverse complement strand
GATGCCCACACCGGCATCGGCGCCACCGTCGGCTCGGTGCTGGCGACGCGTGATGCCATCATCCCCGCCGCCGTCGGTGTCGACATCGGTTGCGGAATGATCGCCGCGCGCCTGTCGCTGGGTGCGAACCAGCTGGACGAGGTCGCGCTGAAGAAGGTCTTCAACCAGATCAGTCGCGACGTGCCGGTCGGGCGTGCGCAACACAAGGAGCGTGACGTCCGCGCACAAGCTGCGTTGCCGTTGCAGTCCGGGTTCGATCGCATCGTCGACAAACATCCAGAGGTGATGCGCGCCTTCGGCAAGAGCAGCCACTGGGTCCGCCAGCTGGGAACGCTTGGCAGCGGCAACCACTTCATCGAAGTCTGCCTCGACGAGGTTGGCGACGTCTGGGTGATGCTGCATTCCGGTTCGCGCGGCATCGGCAACGCGATCGGCAGCTACTTCATCGCGCTTGCGCGCAAGGACATGGAGCAGTTGCAGGCCAACTTGCCGGACCAGGATCTCGCCTATTTCCCGGAGGGAACCGCGCACTTCGCCGATTACGTCGAAGCGGTGTCGTGGGCGCAGCAGTACGCCGCGCAGAACCGCCAGGAGATGCTGGACATCGTCCTTGCAGCGTTGCGTCGCCACCTGCCGCCGTTCGAGGTGACGACCGAAGCCGTGAATTGCCATCACAACTACATCGCGCGTGAGCATCACTACGGCGCCGATGTCTGGGTGACGCGCAAGGGCGCGATTCGTGCCGGCAAGGGCGAGTTGGGCATCGTGCCGGGAAGCATGGGCACGCGCAGCTACATCGTGCGTGGACTTGGCAACCCGGAAAGCTTCGAGTCCAGCGCGCATGGTGCCGGTCGCCGCATGAGTCGCACCCAGGCGCGCAAGGTGTTCACTGCCAATGACATGGCAGCGCAGACCGAAGGCGTCATCTGCCGCAAGGATCTTGGCGTGGTGGATGAGATCCCGGGTGCCTACAAGGACATCGATGTGGTGATGGCCAACCAGCGCGACCTCACGGAAGTGCTGCACACCCTGAAGCAGGTCATCTGCATCAAGGGTTGATCCAATCTCTCCCGCTGGCGAAAGAGGCCACGCCGCGGGCGTGGACGGGCGCGGCGTGCCTGCGTTCGTCTGCCAGCGGGAGAGCACCTGTTGAATTGAAGGAGAACGAGATGATCGGGCAACAGACCGATCCGGCGATCGTTGCCGAACAAACGATGTTGACGTTCTGGTTGCCGGAACGCATCGACACATTGCTGTGTGCCCATGAGCGTCGTTGCCAGTGCAGCCGCTCCGAAGTGCTGCGCGCGATCCTGCGTCAATACCTGTATGGCATCAGTGGCGATCCCGGCGAGATGCCGGCGCTGTCGCAACCGGTGGTGCAGGTGCGTCGTGGCGAGTGGGGCGGGCGTTTGCCGCAGTTGGGCAAGAACGCCGCGCAGGCCAAGTTGATGGTGCCGCAGCGCTGGTCGCAGGACCTGGCGGCGCTGGGCGCCGAAGCCGGCATCACGCGCTCGCACTTCGCCCGCGAGGTCGTGGTGACGGCCCTGCTTGGCCACGCCTATCTGCCGGCGCGCAGTCGCTCGTCCTGCTGACGAGGGAAACGCGCCTCGATCGCCTTGCGGATGCCCGCGACATCCAGTCCGGCCTCGCCCAGCAGATCCTCGCGGCTGGCGTGATGCTGGAAGGCATCCGGCAGGCCGAGGTGCAGGATTGGCATCGTGATTCCGGCATCGGCCAGCAATTCCGCGACACCGGAACCGGCGCCACCTGCAACCACATTGTCTTCCAGCGTCACGAATGCATCGTGGGTCTTCGCCAGCTCAAGGATGAGCTCGCGATCGAGCGGTTTCACGAAACGCATGTTGACGACGGTATATCCGGATTCCGTGCCGACCTTTTCCGCAGCGGGCACGATCGCACCAAATGCCAACAGTGCGATGCGCTGGCCATGCTGTTTCACTTCGGCCTTGCCGATCGGCAGCACGTCGAGTGATTGCGAGACAGCCACGCCGGGACCGCTGCCGCGCGGATAACGTACTGCCGCAGGTCCGTTGAATTCGAAACCGGTGCTCAGCATCTTGCGGCACTCGTCCTCGTCGGACGCCGCCATCACCACCATGTTGGGCACGCAACGCAGGTAGGAGAGATCGAGGTTGCCGGCATGCGTGGCGCCATCGGGACCGACCACGCCGCCGCGATCGATCGCGAACAGCACGTCGAGATTCTGGATCGCGACGTCGTGCACCAGTTGGTCGTAACCGCGCTGCAGGAAGGTCGAATAGATCGCGACAACCGGCTTGGCGCCTTCGCAGGCCATGCCCGCAGCCAACGTCACCGCATGTTGTTCTGCAATCGCGACGTCGAAATAGCGATCGGGATATTCCTTGCTGTAACGCACGAGGCCGGAGCCTTCGCGCATCGCCGGCGTGATCGCGAGCAGTTTCGGATCTGCCGCCGCCATGTCGCACAACCAGTCACCGAAGACATCGGTATAGGTCGCTTTCTTCACCGCGCCCGGCTTCGACACCATGCCCTGTTCGGGATCAAACGGCGACACCGCGTGATAACCGATCTGGTCGGCTTCGGCGCGTTCGTAACCCTTGCCCTTGGTGGTGATGACGTGCAGCAGCTGCGGCCCTCTCAGGGTCTTGAGCATGGACAGCGTATCGACCAGTGCATTGACGTCGTGGCCGTCGATCGGACCGGTGTAGTGGAAGCCCATTTCCTCGAACAGGGTGGACGGCACGAACATGCCTTTCCAGTGTTCTTCCCAGCGCTTGACGAAACGCGCCGGCGCCTTGTCCTTGTCGCCCAGCAGTTTCTTGCCGCCTTCGCGGATGGCGTTGAGCGTGCGGCTACCGGTCATGCGGCCGAGCATCTTGGTGAGTCCGCCGACCGCTTCGCTGATCGACATGCGGTTGTCGTTGAGGATCACCAGGATGTCGGGATCCCTGTCCATGCCGCCGGCGTGGTTGAGCGCTTCGTAGGCCATGCCCGCGGTCATCGCGCCGTCGCCGATCACCGCGACCACCTTGCGATCGTTGCCGGCGTTGCGATTGGCGATGGCCATGCCGAGTGCGGCGGAAATCGACGTCGACGAATGGCCGACGCCGAAGGTGTCGTAGACCGATTCCTCGCGCTTGGGGAACGGCGCGACGCCGTCCTTCTGCTTGACGGTGTGGATGCTGTCGCGGCGTCCAGTGAGGATCTTGTGCGGATAGGCCTGGTGGCCGACATCCCAGACGATGCGGTCTTCCGGCGTGTCGTAGAGGTAGTGCAGCGCGGTGGTGAGTTCGACCACGCCGAGGCCGGCGCCGAAATGGCCACCGGACTTGCCGGCCGACTCGATCAGGTAGGCGCGCAGTTCGTCGGCGATGGCGCGCAACTCGCTTGCATCGAACTTGCGCAGGTCGGCGGGGGAATCGATCCGCGACAGGCGCGGATAACGGTCAGCATCGATCATTCCGCCATTTTACGACCACGCGCGGGAAGGCGCGGTGTCGCCAGGGTGAAGTCGGCAGGAATTCAGCCGCGCAGGGCGCCGAGAACACCCGGTGCCGGCACGCTGGCGCCGTCCACGCTGGCCGCTGCAAAGCCGGTCGCGAGATTGGCGTTGACGAAATCGGCGACGTCGGCGGCAGGCACGCTGGCTGCTTCGGCGATCTGCTCGACAGTGGCCGGGCCCTTCATCATCGCGGTGGCGATGCGGAAGTGCTTGGGATATTCGCGTTCGGTCTGCGGCCACTTGGTGAGCTGGTAATGGGCGTGGTCGGGCAGGCCGGCGATGACGCGGCCATTGCCGGCCAGCAGGCCGGCCAGCCACACCAGGCGCGCCAATGGCTGCGACTGACCCGACTGCCAGTCGGCGTCCTTGAGCGGGCGGAGTTCGTGCTCGGCCACCGGCGCGTCGAAATAGGCGATCAACGGCTTCAGTCCGGCCGGGCCCTGGTATTCGCGACGATCGGCATGGATGCGCAATTCCGGACCTTCGCCGCGCTGGAAGGCGACCGCACCCTTCAGGGCGCCCGGTGCCAGCCAATCGGCGAGAGTGGGAAGGCGGGCCGGTTCCGGTGCGACATTGACTGCGACCGGCTCCGGTTCGGGTGTCGGGTGCGGGACGCTGGCCGCGACGGCGGGCGAGGGCGGCAGATGGGAGTCGGGCGCCGGCGCCGGCGTGGCACCGCCGAGCGATTGCGGTTCCAGTGCGGCAACATCTTCCTGCGCGACCGGCGGCGCCACGGTTGCGGGCGCGGGTTCCGGCTCCTCGACGACAGGCCGTGCACCGCGTTGGTCGGCGAGCATGCCGAGCAGGTTGGCGAATTCGCCGTGGTCGAGTGGTTTCGCCAGGCGCGAATCGGATTGCGTGCGCGTGGCCTGGGTATAACCGATCACGTGCTTGCCGGCGTTGTGCAGCTGCATGAAGCTCATCGGCCCGTACAGGCTGTCCATGTCGACGACGACGAATTCGGCATCGAGATGATCGGCGCTGGTCAGTTCGAAGCGGTTGCCGGACGCCTGGTTGGCGGCAAGGAAAGCCTCGGTCAACGCGGCCTGCGTTTGGCCATCCATGCCCGTCATGCCCAGTTTCAACTTCATTGTCCCGCCCCGACATTCACGATCTGTAACCGGTGATTCTAGGGGCGCGACGCGCCTGTCTACCAGTGCGTGATTGCGGTTTTGTTAATGGCGTGGCGATTTCTTCGGCAGCTGTGCCTTCAGGAATTCCATCTGGTCGGCAAGAATGTGACGGTTGCTGAGAATCAGGTGTTCGATCCAGCTCGGCCGATAGGGAATTGCCAGCAGTGGCATCGCCGCCTGTTGCGGCGTGCGGTTGCCCTTGCGCGAATTGCAGCTGACGCAGGCGGTGACGACGTTTTCCCACACGTCCCGGCCACCGCGCGACACCGGTTGCACGTGATCGCGGGTCAGCAGGCTGCGGCTGTAGGTGCTGCCGCAATACATGCACAGGTGCTGGTCGCGGGCGAACAATGCCGGATTGGTCAGCGCCGGCGTCGGCATGCCCGGGCGACCGCGCGCGTGGTTGCGGGCGGCGATGATCGGATGCAGCAACAACTCGCTTTGTTCGCCGGTCAGGCGCGAATTGCCGCCATGCAAGGTGATGCAGGGATCGCCCAGGGTCCAGGCGACGGCATCGCGGGCGTAGAGACAGGCCGCATCCTGCCAGCTGATCCAGTCGAGGGCCTGGCCATGCGAGTCCAGTGCGAGCAGGCGCACGGCGTTGGCGAGCGGGATTCTGGTGGGCGGCGAAAGCACGCCCGAGGCCGGCTCCGTGTCGGAGGCGGCCAGTGGCAGACGACGATGCGTGTGCGCTGGCTCCATACGGGAATCCAGCATATACCTGTTTGTTGACGTTTTGTGTACGTCAGTCCCCGAACAGCTCCGCCGGCATCGCCATCAGCGGAGCAGCGCCGGATTCGATCGCCGCCTTGTGCGACAGGGTACGCGGCAGCATGCGTGCGTAATAGAAGCGTGCGGTATCGAGCTTGGCCTGCTTGAACGCCGCGCTGCGCGAGGAGGCATTGGCCGCGGCGACGCTGCGTGCCCACCAGTAGGCCAGCACCACATAGCCCGAATAGAACAGGTAGTCGGTGCTGGCGGCGCCGAGTTCTTCCGGGTTCTGCGCCGCGCGCTGGAGCACGCCCATCGTCAGTTGCGCCCACTCGGCGGATTTCGCTTTCAACGGGCCGATGAATTCGGCGAGTGCGGCATCACCTTCATGCTGTTTCGCGAAGTCTTCGATCATCGCGACGAACAGCTTCAGTCCCGCGCCTTGCGTCGATGCGGTCTTGCGACCGATCAGATCGAGCGACTGGATGCCGGTGGTGCCTTCGTACAAGGTGGTGATGCGTGCATCGCGCGCCAGCTGTTCCATGCCGTGCTCACGGATGTAGCCGTGGCCACCGAAGCATTGCACCGCGTTGTAGGTGTTCTCGATGCTCCACTCGGTCTGGCAGGCCTTGGCGATCGGCGTCAGGAAACCGACGAGCGTTTCGGCTTTCATGCGTTCGTCGGCATCCTTGGCGTGGTGTGACGCATCGAGCTGCGAATAGGCGTGCAGTGCGAGCAGGCGACTGCCTTCGACCAGCGATTTCATCGACAGCAGCATGCGCCGCACGTCGGGATGGACAATGATCGGGTCAGCCGGTTTTTCCGGGAATTTCGCTCCGGACAGCGAGCGTGTCTGCAGGCGTTCGCGGGCGTAGCGCAACGCGTTCTGGTAGGCGCGTTCGCTGAGTCCCAAACCTTGCAGGCCGACGCCGAGGCGCGCGGAATTCATCATCACGAACATCGCCTGCAGGCCCTTGTTCGCCTCGCCGACCAGCCAGCCCTGTGCGCCATCGAAATTCATCACGCAGGTGACGGAACCGTGGATGCCCATCTTGTGTTCGATCGAGCCGCAACGCAGCGCGTTGCGTTCGCCCATCGCGCCGTCCTTGCCGACCTTGAACTTTGGCACCACGAACAGCGAGATGCCTTTCGGGCCAGCGGGTGCATCAGGCAGGCGCGCGAGCACCAGATGCACGATGTTCGGAACGAGATCGTGTTCGCCGCAAGTGATGAAGATCTTGGTGCCGTTGATCGAATAGCTGCCATCCGCGTTCGCTTCGGCACGCGTCTTCAGCAGGCCGAGATCGGTGCCGGCATGCGGTTCGGTCAGGCACATGGTGCCGGTCCAGCGGCCTTCCACCAGCGGGCGCAGGAAGGCTTCCTTCTGCCACTCCTCGCCATAGTGGTTGAGCGCTTCGACCGCGCCATGCGAGAGCATCGGAAAATTGCCCCAGGCGAGGTTGGCGGCGTCGATCATTTCCGTCAGCGCGGCACCCAGCACTTCGGGCATGCCCTGGCCGCCGTAGTTCGGATCATTGGTGAGGCCGGTCCAGCCGCCTTCGACGAACTGGTCGAAGGCCTGCTTGAAGCCGGGAGGCGCGATGACATCGCCGGTCGCCGGATCGAACTTGCAACCGACCTCGTCACCGATGGCGTTGATCGGCGCCAGTGCGGTTTCGGTGAAGCGCGCGGCTTCTTCCAGCACCGCATCGACGATGTCGGGCGTGACTTCGTCGTAACCGAGCGCGGCGAATTCGCGATCGACGCCGAGGACGTCATGGAGGGCGAAGTGCAGATCGGCGAGGGGAGCTTTATAGGTGCTCATGGACTGGATTCCGGCAGATTTTCCTCAAGCATACCTCAGCGTATTGTTTCAGCGCAGGACGCCGGGGAGACCGGGCACCGGGCCGAGCTGGTTCTTGCCGTCGATGGTGTAGCTGCGCTGCTTGCTGCCGTCCGGTGTCACCTGCACATCGCCTTTCAATGTGTAGTTGATGCCTTGCCCCGAGGCGAGAGCATCGGCCACCACCAGTCGCCCGCTGCCGTCGGGGACATGGCTGACGGTGGCGAGATCGGCGGACTCGCCCGGGATCGACAGCGCGGGAGTGGCCTTGAGATGCCCGGCCGGCTGGCCGTTCACTTCCAGCGCCAGGTCGATCGAGTCGAAGCGCATGGCCATGCTGCTGTAGTTCTGCAGGCGCAACTGCACCTGCCAGTTGCCGCGCGCGTCCACCGTCAACTGCTGGATGCTCACCGCGGGTTCGGAAACGCGCTTGCCGCCGGTGGACGAGCACGCGGCGAGCAGCAGCGCGAAGGCTGCGAGGGTGATGGCCGCGAATCGTTTCGACAAAGGCATGACAGCTCCGTTGTTCATCATGGATAGACGTAGATTGCCAGCGCGTTGCCATTCTTGCGCGTGCTTGGAATCGAAATCCCGATCCCGGTCCCGATGCCGACATGTCCGCCACCGTAGCTGCCGCCGTAACCGCCAACGGAAACCCCGGTGCCGCCGCCGCTGGTTTCATTGGCGATACCCTGCAGGATGATGCCGTTGGCGCCGAGCTTGGCTGCTTCTTCCTTCAATCGTGCAATCACCTTGTCGGTCTTCTGCTGCGACGACATGGCGAATGATTGCGAGCTGATGGCATCGATCACCGCGATCTGTTCGTAGCGGCCCTGCGGCGGTTCGGAATACAGCTTCACCTGGTCGGGGGCGATGGCCGGGCGGGCCACGCCGGTCAATACATGCGAAGACGTCGCGCAGCCGGCCAGGCCGAGGGCAAGAATCAGGATCATCCATCTCATCGCATGCTCTCCCGTCGCTATTGCCGCAAGCCTACGCCGGAACCCATGAACCCATAAAGAAAAAGGCCCGCATCGCTGCGAGCCTTCGGGATCATGGTGGCCAGGGAGGGAATCGAACCCCCGACACGGGGATTTTCAATCCCCTGCTCTACCAACTGAGCTACCTAGCCGTAGCCGACCATTGTAATGCCTGCCGTGAATGAGGGCAAGATCGCCATTTCAGCGATAAGCCCGGCTACAGATCGGTTCTGGCATGATTGAGCCATCCCAAGGGACAGGAGGTCGGAAATGCGAATCGCCACACTTTCGATTGTCGCCGTCGCGATCCTGTCGGCTGCATGCAGTACCACGCCGCCGGCATCCGCTTCAGAACGCCAGGCCAGGGAAGCGGCAGCCCTTGCGCATTACCAGGCTGCGGCAGGCGCACCGGTGCCAAGCATCAGCAACTTCGGCTTGCCGCGCTGGGAATCTGTAGATGGTAGCCACATCGTCTATTCCGTCTCGCCGGCGCGGCAATACCTGATGACGCTGAGCGGGCCGTGCATGGATTGGGCCGCGGGGGCCTATGTGATTGGCGTCAGCTCGAACATGGGTCGGATCAATACCAACTTCGACCACGTTT
>JAFEBZ010000135.1 GCA_018242405.1 Pseudomonadota bacterium | reverse complement strand
TCGACCTCGCCCGCAAGACCTATTCGATTCCGCACTGGTCGGACGGCTATTTCGATGCCGATGCGCAGGGCCGGATCGTGGTCCGGCCCAGGGGCGCAGGTGGCCCGGAAGTGGCGCTGTCCGACGTGGTCGATCGTGCGCTCCACAACGGCGCGCACCTGCCGCTGCTGGTGCGTTTCCCCGACGTGCTCGGTGATCGTTTGGGCAAGCTGCAGGCGGCGTTCGCGCAGGCGCAGAAGGACTGGGATTACAGCGGCGGGTACACCGCGGTCTATCCGATCAAGGTGAACCAGCACGCCGGTGTCGCCGGCACGCTGGCCTCGCATGCGGGCGAAGGGTTCGGTCTGGAAGCCGGCAGCAAGCCGGAGCTGATGGCGGTGCTGGCGTTGTCGCGTCCGGGTGGCGTGATCGTCTGCAACGGCTACAAGGATCGCGAATACATCCGCCTCGCATTGATCGGCCGCAAGCTCGGCTTGCAGACCTTCATCGTGATCGAAAAGCCGTCCGAGCTGAAACTGGTGCTGGAGGAATCGCAGGCGCTGGGCGTGACGCCGGGTCTCGGCGTGCGCATGCGCCTCGCCTCGCTGGGCGCCGGCAAGTGGCAGAACTCCGGTGGCGACAAGGCCAAGTTCGGCCTCAATCCGCGCCAGGTGCTCGACCTGTGGAAGCATCTGCGCGATGCCGGCATCGGCGACTGCCTGAAGTTGCTGCATTTCCACATGGGCTCGCAGATTTCCAACGTGCGCGACATCGCCAACGGCATGCGCGAGGCGACCCGTTATTTCATCGAGCTGTCGAAGCTTGGCGCGAAGATCGATTACGTCGATGTCGGCGGCGGTCTCGGCATCGATTACGAAGGCACGCGTTCGCGCAGCTACAACTCGGTGAACTACGGGGTGCATCACTACGCGTCGAGCATCGTCCAGCCGCTGGCGCAGGCCTGCGAGCAGAACGAACTGCCGCAGCCGCGCATCATCACCGAATGCGGTCGCGCGATGACCGCGCACCACGCGGTGCTGGTGGCCAACGTGTCGGAAGTGGAACAGGCGCCGGAAGGCCGTGTTCCGCCGCAGAACGACGATGAATCGCAGCCGGTGCGCGACCTGCGCGATCTGCACGCCGAACTGGCGACGCGCCCGGCGGTGGAAGTCTTCCACGAAGCCGCGCAATCGCATGCGGATGGCCTGAGCCTGTATGCGCTCGGTCAGATTGATCTCGTGCAGCGCGCGCGCATCGATGACTTGTTCTACGCGATCGCGCATGAAGTGAAATCGCGCCTGACCTATGACGAGAAGAGCCATCGCGATCTCCTCGACGAACTCAACGAGCGCCTGGTCGACAAGTATTTCGTCAACTTCAGCGTGTTCGAATCGATGCCGGACGTGTGGGCGATCGACCAGGTGTTCCCGATCGTGCCGATCGAACGCCTGAACGAAGCGCCGACGCGCCGTGGCGTGATCTGCGACCTCACCTGCGATTCCGACGGCAAGATCGACACCTATGTCGAGAACGAGGATCTCGATACCTCGCTGCCGCTGCACGAGCTGGTGCCGGGCGAGTCGTACCGGATCGGTTTCTTCCTGATCGGCGCCTATCAGGAAATCCTCGGCGACATCCACAATCTGTTCGGCGATACCGACGCAGTGGAAGTGCGCGTCAACGGCGACGACTGCGTGATCAGCCAGCAGCGCCGCGGCGACACCACCGACGTGATGCTCGACTACGTCGGCTACAAGCTTGACGACCTGCGCCGGATCTATCGTACCCGCGTCGAAGCCGCCGACTTGTCTGCAGGCGAAAGCGAACGCTTGCAGCACGCGCTGGAAGCGGGGCTCACCGCCTACACCTATCTGGATGATGCGCCACTGGAGTAACCGCGCCGCGCGACTCGTCGCAGCGACAACACGGTTCGGCGCATGGCCGTCGCAAAGGCATGGTGTTGAGGCATTGGTCGTGGGCTAATGCGGACTCCCAACGGAGTAGCCGCATGACATCGCTGACGAAAACTGTCCTGGCAACACTGATCGTCCTTGCATCGGGCCTGCAGCCGGCAATGGCGAAACAGAACGATCCTTCCGACGTCGCCGCGATCCACAAGGTCATCGAACAGTTCCGCATCTCGATCATCAACAAGGACAAGCCGGCGTTCATCGGCCTGTTCTTCTCCGACAAGCCGGAAGAAGTGACCTGGCAGTGGGTGGTGGATGACGCGGTTCTGGCCCGTATCCGCAAGACCAAGCCGCAGGCCTTGAAGGCCCGTCACGTGCCCACTTCGAACTATCTGTCGTTCATCGACGGGGAGACCAAACCCGGTGCCCAACCGGCCGAGGAGAAGTTTTCGGATGTGAAGATCGATACCGATGGCGAGGTCGCTTCAGTGAATTTCGATTACACGTTCCTGGCGGCAGGCAAGGAAACCAACTGGGGCCGCGAGATGTGGCAGCTGGTGCGCACCGATGCCGGATGGAAGATCATCTCCATCATCTATTCGGTACGCGATCCCATCATCAAGTGACTGATCCAGGCTCCCCGGTTATTCCGATGGTGCCGCCGTCATGGCGGGTAGCGTGGCTGGCTGCGGTACCGATCGGGCTGTGCCTGCTGGTGATGGCGTTGCCGACGATCGGCCATGGCCATGCGTTGGCCTATCGCAGCATGTATCTGTTGGCCAATGCACTCTGGGTGCCGGCGTTGGTGCTGATGCAGCGCTCGCTATGGCGGAAATCCGTCCCGTTGTGGCCTTCGGTCCTGGCGCTGCTCGTGGCGACCTATGTCATGTCGGTAGCGAACAGCACGCTTGGATTGGCGCTGGCCTGGGCGATGGACTGGAAGATCCCGATGCCGATCCAGTGGTGGCAGGTGCTGAGTGGGCTCGATGGCTGCTGGCTGGCGTTGATCGCGTTCTGCGCCGCGCATGCACTGGTCGGGCATTACGGTGCATTGAAGGAAGAACAGCGCCGTCTGGGTGAAGCTCAATTGGCCGCGCGTGAAGCGGAACTGCGCGCGCTGCGCTACCAGTTGCATCCGCACTTCCTGTTCAACGCACTCAACGGCGTGTCAGCACTCGTAGCCGAGAAGCGCGGTGACGAGGCGCGGGCGATGATCACCCAGCTCGGCACATTCCTGCGTGCGACGCTGGATGGTCAGTCGCATGAAGTGCCGCTGGCCGAAGAGCTGGCGCTGACCGAAACCTATCTGTCGATCGAGAAGGCGCGGCTGGGCGAGCGATTGCAGGTGCAATGGAATGTCGGCGCCGGTGTCCTTGATGCGATCGTGCCGGCGTTGCTGCTGCAGCCGTTGGTCGAGAACGCGATTCGCCACGGCATTGCAAGGCGCAGTGCGCCGGGTGGTATCGATATCAACATTGCTGCGCGCGAGGATCGCCTGCACCTGCAAGTCCGCAATGATGGCGTGGATATGCCAGCGGCAGATTCCCGGGAAGGCGATGCGCTGGGACAGTCCAACGTGCGCGAGCGGTTGGCGCGGCTGTATCCGCAGCGACATCGCTTTGCCGCGATAGGGATGGCGTCGGGTGGTTATGAAGTGGAGATCGAGATTCCACTGGTGAAATCGTCGTGATGCGCGTGCTGGTGATCGACGACGAGCCGTTGGCGCGCAGTGGCGTTGTCGTGCAGTTGTCGACGTTCGATGATGTCGAAGTGCTTGGCGAATGCGGCGATGGGCTTTCCGCGATCGCAGGCATCCGCGAACATCGTCCAGACGTGGTCGTGCTCGACGTGCAGATGCCGGGCATGGATGGCATCGATGTGTTGCGCAGCCTGCCGCTCGACGAACGTCCGTTGGCGATCCTGTTGACGGCGCATGAGTCTTTCGCGGTATCGGCGTTCGAGCTCGACGCCATCGACTACCTGCTCAAGCCATTGGACGATGAACGTTTCGCCGAAGCGATCGCGCGGGTGCGGCGACGCCTCGGGAAATCATCGCTTCCGACAGATCACACGCCATCACAGTCTGGGCAGGAGCCGCAACGCTTCGAAGTCCGCGTCGGGCGTCGCACCGTTTTCGTCCCGGTCGGGGATGTCGAATACCTGCAGGCCGATGGCGATTATGTTGCCCTGCATGTCGATGGCAAGCGCCACCTGATTCGCGAATCCCTGCAGCGATTGCAGGAGCGGCTGGATGGCGATCGCTTCCTGCGGATCCATCGTTCCGTCATCGTTCGGATTGATCGTGTCGCGGAGATGCAGGCGTTATCCAACCGTGATGCCTTGCTCCGTCTTCATGACGGCACCTTGTTGCGTGCCAGTCGAACCTATGTCGATGCCTTGCGCGCCCGCCTGCGCCTGTTCGGGAACTGAAATTCGATGAGCACCATGCCGCGTCAACCCGGCCTCGACCTCCTGCGCGCCATCGCCGTTCTCTGGGTGATGCTGTTCCACAGCTTCATCGTCGGTGGACTCGGCGACGACTGGAGCTGGCTGTCGAAATACGGCTGGATGGGCGTCGATATCTTCTTCGTGCTCAGTGGCTATCTGATCGGTGGCCAGGTGCTGCAACAGCTGCGCGATCATGGGCGCATCGACTTCGGCAGCTTCTACCTGCGCCGCGCACTACGCATCCTGCCGGCGTTCTGTGTGGTGTTGGCGATCTACATGCTGTTTCCTTCATGGCGCGAAGTGGACGGCATGGAGTCGTGGTGGAAGTTTGCGGGCTTCATCTACAACCTCGACGTCGACTACAACACGCATGCGGCGTTCTCGCACGCATGGTCGCTGTGCGTGGAGGAGCATTTCTACCTCGTGTTCCCGTTGCTGGCGGCGTGGCTGTCCCGGCGCAATTCGGCATTGCTCGTCGTCTCGGTAATTGTCTTCGTGCTGCTGGGTGGCATCGCGCTGCGCAGCGCGATCTGGCTGCACGACGATGCCCTGCAACCGGATCGCAACTGGTTCATCGAAGACATCTACTACCCGACCTGGTGTCGCCTCGACGGCTTGCTGGTCGGCGTGGCGCTGGCGACGATGAAAGTGTTTCGTTCGACGTGGTGGCAGCGACTACGCGGATACGCAAACGCAGCGGCGGTATTCGGCGTGCTCGGCCTGATCGCCTCGTTCTTCCTGCATGCGCAGCGTGGTGGCTTGCTCGCCAACAGCATCGGTTGGCCGGTGTTGTCGCTGGCGTTCGGCTTGCTGGTGTTCGCAGCTGCCGAACGCGACAGCTGGATCGGGCGCTGGCGCGTGCCCGGCGCCGGCTGGATCGCTGCGGTTTCCTACAGTCTCTATCTCAGCCACAAGCTGGTGATGCATGGCGTTGATGTCGCGATCGGCGATCGCGTGCACGGTATCGCTGTCTTCCCGCTTTATGCGATCGCGATTCTTGTCGCAGGGACATTGCTGCACTACATGGTGGAGCGACCGGGATTGCGATTGCGTGGGTTCATGTTGCTGAAACTGCGGAAAACGCCTGCTTTCCGGACGGTTTAGTGACGGTCGTCGTGACGAATCCGTCACGACGATGAAAATCTCGTACCTATACTCCCGCCCCGAGCAATGTCATGGATTGAACGGATCCGGGGGGATCGAGATGGAGTGGTTAAACGCGACGCGGGCGGACATGCGTCGGCTGATGTGGTGTTGGGTGTGTGCAGTGGCGATCGTGATGCCTGGCCTCGCCGGCGCGCAGGTACAGCGCAGCATGATCAATCCGTCGTTCGAGTCGCCGGACCTGACCACGCCCGGATGTCGCGTCTACATCAATCAGGCACAGGTGCCGGGCTGGACCACCAACCATCCGAATACCGCGACTGAAAACAGCGGTGGCTGCGTGGTGAGCGGCGGACTCGGAACTTCTCCCGGTCCGATCCTCGAATTGTGGAAGACGCCACGCGACAATGCCTCGGGTGGCGTGGTGAACGCACCCGACGGCACCCAGATTGCCGAGCTGAACGCGGCAGTGGCTTCACGCCTCTACCAGAATGTCTGCCTGATCAATGGCGAATCGTTCAAGTGGACATTCAGTCATCGCGGTCGCGGCAGTGCGACGGCCTATGATCTTGCCAATTTCGTGGTCGGCACCTCGACGCTGATCGCGCAGGTGGGCACGACCAACACTGGCGCCCATCAAACCCCGGTGGCCTACCCCGGAGAAACGGCGGTAGCGGCGACCAACGTCGCCGGCAACAGCACCTGGGTGAATTACAGCGGAACCTATACCTTCTCCGGGACGACCGGGACCAACAGCCTCGGTTTCGAAGCGGTTGGCGGTACCACGTCCGGCAATCTGCTCGACAATATCCAGATCCAGCTGGCGCCGTTCGTGGAATTCGTGCAGTCATCCAGCTCGGCAGTCGAAGCTGCCGGCAACAATCTGCCGCAGATACGGATAAACGGTACCGTGTTCTCGCCAATGACGGTCACGGTGGCCATCACGGGCGGCAACGCGACCCGTGGCGCCACGGGTGCCACCAATGTCGACTACACCACGGCCGGAGGCAGCGCCACGCTGACCATGACCATTCCGGCTGGCGTCTATGACGGCACTGCCGCGACGAACAGCCTGTTCACGCTGCCGGTCACCATCGTTGACAACACGGTGGTCCAGTCGAATCGCACGATCGAATTCCAGTTGCAGGCTTCGACGGCGAACCCGAAGGCCTATCTGCTCAATTCCAGCAGCAGTTGCGGTGCAAGCGCGCAGGCAACCAGCATCTACACCATCATCGATGACGACGCCGGCGTCGCCGTGACCAAGAACGTGACGTCGAAAACCGCGGTTGCGGGCAATCCGAGCCAGTTCGACATCGTCTATACCGTCACGGTGAACAACACCAGCAGCACGAATACGGCGTCGTACTCGCTCACGGATACGCCCCAGTTCGATTCCGACGTGGGCATCGTCAGCGCCTCCTACACGAAAAACGGAGGATCGAGCACGTCGTTGTCGGGTACGGCGCCGTGGACGTTGCAGTCCAGCTGGGGCAGCCTGGCCGGTAGCGGAACAGACACGTACGTGGTCACGATTCGTGGCCAGGTCGCGCGTAACGGCAGCACCGGCAACGATGCCTGCACATCCCCAGGCACCGCAGGCAAGGGCTTGCAGAACAGCGTGTCCGCGACTTACAAAGTGAAGAGTGGGACGAACCCGACGGTCAACGCCGATACCTGCAGCAATACCCCGACACCGGGTTGGGTGACGTTGTCGAAGACCTTGAATGGACGTGCGATTGCCGGTGACCAGGCGCAAGTGCGCATTTACGCCGGTGGCATCCTCGCCAACAGCGCGAGTACCAGCGGAACGGCGACGCCAGCCACGGCGACCACGGGAGTGCAGGTGTTCGCCAGCGGCAGCGTGATCGACCTGCGCGAAACCATCTTGCAAGGCGGCACCACCGCGACGGCACCATCGACGAACTACGCGACAGCAATCACGTGCAGCAATGCGGCAGCGGGATCGACCACGGTGTTGCCGAGTGGCAGCGGGAGTGCTTCGGGCATCGAACAGGCGTGGAGCGGCATCGCGCTGGCCGCAGGCGACGACATCTCCTGCACCATCACCAATGCGCCGAACGCCACCGATCTTTCCATCACCAAGACCGATGGCGTGACCACGACAACCGCTGGCGCGCAGACCACCTACACAATCGTGGCGGCGAATGGCGGGCCGGCGGCCGCGGTCAATGCACTGGTCAAGGATTCACCCGATCCCGCGCACCTGACCGCGTGCCAGGTTTCCACCCAGTGCAGCGTCACCGCCGGCACCGCGACCTGTCCCACCGCGGCGAATCTGACGATGGCCAACCTGAGTACGGGTGGCGTGCAGATCCCGTTGATGGCGGCCGGAAGCAAGATTCAATTCCAGGTGACCTGCACCGTGCAATGAGTCAGCGGCGCCACGGCGCCGCGACCAGCACCACGCCTGCAAGCACCAATGCCGCGCCGATGATGCGCACCGCGTCGACCGTGCGCGGCGCGCTTTGCAACACGCCGAACTTGTCGAGCAGCAACGCGGCCGTGACCTGTCCGAAGATCACCAGGCACATCATTGTTGCCGGACCGAGGCGCGGGATCAGCAGGGTGACGACGGCGACATAGAACGCACCGAGCAGTCCGCCCAGCCACACCCACGCCGGCATGTGCATGGCGTCGGCGAAGCCGATGCGCTGGCGCGCGAGGGCAAGATACGCGCCGAGCGCGATGGTGCCGACGAGGAACGACACGAACGCGGCGATGATTGGCCCGCCGATCTGCGAGCCGAGTCTTGCATTGACCAGTCCCTGCAACGGCAGCATCGCGCCGACCAGGATGGCGAGGCCCATCATCCACCACGCATTGCTGCTCACGCCTGGTTCTCGCGATGGAACTGGAAGCCGGCGAAACTCTGGCTGGTCGGCATCACTTCCAGGCGGTTGATGTTGAGATGCGGCGGCAGGTTGGCGATCCACCACGCTGCTTCGGCGATGTCGTCGCCGGTGATCGGATCGGTGCCGCGATAGAGATCGTCCGATGCCTGCTGGTTGCCGCCGGTGCGCACCAGGGTGAACTCGGTTTCGGCGAGGCCGGGCTCGATGCTGGTCACGCGCACGCCGCTGCCGTGGAGATCGCTGCGCAGACCCAGCGAGAACTGGCTGACGAAGGCCTTGGTGCCGCCGTAGACGTTGCCGCCGGTGTAGGGATAGGTCGCGGCGATGGAGCTGATGTTGATGATCGTGCCGCGCGCTTCGATCAATCGCGGCAACAGCGCGTGGGTGAGATTGACCAGGCCGAGCACGTTGGTTTCGATCATCTGCCGCCACTGCGCGGGATCGGCCTTCTGTGCCGGCGCGGTGCCGAGGGCGAGGCCGGCGTTGTTCACCAGCAGGTCGATGGTGCGAAAGTCTTGCGGTAGGCCGGCAATCGCGGCGTGGATGGCATCGCTGTCGCGGATGTCGAAGCAGAGTGGATGGATTGCATCACCCAACTCGGCGCGCAAAGCCTCGAGGCGATCCATGCGTCGGCCGCTGGCGAAGACACGCCAGCCTTGCTTGGCGAAGCGCGTG
The DNA here is from genome assembly GCA_018242405.1 of Pseudomonadota bacterium. GTDB lineage: Bacteria > Pseudomonadota > Gammaproteobacteria > Xanthomonadales > Xanthomonadaceae > Solilutibacter. The sequence continues at coordinate 2,037 of JAFEBZ010000135.1, read as the reverse complement.
GCGATGGCGCGGCCGAAGCCCGAGGTGGCGCCGGTGACGAAAGCGATCCTGTTCGACATGGTGGGTGACGCGGATGGGGAACCGCGATTGTGCCGCAGTGCGGCGACGGATCACCACACGAAGGGAATCAGGCGCTTGGTGGTGCGGGCGTATTCGGGGTATTCCTGCGGGAAGGCCAGCGACAGCACCGATTCCTCGATGCGGATGCGGTAGAGGAAGGCGAGCGTCGGCGGCACCACCAGCAGGAACAGCGAAGCCCAGCTGCCGAGCGCGAGTCCGGCGCCGTAGAAACACATCAACGCGCCGGTATAAGACGGATGGCGCAACAGCGAGTACGGCCCGCTGCGCACCAGCTTGTGGTCGTCGCGGATGGCGACATTCACGGTGAAGAAGCGCGCGAGCACGCGGATCGACCACGCGCGCAGCAGCAGTCCCGCGACCAGCATCGCCAGGCCCAGCCATGCGGCAGGCGCGACGATGATCGTGGCGAACGGCAACCTGCGCGTCATCCCGGCGTAGACCGCCATCACCATCGAACTCCACAGCACCAGGCTCAGCAACCGCAGCGAGCCCTGGTCACGCGACTGCCCGATGGTTGCACGGCGGGTTACCGCCAGCACGAATTCGCCAAGTCCCCACAGGACCATGATGTCGCGGACCAGCCAGAACGGTGGTGTCGGGAGCGTCGATATCATTTCGTCTTCTTCTTGGCGCGTGGCTTGGGGGCGGCTTTCGACGTCGTCGGTTCGGGCTCGGGCGTGGTTGCAGCCGGCTTGCGTTTGCGATGCGCAGACGCCGCCTTGCCGCTGGTGCGCGACTTGGTGGCGCGATGCTTGCGCAACATGTCCTCGGCCAGCACGACGTCCTCGCTGAGGATGCCGGCGGCCTTGGCGATGGCGATGCGCGCTGCTGCCTTGTTCTCGTCGGGATTGGCCAGCAGCAATTCGCGGATGGCTTCGCGTAATGCCTTTTCGGCGTTGCTGTGCAGATGCACGTTCTCGCCACGCCGCAGCAGCGCCATCAGCGCATCGACGACGGGTTTGATCAGGGCAGCTTCAATGGCCATGGCGACGCACGATTGGGGGAGCCGCCAGTGTGCCGCAGGGGCATCTCAGGGATCGAGAACCCGGCGAATCCTTAGCGGGCCTTGACCGCGACCGCCGCCACGCCGCCGCCGCTCAGCTTCGACTTGGCGCCTGCAAGCTCGCCGGCACTGGCGTACGGCCCCATGCGCACGCGATAGACCGTCTTGCCGCTGACATCGGCCGATTCCACCCGCGCGTTCAACCCGAGCATGGCGATCTTCGCCTTCACTGCCTCGGCCTGGCCGGCATCGCCGAAAGCACCGGCTTGCAGGATGTAGGGCGTCGCATTGGTGGCTTCGACCGGCTTGGAGATCGGCACGCTGGCGCCGTCGGCGGCCTTGGCATGAGCAACGGTGACCGGTGGCGGGGCATCGTCGTCGTCACTCTTGGGTTTGCTCGCCGTTGTCGTGGCGGCGGGATGCGGCGTTGCCTGGGTCTTGGCCGGTTCGGCCTTGGCGACCTGTTGCGCCGAATCGATCGGCTGCGGCAACCCAGTGCTGCCCTGGGCGGCATCGGCGGTCGGCTTGGCCTTGGCGGCGTCGGCCTTGCGCTTGGATTCCGCCTGCGCCATCGCCGCGAGTTGTGCGTCGGACAGGCGCACTTCGTTCTTGGGCAGCACGTCGTAGAAGGAATAGTCGTCGCCGGCGGCGGGCTTGGCGTCAGGCTTGGCCGCGGCATCCGCGACCGGCTTCGCGTCCGTCGGTGCCGGCGCGACTTCTTCCGTCGGCGCAGCGGGCTCGGCCTTGGCATCCGGATTCGGCGTCGGCTTGAAGAAGCCGCCGTCGCCCTTGCCCTTCATCAGGCGTGGCGCGCCGATCACCACCACCAGCGTCAACAGCACGCCCATCACCAGCCAGGCCCAGCCCGGCATGCCCGATCCACCACCACCGCCATTGCGTCGGGCCTGCGAGCGTCCGCGTTGTTGCGCCATTTACATCGTCTCCGGGGCAGT
>JAFEBZ010000134.1 GCA_018242405.1 Pseudomonadota bacterium | reverse complement strand
GGCGTGCTTGCGGCGGATCGACATCAGGCCCGGCATCTCGTGCTCGGCGATGTCGATTTCCTTGCGGCCCCAGTCGGCCAGCTTGATGTCGGCGATCTTGTAGTCGCCATCCTGGGAGAAAGTTTTCACTTGGGCGTTCATGCGGATGCTCCGTGAGTGCGGTGGAATGCGGTCACGGGCGCCGTTGTCGGATGCCGAGCCTGGTCATGTCGGAAGTCCGCACGATCGCAGCGCCCCTCGGCCGGGGGATTATATCGCACTATCGCGATAAAGGGATGGATGGATTGCGTTTCCACGCAGCCTGAACGCATCCGTGGCAAGCTCGTCAGTCCAGGTCCATTGGAGGCTCCATGGATTACGGTACCGATCAGATCCGCAATATCGCGCTGGCGGGTCATCCCGGCGCGGGCAAGACCCAGCTGTTCGAGGCGCTGCTGCACGCCGGTGGTGCGATCAACAGCCCGGGCAGCATCGAACGTGGCAGCACCGTCTCCGATTTCGACGCGCTGGAAAAGGAGCGCGGCCACTCGATCGATGCGGCGATCGCCAGCACCGACCACAAGGGCATCCACGTCAATCTGGTCGATACCCCCGGCTACCCCGATTTCCGCGGCGCCGCGCTGGCGGCGATCGCGGCGGTCGATACCGTCGCGGTGGTGGTGGATGCCGACGCCGGCATCGGCCACGGCACGCGGCGGATGATGCAGGTCGCGGCCGAGCGCGGATTGTGCCGTGTCATCGTGGTCAACAAGATCGATGCCGCGGGCGCGAATTGCGCGCGAATCCTCGACGAGTTGCGATCGAATTTCGGCAATGGCGTGCTGCCGCTCAATCTTCCCGCGCAACGGCGGAGCGCGGTGATCGACTGCTTCGGCAACAGCAGTGGCGACAGCGATCTCGGCTCGGTCGCCGACTGGCACCAGCGCATCATCGACCAGGTGGTCGAGATCAATGAAACGGTGATGGATCACTTCCTCGAGCTGGGGGAGAGTGGTCTGTCCGGGCAGGAATTGCACGACGCCTTCGAGCAATGCCTGCGCGAGGGGCACCTGATCCCGGTGTGTTTCGTCTCGGCGCGACAGGGCGTCGGCGTCGCCGAATTGCTCGACATCGCCGAGCGCCTGTTCCCGCATCCGGGCGAGGCCAATCCGCCGCCGTTCGTCAAAGGCAGTGGTAGCGAGGCGACAGCGATCGAGGCGCACCCCGATCCATCCGCGCACGTGATCGCCGACGTGTTCCGCATCATCCACGATCCCTTCATGGGCAAGCTCGCGGTGTTCCGCGTCTACCAGGGCACGGTGAAGAAGGATGGCACGCTGTTCGTCGACGACGGCCGCAAGCCGTTCAAGGTCGCGCACCTGTTCAAACTGAAAGGCAAGGATCACGTCGAGATCGCGCGCGCGGTGCCCGGCGACATCGCCGCGGTGGCGAAGGTCGAGGAACTGCATTTCGATGCGGTGCTCCATGATTCCCATGACGAGGACCAGATCCACCTGAAGCCCAGCGCGTTCCCGAGTCCGATGTTCGCGTTGGCGATCGAGGCAGCGAGCAAGGGGCAGGAGCAGAAACTGTCGACGGCCTTGCACAAGCTCGCCGACGAGGACCCTTCCGTGCAGGTGCATCACGATGCCGAACTGAACGAGACGGTGTTGCGCGGATTGTCCGACCTGCACCTGCGCGTGCTGCTGGAGCGCTTGAAATCGCGCCATGGCGTTGCGGTCAACACCCATGTGCCCAAGGTGGCCTATCGCGAAACCATCGGTGCCAAGGCGGAAGGCCACCATCGCCACAAGAAGCAGACCGGTGGCGCGGGACAGTTCGGTGAAGTGTTTCTGCGCGTCGAGCCGTTGCCGCGCGGCGGCGGTTTCGAATTCGTCGACGAGGTGAAGGGCGGCACCATTCCCGGGCAGTTCCTGCCGGCGGTGGAGAAGGGCGTGCGCCAGGTGCTGAAGATGGGCGCGCTGGCCGGTTACCCGCTGCAGGATGTGCGCGTGGTGGTCTACGACGGCAAGTATCATTCCGTGGACAGCAAGGAAGTCGCGTTCGTCGCCGCGGGCAAGAAGGCTTTCCTCGATGCGGTCGCCAAGGCGCAACCACAGGTGCTGGAGCCGATGGTCGATCTCGAGGTGACGGTGCCGGATGCGAACGTCGGCGATGTCAGCGGCGCGTTGTCGTCGAAGCGTGCGCAGATCCTCGCGACCGATTCCGGACGTGGTGGCGAGATTGTCGTTCGCGCGAAGGCGCCACTCGCCGAGCTCGACGGTTTCGCCGCCGAGTTGAAATCGATGACGGCCGGCCGTGGTCGCTATGCCATCGATTTCAGTCACTACGATCCGGCGCCGGCGCGCGTGCAGCAGACGCTGGTCGCGGCGTGGAAGCCGAAGGTCGAGGAAGACTGATCCTCCCCAAACAAAACGGCCCGCTTGCGCGGGCCGTTCGTTGTTGCGTGATCGCCGCGATTACTTGCTGCGCGACTTGCCCTTGGCGGCCTTGGCCAGTTCCTCGGCGCGATCGGTCTTTTCCCAGCTGAAGGCGGTCGCCGTCTGCTTCTTGCCGGCGCCGTCGGTGTAGCTGACCTGTTCCGGCTTGCGACCGAAGTGGCCGTAGGCGGCGGTGCGCTGGTAGATCGGGTGCACCAGGTCGAGCATCTTGATGATGCCGTACGGGCGCAGGTCGAAATGCGTGCGGATCAGCTTCTCGATCTCGGCGTCCGGAATCTTGCCGGTACCGAAGGTGGTGACCGAGATCGAGGTCGGTTCGGCGACGCCAATCGCGTAGCTCACCTGCACTTCGCACTTGTCGGCGAGGCCGGCGGCGACGATGTTCTTCGCCACGTAGCGCGCGGCGTAGGCGGCCGAACGGTCAACCTTCGACGGATCCTTGCCCGAGAACGCGCCGCCACCGTGGCGGGCCATGCCGCCGTAGCTGTCGACGATGATCTTGCGGCCGGTCAGGCCGCAGTCGCCCACCGGGCCACCGATC
>JAFEBZ010000133.1 GCA_018242405.1 Pseudomonadota bacterium | reverse complement strand
GCTTCGCTGGCGTAATCGAGATTGACCTGCACCGTGCAGGTGCGCGTCATCATGTCGAGGCCGAGCTTGCCGACCTTGGGCATGTATTCGCGCATGATCTTGTAGCGGCCCTTCGGCATCCACGGCATTTCATCGCGCCGCCATTTCGGCTGGAAACCCATGCCGAGGAAGCCAAGCCCGAGTTCGTCGGCGACCTGGCGCACTTCGTTGAGGTGCGTGCCGACTTCGCGACAGGTGTCGTGGATGGTTTCGACCGGCGCGCCGGAGAGTTCCAGCTGGCCTGCAGGTTCCAGCGTCACCGAGGCCATGTCCTGTGTCAGTGCGATGACACGGCCATGTTCCTCGAACGGCGTCCAGCCGAACCGCGTGAGTCCTTTCAGCAGCGCTTCGATACCGCGATCGCCATCGAACGTCGGCGGACGCAGGTCGTCGAGGCGAAAGCCGAACTTCTCGTGCTCGGTGCCGATGCGCCACGCCGTGCGCGGCTTCTCGCCGGACGCCATGGTCTCGACCAGTTGGCGATAGTCGGTGATCGGCGTGTCATTGCTGGCGGAAGGACCGGACATGGGCAGCTCGCGTTTCGCGGGGTGATCACTATACGGGCCCGGATCGCGCGCTGCATACGTATTCCCGGCCGCAGCTGTTGGCGCGCGCAAATGCGCGGCGTAGCCTGCGGAAATCCCGTCAAAGGAAGCCTCCATGCGCATCGCGCTCGCGTCCTGCCTGATGTTGGTGGTTTCGCTCCTGCCGGCAAGCGTGTCAGCCGCCGACCGCCACGCCATCGATCATCTCGAGCCCGCGAACTGGTGGGTGGGGATGAAACATCACCAGGTCGAGCTGATGGTGCACGGTGACGGCATCGGCGCGACCACGCCGCAGTTGCAGCGCGCGGGCGTGTCGATCGTCGATGTCCAGAAGATCGCCAATCCGAACTATCTGTTCGTCACCGTCGACATTGCGACCGACGCAAAACCGGGTGCGTTCCCCATCGAATTCGTCGAACACGGCAAGGTCGTCGCGACACATTCGTGGCGACTCGACACGCGCGCACCGGGTTCCGCCCAGCGTCGCGGTTTCGACGCCAGCGACGCGATCTACCTGATCACACCCGATCGTTTCGCCAACGGCAATCCGGGCAACGACAGCGTCGCCGGAATGAAGGAAACCGCCGATCGCAACAATCCCGACGGCCGCCACGGCGGCGACATCGCCGGCATCCGCAAGCATCTCGATTACATCGCCGGCCTCGGTTTCACCCAGCTGTGGTCGACACCATTGCTGGAAAACGACCAGCCGCGCTTCTCGTACCACGGCTACGCGATCACCGATCTCTATCGCGTCGATCCGCGTTTCGGCGACAACGACGATTACCGCGCGCTGTCGCGCGAAGCGAAGGCGCGCGGCATCGGCCTGATCATGGACGTGGTGCTCAACCACATCGGCTCCGGCCACTGGTGGATGCGGGATCTGCCGGGCAGCGACTGGATCAACAACGACGGCAAATTCTTCCCGACCAACAATCGCCGCACGACGATCCAGGATCCGCACGCTACCACGCAGGATCGCCGCGCCTTCGTCGATGGCTGGTTCAGCGCCGACATGCCCGATCTCAACCAGCGCAATCCACACCTGGCGCGCTATCTCATCCAGAACAGCCTGTGGTGGATCGAATACGCCGGTCTTTCCGGCATTCGCGAGGACACTTTCGGTTATGCCGATACCGCCTTCGTTTCGCGCTGGGCCAAGGAAATCCTCGACGAATACCCGAACTTCGCCATGGTCGGCGAGGAATGGAGCGTCAATCCGGCGGTCGTCGCGCACTGGCAACGCGGCAAGATCAATCGCGACGGCCATGTGCCTTACATGCCGAGCATGATGGATTTCCCCATCCACACCACGTTGCGCGACGTGTTGTTGCAACAGGACACGCGTTACGACAGCAGCTGGGTGCCGCTCTATGAAATGCTCGGCAACGATTTCCTCTATCCCGATCCCGGCCGATTGGTGGTGTTCGCCGAAAACCACGACACCACGCGCCTGCTCGCCCAGCTCGACGGCGATGTCGGCCTGTGGAAGATCGCGATGGCCTATGTCGCAACGGTGCGCGGCACGCCGCAGTTCTATTACGGATCGGAAGTACTGGTGCGCGGACCGAAGGAACGCCACGACGGCGAAATCCGCGCCGACATGCCTGGTGGCTGGAAGGGTGATGCCGCGAACGCGTTCACCGGAAGCGGGGTTTCAGCGGCGCAACACGATGCGCAAAACTTCATCCGCAAGCTGTTCGAATGGCGCAAGCGCACGCCGGTGGTGCAGACCGGCCAACTCACCCACTACGCGCCGGAAGGATCGGTTTACGTCTGGTTCCGCCACGATGACAAACACAAGCCGGTCATGGTCGTGCTCAACAAGGGCGATGTCGCGCAGACGCTGGCACTCGATCGCTTCGGCGATTTCGTCAAGTCGGGCGAACGCGCGCACGATGTCTTGAACGACGCCGATGTGCAGCTCGGCACGTCGCTGATGCTTCCCGCGAAGTCGGCGACGATCCTCGAGCTGCGCTGATCGTTACTTGTCCAGCTCCAGCCAGCGCGCCAGCACCGCACGCACTTCGTCGACGCCCTGCTTCGACTCCCCGGAGAACACCTGCGCGGTCGCGCTGTCGCCGTACGCCGCCGACAATTCCTTGCGCACCGCCTGCAAGGTGTTCCCCGCCGCGCCGCGCGAGAGTTTGTCGGCCTTGGTCAGCAAGGCGTGCGCCGGCATTCCGCGCTGCACCGCATAACCGATCATCTGGCGGTCGTAATCCTTGAGCGGGTGGCGGATGTCCATCACCACGATCAATCCCGACAGCGCGCGCCGCGTTTCGAAGTACTGGTGGATGAAGGCCTGCCAGTGCTCCTGCATCTCCTTCGGCACCTTGGCGTAGCCGTAGCCGGGCAGATCGACCAGATGCACGCCGGTGAGCGGCGGCATGTCGAAATAGACCAGTTGCTGCGTGCGTCCCGGCGTCTTGGAGACGCGGGCCAGCGCATTCTGCTGGCAGATCGCATTGAGCGCACTCGACTTGCCGGCGTTGGATCGCCCGGCGAAAGCGACCTCGCGGCCCTCGTCGGCGGGCAGCTGGCGTGCGTTGTGGGCGGAGAGGAGATAGCGGGCGCGCTGGAAGGGCAGACTCATGCGACAAGGATAGTGGTTTGACCACCTCCGGGCGGGCCCTGATAATCGAAGGGTTACGGTCGGTCGATACCGGCCCCGGGTCTCATGGGAGTTCACATGCGTCATATCCGTGCTTACGGCCTCGTCGGCCTGGCTGGTCTCGCCATCGCTGCCGTTGCCTACGCCCAGTCCGCGCCTCCCGCTGCGCCGGCGCCCGCCGCTGCCGCACCGGCTGCGACCACGGGCAAGGCCGGACCGGATCCCGACGCCTATGCCGAACTGGCCAAGACCCATTGGGGCGATGCCAAGGCCGGTGCCGCCAAGGCCGGCGCCTGCGCCGCCTGCCACGGCCTCGACGGCAATGCCACTGCCAATCCCGCGCTGTATCCGCGCATCGCCGGCCAGAACGAGCTGTACGTCGCCAAGCAGCTGGCGCTGTTCAAGGCCGGGCTGCGCACCGACGGCAACGCCGCGCTGATGATTCCCTACGCCCAGGCACTGTCGCCGCAGGACATGCGCGATGTCGGCGCCTATTTCCAGACCCAGCACTCCGGTGCCGGCATCGCCGATGACAGCGCCATTGCGTCGGGTCCGTACCAGGGCAAGAAGCTCTATCAGGTCGGCGAGAAGCTCTATCGCCAGGGTGACACCAGCCGCGGCATCGTCGCCTGCACCGCCTGCCACGGCCCCGACGGCACCGGCAATCCCGGTCCGGCCTTCGCGCATGTCGGCGGCCAGCAGTCGTGGTACGTCGAGATGCGTCTCAACGAGTACCGCGGTGGCCAGAGCACGCTGAAGGACGACAAGCATTTCGGCCTGATGGCGCTGGAGACCAAGAACCTCTCCGACGAGGAGATCAAGGGCCTGGCGACCTACCTGCAGGGCCTGCACAATCGCGCCGACCAGGCCAGTCCCGCCGACGTGGCTGCCGCCAAGGCCGCGGCTGCAGCCACGCCACAGCCGTCGAAGAATTGAGGGAACTTTCCCTCGCGTGGACAGTCAGACCGTTCACGCTCCGGATCATCGCGCCGGCCCATGATCGGGCCGGCTTTTTTTTGCCAGAGGTCGCCATGCGCCTGTTTTCTGCCCAGAACCTTTCTTCCTTGTTGATCGCCGGACTGATCGCCTTCGCGACCGCCCTGCCGGCCCGAGCCGCCACTCCGACCGAGCCACTGGTGCAGGGAACCGATTACGACATCGTGGCCGGCGCGCATCCCTGGCAAACACCGGCGAAGGGTGAAGTCGAAGTCGTCGAGGTCTATGCCTGGTGGTGCCCGCACTGCGCCCACTTCGCGCCGATGATCTCGGCCTGGGCCGCGCGCCAGCCGGCGTGGGTGCGCATGGTCTACCTGCCTTCCGATCCCGATTCGCCCGGCGCCGCCGCCGCCTTCGCCGCCCAGCGCAGCGGACTGTTGGCGCGGGTGCATCCGGCGATGTTCCGCGCCATCCACACCGACCAGACCATGCCGGTCCGCCCCAGCGCCGCCGAATACGCCGCCTTCATGGCGCCGTTCGGCAGCACGCCGGAGAAATTGCTGGCGCTGATGGCATCGCCGCAGGTCGCCGCCGACCTCAAGCGCGATCGCGCGTTCGTGATCGCCGCGCAAGCCGATACCACGCCGACGCTGATCGTCAACGGCAAGTACAAGATCCTCGGCAGCAGTTACGAGGATCAACTCGGTATCCTCGACCGTCTCATCGCCCAGATTCACGGAGGCAAACTCTGATGCGTACCATCCGCTCCCTCGCCGCGCTGGCGATCATCGCCGCGCTGTCCGCCTGCAAACCCGGCAGCGATGCCGCCGCGCCTGCCGCGAATACGCCGGCCGCCGCCGCGCCCGCCGCCAGCGACACCGCGGCAACCACCGACAGCAGCGCACCGGCAAGCACTGCCTCCAACCAGTCGCCGGCACCGCCGGTATCGCATGAGACCTCCGGTCCGGCGCCGGTCGAAGGCAAGGATTACGATCTGGTCGCCAACGGCCAGCCGTTCGATTCCGGCGACGGCAAGATCGAAGTCGAGGAAGTCTTCAACTACGTCTGCCCGGCCTGCGCCGCGTTCGAGCCGCAATTCGCGCCGTGGGCGAAATCACTGCCTTCCGACGTGCGCGTCGTGCATGTCCCCGCGCTGTTTGGTCGCATGTGGGACGACTACGCACGCGCCTACTACGCCGCCGAGGCACTGGGCGTGGCCGATCGCACCCACCAGGCCATGTTCGATGAAATCCACATCAAGCAGGCACTGAAGGGCGAACGCGGCAACGACGGCATGGACGCGATCGCCGCGTTCTACGGTCGTCACGGCGTCGATGTCGCGCAGTTCAAGGCGGCGGCATCGAGCTTCGCGGTGGAAAGCAAGCTCGCCAAGGCCAAGCAATACATCCAGGCCGAAGGCGTCGGTGGCACGCCGACACTGATCGTCGACGGCAAGTACCGCATTACTGGCGATCCCAACGGAAGCCGCGAGGAACAGCTGAAGATCGCCGACAAGCTGATCGCCCGCGAACGCGCCGCGCGAGGTGGCCATTGAACATGATCGACTTGACCCGGCGTTTGCAGCGCCCCGCGCTGATTGCCGTTGCAGTGCTGGCGGTCGCCGGCTGCCAGCAGAAATCGGCGACCGCGACGGCATTCACCGCCGCGAAGCCGGTGGCGACACCGACGCAGCCGCTGCCATTCGATGCCAAGCTGGTGCAGATGGCGACCACCGCCGCCACCCAGGCGATTGCGGAGTCGAAGACGAAACCCGCGGTCGCCGGCACCGACTATGACGAAATCGCCAATGGCCAGCCGTTCCAGCCGCTCGACGGCAAGGTCGAGGTGGTCGAGGTGTTCGCCTACAGCTGCCCGCACTGCGCCGACTTCGAACCGTTGCTGGAAGCGTGGACCAAGCAACTTCCGGCGAACGTGCGCGTCACTCCGTTGCCGCTTGCCGGTGGCGCCGCCAGCGATCTCGGTCGTACCTATTTCGCTGCGGTGAAGACCGGCCAGCTGGCCGCGATCCATACCCGCATGTTCTACGGCATCCACGGCGACAAGTCGTTGCCGGCGGGCGCCAGCGGCAACGACATCGCGACGTGGCTGGGCGGACAGGGCTTCGATGCCAAGACGTTCCGCGCGACGATGGCCAGTCCCGAAGTGCAGCAGCAAATGCAGCAAGCGCACGATTTCGAAGTGCGCAGCGGCGTCACCGCCACGCCGACGCTGATCGTCAACGGCAAATACCGCATCAAGGGACCGTCCCAGCTCGACGACCTGCGCATCGCCAGCGCGTTGATCGCCCGGGAGGGCGGCACCGCGAAATAACATGACGGATCCGTCGACCCACCGCCTGCGCTTGTTGAGCGCCAACATCCAGGCGGGTTCCAGCACGCGGCGATACAGCGATTACGCCACCCGCAGCTGGTCGCACGTGCTGCCGCTCGGCGGCAAGCGCGGCGCGCTCGATGCGATCGCGCAAATCGCCCGCCAGCACGACATCGTCGGCTTGCAGGAAGCCGATCCCGGCAGTTTCCGTTCGGGCTTCACCAACCAGACGCATTACCTCGCCACCCGCGGCGGTTTCGCCTACTGGACGCACCAGCCCAACCGCAGTGTCGGCGGCGTCGCTTCCAGCGCAAATGGCTTGCTGAGCCGGATCGAACCGGTGGAGGTCGAGCATCACCCGCTGCCGGGGCGGGTGAAGGGTCGCGGCGTGTTGCTTGCGCGCTTTGGTGCCGGAAACGATGGCCTGCGCGTCGCCATTGCTCATCTTTCGCTGGGCGCGATGTCGCGTCACGTGCAATTGGGCTTCATCGCCGAATTGCTGGCCGATGCGCCCAATGCGGTGCTGATGGGCGACTTCAATTGCGGCATCGAGCAACCGGAGATGGCGCGACTGTTCCGCACCACGCGATTGCAGCAGCCACGACACCATGTCGCGACCTTCCCCAGCTGGCGACCGCAACGCGCGATCGACCACATGCTGACCACCGATGGCATCACCCTGGCGGGCTTGCAGGTGCTGCCGGCCGCGGCATCCGACCATCTGGCGCTGTCGGCCGATCTGGAAATCCCCGCGCACGCACTGGCGCGCTGACTGGCGCGTGCACGCGTCCACCGTCCGTTCAAGCAGCACGGCTATAGTCGGAGGATGAACACTCGTCCGCCGCGCGCCGTTCTCCTTCCCGTGCTGTGCATGCTCGCTGCCTGCACGCCGCATGGCGCCGCGGAAGCGCAGACGCCACCGCCGCTGTCGCCGACCGACGCTGCGATGCAATCCGCGCTCACGGCTGCCGATCAGGGACGACTGACGCCGGCGCAGGATCGCGCACTGGCCAGCCATCCCTTGCATGCGTGGCTGGATTACGCGCGCATCCGCCAATCACTGGCGACGGTTTCCAACGCAGATGTCGATGCAGCACTGCAGCGCGATGCCGGGCAACCGGCTGGCATCGCACTGGCGGACCTGTGGCGTGCGGAACTGGCGCGGCGGCAGGACTGGAACGCACTGTCGACACTCGATGCCGACGGCAGCGATTCGCAGGCCAATCGCTGTCTCGACCTGCTGGCCGAAGCGAAACTCGGCCGTTTCGATGGCGATTGGACCCAGGATGCGCGCAAGGTGTGGCGATCGGGCCGGCCGTGGGCCAGCGCCTGTCGCGAACCGATGGCGATGCTCGAACAGCGTGGTGGCGTCGATGATGCCTTGCGCTGGAATCGCTTCGACGCCGCACTGGAACAACGCCAACCTTCGGTGATGCGCGAAGCCGGCAAGGGACTGCCGCCGGACCAGGCCAAGCTCGCTGGCGAGTACGCCGATTTCCTCGGCGCGCCGCGCGATTCGGCGCTGGTGTGGCCGAAAACCGCACGCAGTCGCGCGGTGATAGCCGCCGGACTGGAGCAGGACGCGAAGAACCAGGCCGACAACGTCGAAACCGCGTTGCCGAAGTGGAACAGCGCCTTCACCCTGAGCGATGCCCAACGCGGGCGAGTGCTGGCCGCGATCGCGCGTGCCTCGGCGATCGACCATGATCCGCGCACGTCGCAACGTTTCGCTGCAGTCCCGGCTGCCGCATTCGACGATGCCCTGCACGAACTGCGCGCCCGCGATGCCCTGTGGCGCGGTGACTGGCCGGCGACACTGGCGGCGATCCGCGCCATGCCGGAAAAACTTGGCGGTGACACCCGCTGGATCTATTTCCGCGCACGCGCGCTGGAACAGGGCGGACAACGCGACCAGGCGCACGCCGCTTATGTCGATGCCGCGCGCAACAGCGAGTTCTACGGCTTCATGGCCGCCGATCGCCTGCATCAACCCTATCGCCTGTGTCCGTTGCCGACGCCGCAAACACCGCTGCAATCGCCGGGATTCCAGCGCGCGCTGGCATTGCATCGCATCGGTCGCAACGACTGGGCGGTGCGCGAATGGACCGCCGCCGCGAAAACGGCAGCGCCCGCGCAACGACTGGCAGCCGTGCGTGATGCGTTGTCGCAGCAATGGTTCGATCGCGCCGCCTTCGGCATGGATCGCGACCAGCCGCAGGAAATGCGCCTGCTCGACCTGCGGTTCCCCCTGCGCTACGAAGACGCCATCGAACGCGCCGCCACCGCCAACCGCCTCGACCCGGCGTGGGTCGCCGCGGAAATCCGCGCCGAAAGCCTGTTCGATCCGCGCGCGCGTTCCAATGCCGACGCGCGCGGTCTGATGCAGCTGATTCCGGAAACCGGACAGCGCATTGCCCGCCGCAGCGGCATTGCCTATGTCGATGCCAACAGCCTGTACGACGGTGCCAGCAATATCGCCATCGGCAGTGCCTACCTGCGCGACGGGCTGGATCGGGCCGGCGGATCGTTACCGGTGGTGATCGCCGGATACAATGCCGGGCCGAACGCGGCAGCGCGCTGGAAATCGCAACGCCCGACGCTCGACACCGACGCCTGGATCGAAGCGATTCCGTACAAGGAAACCCGCGAATACGTGCCGCGCGTGCTCGGCTTCAGCGTGATGTACGACTGGCGCATGCACGGCAAGATGATGCGCCTCTCCGATCGCATCGCCGGTCGCCTCGATGGCGAACGCATCGCCCCGACTTGCGAACTCGGAAACTGAGCGCGATGCAGGTCTATCTGGTCGGCGGCGCGGTACGCGATCATCTGCTGGGATTGCCGGCAGGCGATCGCGACTTCGTGGTCGTCGGCGCGACACCGGAGCAGATGATTGCGCTCGGCTTTCGCCAGGTCGGGCGCGACTTCCCGGTGTTCCTGCATCCGCAAACTGGCGAGGAATACGCGCTGGCCCGCACCGAGCGCAAGTCGGGTCGCGGTTACACCGGCTTCGTGGTGCATGCAGCGCCCGACGTCACGCTGGAAGAGGATTTGCGTCGTCGCGACTTCACCATCAATGCGATCGCACAGGCGGAAGACGGTGCACTGTTCGATCTCTTCGATGGCGAGCGCGACCTGCGCGATCGCGTCTTGCGCCATGTCAGCACGGCGTTTTCCGAAGATCCGTTGCGGGTGCTGCGGGCGGCGCGCTTCATGGCGCGATTCGCACCATTGGGATTCACCATCGCCTCGGAAACCAGGTCGTTGATGCGCGAAATGGTGGCATCCGGCGAACTCGAGTCGCTGGTATCGGAGCGTGTCTGGCAGGAACTATCGCGCGCATTGCGCAGCGCGCAGCCATCCGCCTTCCTGCGCACCCTGCGCGATTGCGATGCGCTGCGCGTGGTCTTGCCGGAAGTCGATACGCTCTACGGCGTGCCCCAGCGCGTGGAATTCCATCCCGAGATCGACACCGGTCGCCACATCGAACTGGTCTGCGACATGGCGGCCAAGCTCGCGCCCGGCGACGATCTGATCGGTTTCGCCGCGCTCGCCCACGACCTCGGCAAGGCGCTGACACCGACCGATGAATTGCCGAAGCACGTGATGCATGAACAGCGTGGAGTGAAACCCTTGCAAGCGCTGTCCGCACGCCTGAAAGTTCCGAACGAACATCGCCAGCTCGCCGAGATCGCCTGTCGCGAACACCTCAATATCCATCGCCTCGACGAACTGCGCGATGAAACCGTGCTGAAGCTGTTCGAACGCATGGATGCCTTCCGCAAACCGGAACGGGTGCAGCAACTCGCGCTGGTGTGCGAAGCCGACAAGCGCGGACGCGCCGGGCTCGAGGACCAGCCCTATCCGCAGGCGGCTGAGTTGCAGCGGTTGTTCGCCATAGCGCGCGCGGTCAACGCCGGAATGTTCGCGGATGTCGCGCCCGGACCGGCGCTGGGCGAAGCGATCCGCAAGGCGCGCATCTCGGCGATCGCGGCGGCGCGCGCTACAACCGATATGTGAGATCGCCAATCAGGAACGCGTGGCCGAACTCGACGTCGCGCGAGAAGCCCATCACCTGGAAGCGTTCGCCCATTTCTTCCGGCAACGTCAGCCGCTTCACCTGCTGGCTCAATCGCAAACGCGCCACCTCGTCGACAGCATGCGCTTCCGCTGCAGCGAACCGGTGATCGATGCCGTTGCCCACCAGGAAACTCGCCTGGCTGCAGTAACCGGCGAGATCGAACCCGGCACCGGTGCCCGCCTCCGCTAACGCGGTGAAATCGACCGATGCGGTGATGTCCTGCAGGCCCGGCCACGCCAGCACGTCCTCGACGACATGATGGCGACGGAACGCGCGCAAGGTGCCTTCGCTGCGTTGCGGCTGGTAATACTCGCTGCGCGCATAACCGTAGTCGATAAACAGCAATGCGCCGCGCTTCATCGGCCCGATCACCGCCTGCACCCAATACGGCAGCTGCGGCAACAACTCCGAGCGATAGTCCTCGGCGAACGGATGATCGAGCGCACGCTCGACATGGCGGACGCCGGCGGTGATCAGTGCATCGGCAGGACGGCCGATCACCGTGAAGGCATCGTGCTTGTCGAGCGCGACGTGATCTTCCCAGACTTCCTCTTCGGCGATGGCGAAACGCGTGGTCGGCAATGCGTCCAGCACTTCGTTGGCGAAGACGATGCCGTTCCACGGTTGCTCGAACGGGCGATCCAGCCATTCGACACGCGCGAACACGTCAGCCGGCAACACTTCCTGCAGGTAAGCGCGCTGGCGCTGGCGCAGTTGCGCACTCGGCTCGAGCACGCAGTAACGCGTCGGCAGGCGATCCAGTGATTGCAGGTGTCGCAGCAGGTCGGCCGCGAATGCACCGGTGCCGCCACCGATTTCGAGTACCTGGCCATCATCGAGTTCCGCGAGCACCGGCGCGATCGCCTCGCCGATGCATTCGGCGAACAGGTGCCCGAGTTCCGGCGCAGTCACGAAATCGCCGGCGCCGCCAAACTTGGTCGCACCGGCGCTGTAATAGCCCAGCCCTGGCGCGTACAGGCACAACTCCATGAAGCGCGAAAACGCGATGCTGCCGCCAGCTGCGCGGATCTCGTGGCGGATCGCGTTGGCGAGTTCGGCGCTGTGCGCCTGGGCGTCGGCATCGGGGGCGGGCAGGACAGTCATGGCGGTCGGATCACGTTGTTGGCGTTTCTCGCAGGATAGGTCTCGCCAAGCGGGTGCTGACAGCGCGTGGCGACGCGTTCGACAGTATCGCGCATGTGGGTCAAGACGGCGCCCCTGCGCGCACAGTCACGTCGAGCGTGCGAGCATGGCGGGATGGAAGCCGCCTCACCTTCTCCAGTCGTCCTCGTCACCGGTGCCGCCAGGCGCATTGGTGCGGCGATCACGCGCCATCTGCATGCCCGCGGTTACGCCGTCGCGCTGCACTATCGTGGCTCGCAAGCGGACGCGATCGCATTGCATGACGCGCTGGAAGCGACACGGTCGAACAGCACGCTGTTGCTGCAGGCCGATCTCGCGCAGCCCGGTGCGCCAGAGTCATTGATCGCACGCACCATCGAACACTTCGGACGACTGGACGGGCTGGTCAACAACGCCTCGACCTTCTTCCCGACCCCGATCGGAGAAGCCATCGAGACGCAGTGGCAGTCATTGTTCGATGCCAACGCCCGCGCACCGTTCTTCCTCGCCCAGGCTGCGGCACCGCACCTGCGCAAGACCCAAGGCGCGATCGTCAACATCACCGACATTTATGCGGAACGTCCGTTGCGCGAACACAGCGCCTACTGCATGAGCAAGGCCGCGTTGCTGATGATGACGAAATCGCTGGCGCTGGAGCTCGCGCCAGATGTACGCGTCAACGCGGTCGCGCCGGGCGCCATCCTGTGGCCGGAAGGCGAAGCATCCGGCAACGAATCCGAACGGCAAGCCGCGATCGTCGCGCGCACGCCGCTGGCGCACACGGGTACACCGCACGACATCGCCGAAGCAGTGCGCTGGCTGCTCGAATCCGCACGCTTCACCACTGGCGAAGTCCTGCACGTCGACGGTGGTCGCTTGCTTGCGGGCTAAACGCCCCAGTCGACCCGCTCGAACTGCGTGTCGTGATCGGGATGCAACGCCCACAGCGCCAGCAATGATTCGCACCGCACAGGATCGATGAAGTCCGGCGCGATCTCCGCCAGCGGCTTCAGCACGAAGGCATGGCGAATTTCCGGGCGCGGCAGCTGCAAATTCCCCTCGCCTGCCATCACCAAGCCGTCGTAATAGACGATGTCGATATCGAGCGTGCGATCGCCGAAGCGCGGGCCGCTGCGATCGCGCCCGTGCGTGTCTTCCAGCGCATGCAGCCAGTCGTTGAGCGCCTGCGGATCGAGATCGCTGTCGATCACCGCCGCCGCGTTGAGGAAATCGCCACCGTCGAATCCGACCGCCGGATAGCGATGGATCGTCGACAGCCGCACATCCCCGAAGCGCGCGCGCAAGGCTTCGGCTGCCAACCGCAGATGACGCAGCGGATCGACATTGCTGCCGAGGCTCAACAGTGCATGGCCCATGTCAGTCGCGCGTCCGCTCGATCACCACGCCGACCGCGCGTGCGCCACGCACCGCGCCCGGCTTGCTCAACTTCAACTTCACCCGCGACACCTTGAACTCGCGCAGGATCAGTTCCACGCAGCGTTCCGCCAGCGTTTCCACCAGACCAAAACCGCTGCTTTCGACATAGGCCATCAGCGCCTTGCTGACCGCCTTGTAGTTGAGTGTGTCCTCGATGTTGTCGCTGGCCGCGGGAATGCGGTTGTCGAAGGCCATCTCGACGTCGAACACCAGCGTCTGGCGAATGCGCCGCTCCCAATCGTAGATGCCGATCAGTGCGTCGATTTCCAGGCCTTCGATGAAGACGATATCGCTCACATGTTCTCCAGACTCAAACTGCCGACAGCGTCGCCATGTCCCAGCGCGGCACGACATGGATGCCGAGATCCTCGTGCTGCCCGGCCTGCAATCGCAACGCGCCGGCAAACGCGATCATCGCGCCATTGTCGGTGCACAGCGCCGGTGGCGGGAACGCCACGCGACCACCGCGTTTGCCCGCCATCGCATGCAACTTCTCGCGCAGTCTGCGGTTGGCGCCGACGCCACCGGCAACGATCAGGGTGTCGCAACCGGCAGCTTCCAGCGCGCGCTCGCATTTGATCGCCAACGTGTCGACCACCGCATCCTCGAAGGCGCGGGCGATGTCGGCGCGGGTCGCATCGGACTGGTCGCTGTCGCGCCACGCCAGCAGCACCTGCGTCTTCAATCCGCTGAAACTGAAATCGAGGCCGGGACGATCGGTCATCGGCCGCGCGAACCGGAATCGTCCCGGTGTGCCCTGCTGGGCCAGTGCCGCGAGTTGCGGGCCTCCCGGGTAGGGCAGCCCCATCAGCTTGGCGGTCTTGTCGAAGGCCTCGCCAGCGGCATCGTCCAGCGTCTCGCCGAGCAGGCGGTAACGACCGATCGCCTCGACGTGGACCAGCTGGGTATGGCCGCCGGAGACCAGCAGGGCCACGAACGGCGGCTCGGGCGGATCCGCGTCCTGCATCAGCGGCGCCAGCAGGTGGCCTTCCATGTGGTGGACGCCGATTGCCGGGACGTCCAGCGCCCACGCCAACGACCGCGCCACCCCGGCCCCGACCAGCAGCGCCCCGACCAGCCCGGGGCCGGCGGTATAGGCCACCCCGCCGATCTCGCCGGGGGCGATCCCGGCCTCGTCCAGGGTCTGGTGGATCAGCGGCAGGGTCTTGCGCACGTGGTCGCGACTGGCCAGCTCCGGCACCACCCCGCCGTACTGGGCGTGCAGTTCGATCTGGCTGTAGACCGCCTGCGCCACCAGCCCGCGCGCACCGCCCACGGCCGTGTCGTAGACGGCCACGCCGGTTTCGTCGCAGGAGGATTCGATGCCCAGGACTTTCATCCCCTCAGGATAGCGGCTTGCGCGCCTCCCGGTGAATGGGCTATCATCCCCGGCTCACTCCGGTCCTTTGGCCGGTTTTCACTCGGAACAACACATGCCTGCCGTCAAAGTCCGCGAAAACGAACCCTTTGAATTTGCCCTGCGTCGCTTCAAGCGCACCTGCGAAAAGGCAGGCGTGCTGGCCGAAGTGCGCAAGCGCGAGTTCTACGAAAAGCCGACCCAGGAACGCAAGCGCAAGGCCGCTGCTGCCGTGAAGCGCCAGTCGCGCCGCATGTCGCGCGACGTGACCAAGCGCCAGCGCCTGTACTGAGCCGTTAGCGGTTCCGGATCGACAAAGCCGGCACGCTCGCGCGTGACCGGCTTTTCGCATTTCTGGGACGCCGAATTGACCAAGGAAACCGATATGTCCCTGAAGACCCAGCTCACCGACGACATGAAGACCGCGATGAAGGCCGGCGAGAAAGCCCGCCTCGGCGTGATTCGCCTGATCAATGCCGCGATCAAGCAGAAGGAAGTCGACGAGCGCGTGGAGCTGGACGATGCCGCCGTGCTGGCCGTGCTCGAGAAGATGGTGAAGCAGCGCCGCGATTCGATCAGCCAGTACGACGCCGCCGGCCGCGAGGATCTCTCCACGATCGAGCGCGACGAAATGGCGATCATCGAGCACTACCTGCCGGCCAAGATGGGCGAAGCCGAAATCGCCGCGGCGATCGATGCCGCCATCGCCCAGACCGGAGCGACCGGCGCCGCCGACATGGGCAAGCTGATGGGCGTGCTCAAGCCGCAACTCGCCGGCAAGGCCGACATGGGAGACGTGTCGAAACTGGTGAAACAGAAGCTCGCCGGCTGACGCCTGATGTCCGCGCGCATCGTCATTCGTCCGGCGATCGCCGCCGACGTGCCGCTGATCCTCGAGCTGATTCGCGCGCTCGGCGAATACGAACGGCTGGCGCATGAAGTCGTCGCCACCGAAGCCGATCTCCACGTGCAACTGTTCGGTCCGAAACCCGCAGCGGAAGTGCTGATCGGCGAGATTGACGACGTGCCTGCGGGCTTCGCGCTGTTCTTCCACAACTTCTCGACCTTCCTCGGCAAACCCGGCCTCTATCTGGAAGACGTCTTCGTGCGCCCGCAGCATCGCGGCGCCGGGCTCGGCAAGGCATTGATGGTCGAACTCGCGCGTATTGCGGTTGCGCGTGGCTGCGGTCGTTTCGAATGGTCGGTGCTCGACTGGAACCAGCCGTCGATCGACTTCTATCGTTCGCTGGGCGCCATCGGCATGGACGAATGGACAGTGCAGCGCGTCAGCGGCGAAGCCTTGCGCAAGCTCGCGGGGATGTAGTGGCCAGGATCCCCGACGCGTTCATTGATGACTTGCTCAACCGCACCGACGTGGTCGAGATCGTCAACGCGCGGGTGCCGCTGAAGAAGAAGGGCAACGAATACACCGCCTGCTGCCCCTTCCACGACGAACGCTCGCCCTCGTTCTTCGTCTCACCGGCAAAACAGTTCTACCACTGCTTCGGCTGCGGCGCGCACGGCAGCGCGATCAACTTCCTGATGCAGTTCGATCGCCTCGAATTCCTCGACGCCATCGACGAGCTGGCGAAACGCGCCGGCATGGAAGTCCCGCGCGAAACCAGCCAGCGCAACGCCAACCCGGAAACGCAACCACTGTTCGGCGCACTCGATGCCGCCGCCGCATTTTTCAAACGACAACTCGCTTCCAGCAGTCGCGCCCAGGCCTATCTCGACCAGCGTGGCGTCGATGCCGCGACCCGCGAACATTTCGCCATCGGCTACGCGCCGCAGGGCTACGACGGCCTGCGCAACGAACTCGGCACCGACCAGCGCCGCATGCAATTGCTGGAACGCTCGGGCCTGTTCTCGCGCAACGACAAGGACCACGTCTACGACAAGTTCCGCGATCGCGTGATGTTCCCGATCCACGATCGCCGCGGTCGCGTGATCGCCTTCGGCGGACGCGTGCTCGACAAGGACGACAGCCCGAAATACCTCAATTCGCCGGAAACCGCGCTGTTCCACAAGGGCCGCGAGCTGTACGGCCTGTGGCAGGCGCGACAGGCGAACCTGAAGCTGGAACGCCTGCTGGTGGTCGAGGGCTACATGGACGTAGTGTCGCTGGCGCAGCACGGTATCCGTTACGCCGTCGCCACGCTTGGCACCGCGACCACGCCCGAACACGCCGAACTGCTGTTCCGCAATGCGCCGGAAGTGGTGTTCTGTTTCGATGGCGACAATGCCGGTCGTCGCGCCGCGTGGAAGGCCCTGGAATCGGTGCTGCCGCGCATGAAGGATGGGAGACAGGCGTTCTTCCTGTTCCTGCCCGATGGCGAGGATCCCGACACGCTCGTTCGCCAGGAAGGCCACGCGAAATTCGAGGAACGCTTGCGCAACGCCACGCCGTTGTCCGAAGTGTATTTCGCCGAACGCATGCAGGGCGTGTCGCTGACCTCGGTGACCGGCAAGGCGACGCTGGTCGATCGCTGCCGCGCCGATATCGCCAAGATTCCCGACGGCGGTTTCCGCGACGCGATGGTCGCGCGCATCCGCGAACTCACCAATGTCGATGTCACCGATGCCAATGCGATTCCGCGCACCCCGGCGTCATCGAATGCCAATGCACACGCGAAGCGCAGTCTCGTGCGCCACGCCATCACCCTGCTGTTGCAGCATCCTGCATTGGCCGATCGCGCGGCGGTGCCCTACGAATTCGAATCGCTGCAACTGGCAGGCATTCCGTTGCTGGTCGAACTGCTCGACGTATTGAAGTCACGCCCCGGACTGACCGTCACCGGCATCCTCGAATCCTTCGCCGACCATCCCGATGCCGGCGCACTGCAGAAACTCGCGACCTTCAGCGAGCCCGGTGGCCCGCAGGAATGGACGGTCGATTTCGATGGCGTGCTGGCGCAGCTGTCGAAGCAATCGACCCTGCAACGCATCGACCAGCTGCAGTCGCGCATCCGCGACCTGAGCGAAGACGAAAAAACCGAACTGCGCGAACTGCTGCGACAGCGACTCGCATCCTGAGCGCGAACCTCCTCCCACTTCCACCCATCCCGATCACATGACTGCCACGACATCGAACCCCTGGATCGCACGCCTGCCCGGCCTGCTGCTCGCCGCCGCCCTCGCCCTCGCCGCGATGCTGCTGGAACCGTGGACCAAGCGCTTCGGCATGAGCGCGCTGCCGACCGCGATCGTGCTCGGCATCATCCTCGGCAACACGGTGTTCCCGCGCATGTC
>JAFEBZ010000132.1 GCA_018242405.1 Pseudomonadota bacterium | reverse complement strand
TCAGCACCAGGTAGATCACCATGCCGAGCAGCCACACCAGCTCGCGCGGCTTGCGGTAGCTGCCGTACATCAGGCCACGGAACATGTGCAGGTAGACGGCGATGAAGAACAGCGAGGCGCCGGTCGAGTGCATGTAGCGGATCAGCCAGCCCCAGTCGACATCGCGCATGATGTATTCGACCGAGTCGAACGCCTCTTTCGCGTCCGGCTTGTAGTGCATGGTCAGGAAGATGCCGGTCAGGATCTGGTTGACCAGCACTACCAGGCTGAGCACGCCGAAGTAGTACCAGAAGTTGAAGTTCTTCGGTGCGTAGTACTCGGTCATGTGCTTGCGGTAGATCGGCATCAACGCCGGTGCCCGCTCGTTGACCCAGTCCATGACGTTCTGCGCGGTGCGCGTGACGACGTTACTCATTTACGCGGCTCCCGGCGGATCGATGCCGATGACGAGGCTGTCGCCTTCGAAGTGGTACGGCGGCACCGGCAGGTTGGCCGGCGCCGGCTGCGCCTTCAGCACGCGTCCGGCCATGTCGTACTTCGACTTGTGGCAGGGGCAGAAGAAGCCGCCCTTCCAGTCGGGATCGAACGGTTCGGGCTTCACTTCGGAATGCAGCTCCGGCGCGCAGCCGAGATGGGTGCAGACGCCGATCAGCACCAGCACGTCGGGCTTGAGCGAACGGTGTTCGTTCTGGGCGTACTTGGGCTGCTGGTCGGTGTTCTGCGACTTGGGATCGGCCACCAGGGCATCCATCTGCGGCAGCATCTCCAGCATTTGCTGCGTGCGCTTGATCACGTAGACCGGCTGGCCGCGCCAGGCCACGTCACCGCCGAGGATCTGACCCGCCACCAGGTTGGCGACATTGACCGTCACCGGACCGCCCGCCACCTTGGCGCGCGCGCTCGGATTCCAGGACTTGATGAAGGGAACCGCCGCGAAACCCGCGCCTACCGCACCCACAACCACGGTCGTCGCGGTCAGGAAGCGCCGACGTCCCGGGCTGGCCGGACCGTCGTGTACTTCGTTGTTGGCCATCCGGCACTCCGAAAGCAAAGATGTTTAAGGTTGGCGATCCGCCCGGACGCGCTGCCGCGCCCGGCCATCGTTCGACTGGAAAGTGTAACGGAAGGCTTAACGAACCGACAATCCGCCGGACCACCCCAAGGCCGCGACGCCGTGCTCAATTGGCGCTGCTGCGCGCCCGGTAGCGGTCGGCCAGGGTCCTGACGCGCTCGACATAGGCGCGGGTTTCGCTGTAGGGCGGCACCCCGCCGTACTTGTCCACCGCACCTTCGCCGGCGTTGTAGCCGGCCGCGATCCGGGTCAGGTCACCGCCATAGCGTTTGGCCAGCCACGCCAGGTACTGCACGCCGCCCTGGATGTTCTGGGCAGCGTCGAAGGGATTGCCGACCCCGAAGCGGCGGGCGGTCGCCGGCATCAGCTGCATCAACCCCTGGGCACCCACCCGGGACAGCGCCCGCGGGTTGTAGGCGGACTCGGCATGGATGATGGCGCGCACCACCGACTCCTCGACCCCGTAGAGCTTGGAGGCGGAGGCTATTTCGCTCTGGTAGGCGGTGGTGTTCAGCGCCAGGGTCCGGAAATTGACGCGCGAGGTCGGATCGCAGGCGAAGCAGCGCTCGATATAGGAATAGCGGATGGTCCGCACGTCCGAAGTCGCGACGCCGCGCGGCGGCTTGCTGGTGACGTAGCGGACGCCATCCTTCATGTAAGAGTAGACGGCGCCGCTGACATGGCGCTCGCCTCGCCCCGGACTCGCGTTGCCGGTCGCCGAAATGGTGGGCACGGCGGTATCCGAAGAGGGAGCACCGCTCGTTGCCACCACAGCCGGCGCCGGGGTCGCGGTGGCGACCGCGGGAACAGAGGCCGCCGACGGGGACGCGAGACTGGAGTGATAGGTGCTCACCGCCGTACAGCGCATCCCGGCCAGGCGGGTGCCGGAATAGGTGGTGCCACCGGCGCCTTCGCAGCGATAAAGGGTACCGGCCGCAGCCGGCCCGGCCAACGCCAGTGCGAGCAAAGCCAGCGCGAGTCGCCCCCCGATCATCCTGCGAAGTCTCCACAAAATTCAGGCGGATACAAGTGCGGAACACGGGGCAGGCCTCTAGAATGTGTGCCCCACACCATCCGGCCCGGACTCACCACCGCGCCCCCGGAGACGATGATGACCGACAGCACTACCCTGCCTGCCGCCAAAGGCAAGCTGTATATCCAGACCCACGGCTGCCAGATGAACGAGTACGATTCGGCGAAGATGGCCGACGTTCTCGCCGAGCACGAAGGGCTGGAGCTGACCACGAACGCCGAAGAAGCCGACGTGATCCTGGTCAATACCTGCTCGATCCGCGAAAAAGCGCAGGAGAAGGTCTTCAGCCAGCTCGGTCGCTGGCGCAGCTTGAAGAAAGGCGACAAGCCGGTGCTGATCGGGGTGGGCGGCTGCGTCGCCAGCCAGGAAGGCGAAGGCATCGTCAAGCGCGCTCCCTACGTCGACCTGGTGTTCGGGCCGCAGACCCTGCACCGCCTGCCCGAGCTGATCCGCGCCCGCCGCGAGTCGGGTCGTCCCCAGGTCGACATCAGTTTCCCCGAAATCGAGAAGTTCGACGCCCTGCCCGAGCCCCGCGCCGAGGGCCCGACCGCCTTCGTCTCGATCATGGAAGGCTGCTCCAAGTACTGCTCGTTCTGCGTGGTGCCCTACACCCGCGGCGAAGAAGTGAGCCGACCGTTCGAGGGCGTGCTGGTGGAAGTGGCGCAACTCGCCGCCAAGGGCGTGCGCGAAATCAACCTGCTCGGCCAGAACGTCAACGCCTATCGCGGCCCGATCAGCGACAGCGAGGAAGTCGCCGATCTCGCCCTGCTGATCCGCACCATCGCCGAGATCGACGGCGTCGAACGCATCCGCTTCACCACCTCGCATCCGCTGGAGTTCTCGGACGCGCTGATCGACGCCTATCGCGACGTGCCCAAGCTCGCCAACTACCTGCACCTGCCCGTGCAGTCCGGCAGCGATCGCATCCTCTCGGCGATGAAGCGCGGCTACACGTCGCTCGAGTTCAAGCAGAAGATCCGCAAGCTGCGCGCGGTGCGCCCGGACATCGCGATCAGCTCCGATTTCATCGTCGGCTTCCCCGGCGAGAGCGATGCCGATTTCGAGAAGACGATGAAGCTGATCGAGGACGTCGGTTTCGATCAGTCGTTCTCCTTCATCTATTCGCGCCGCCCCGGCACGCCGGCGGCGGATCTTGCCGACGATGTGAGCGACGAAACCAAGCACGCGCGGCTGTCGCGCCTGCAGGCGCATATCAACGCGCACAGTTTCGAGTTGTCGAAGGCGATGGTCGGCACCACGCAGCGCATCCTCGTCACCGGCACCTCGCGCAAGGACGCCAGCGAACTCACCGGCAAGACCGAGAACATGCGCCAGGTGAATTTCGCCGGGAATCCACGCCTGGTCGGCGGATTCGTCGATGTCGTGATCACCGAGGCGCTGCCAAATTCGTTGCGTGGACGTGTGGCGATTGACTAGCCCGCACTGGCTGGCTGCGTGTTCGATTCTGCTGCTTTCCGGCTGCATGACCACGGGCGCGATTGATGTCGCACAGCGTCCAGCGACATGGGCGCAACCCGTCGCCAACAACGGATTGCACAACCTGCATCGGGTGACGCCGACTTTGTGGCGTTCGTCGTTGCCCGATGCACAAGGGTTCGCCGCTGCCGACGCGCTCGGCATCCGCACCATCGTCAATCTGCGCCCGATGCCGGACGTCGTCCCCGGACCGAAGCACGCGACCCTCGAACACATTCCGGTGTGGACCTGGCATGTCACCGACGACGAAATCTTCGCCTTCCTGCGCATCGCCAGCGATCCGGCGCAACAGCCGGTGCTGGTGCATTGCCAGCACGGCGCCGATCGCACCGGAGTGATGATCGCGGCATATCGTGTGGTGGTGCAGGACTGGAGCAAGGAAGACGCGATCCGCGAGATGCAGCGCGGCGGTTACGGCTATCACGCAATCTGGACCAACCTGCCTCGCGTGATCCGCAGGCTTGATGTCGCGAAGATGCGGGCACGCTTGCATGCCCCGGAAATTCCCTTGGAATTGGCACACCCCAACCACTGACGATCGGCACATTGCAGCTGCCTTCACGCACTCCATAATTGGCTGCCAACGGAGATGCCCGATGCCCCGTCACATCGAACCGATCCGCTTCCAGCGCGTTTCCCGCAAGATTCTGCTCGCATCCCTCATCTACGGTGCCGGGATCGCGAGCCATGCTGTCGCCGCAGAATTTCCGGTATCTACGCAACAATCGCTGGATGACGCATGGTGGACGGGATCGGTGGTGTCCAACTCACCGGCGCCGCTGCCGAAAGGCCACGGCTATGTCGAATCCTATTTCTACGACGCGAAAAGTTCCGGCGTCGACGCCTGGGGTTCGCAGACTTACATGTTGTACGGACTCAGCGACCGGGTGACTGTCGGTGTACGCCCTTTGTTCGGCTACACGCATATCGATGCTGGCGGAGGGAGCACGCATGTCGGAACTGGCGATCTCTCGCTGCACGCGCAGTACGCGCTGACGACATACTCGCGAGAGAAAAACCGACCGGCGATCGCCATCGCGATCGAGGAATCGTTGCCGACCGGGAAGTACGACCGCCTTGACCGCGCCAGCAACGGTTTCGGCAGCGGCGCACGCACGACGACACTCGGCATCTACGCGCAACACTATTTCTGGATGCCGAATGGCCGCATCCTGCGCGGCCGCGTCAACATCAGCGGTTCGCATTCGGATCGCGTGCATGTCCGCGATCTCAGCGTCTATGGCACCTCCGTCGGCTTCGACGGCCATGCCCATCCCGGCAACAGCGTGTCCTTCGACAATGCCTGGGAATACAGCATCACCCGCAACTGGGTGCTGGCGACGGATTTCTACTACGACCACGATGCCGCGACCACCTTGCGCGATGCGTCCGGCACGCGCACCCGCAGCCATGCATCCGACACCTTCGCCGTGGTGCCTGCGGTCGAATACAACTGGTCGCCACGCGTCGGTGCGATCTTCGGCACGCGCTACATCCCGGCCTGGGGCCACAACACGCGTTCGGTCACTCGGGTCGTCGCGATCAGCATCTTCCTGTGAGCGTGCGTGATCAACGCTCGGAATGACCGCTGTGGTAGTAGTCGCGGGCAGCCAGCAGATCCGGTTTGATCAGATCGACGAATGCACGTGCATGCGCCGACAGGAACTTGCCCTTGCGCAGCACGACACCGTAACTGCGTGACGGGAAATAGCGTGCCAGCGAACGCGCGACCAGCCGCTCGTGGTCGGCGGGCGTCAGACAAATCGAGGTGACGATGCTGATGCCCATGCCCATCGCCACGTATTGCTTGATGATTTCCCAGCCACCGACTTCCATCGCCACCGTGTACGGCACGCGCGCGCGCTGGAACACCAGGTCGACGAAACGATAGGTCGTGAGTCGCTGCGGCGGCAGGATCAATCCATAGGGCGAGAGATCCGACAGGGTGATGTCCTGCTTGCCGGCCAGCGGATGATCGGGGGGCATGATCAGCATCGGATCGAAACTGTAGGCCGGCGCGTAGCGGATGTCGTTGGGCACGTCGAGCATCGATCCGACCGCGAGATCGACCTTGTCGGCGCGCAACATCTCGAGTCCACCGGCGCCGGTGACGTTGTGCAGCGTCAGCTTGACGTCGGGATGCGCGGCCTTGAACGCAGCGACGATCGGCGGCAGCAGATGGATGATGGTCGAGGTGCCCGCGGCGATCTGCAATTCACCCGTGCCCTTGCCCTGCAACGCTTCGCGGAAATTGCCGTGCAAGCCATCAAGACCATCGACCAGCGGCGCGACCAGGCCGTACAGCAAGGTGCCGTCTTCGCTGAGATCGAAACGTCGCCCCTGGCGCTGGAACAGGCGCGTGCCAAATTCGCGTTCGAGCGCCTGGATCTGCAGGCTCACCGCCGGCTGGCTGAGGAACAGCGCTTCGGCTGCCCGGGAGATAGACCCCAGCCGTGCCACCTGGCAGAACGCGCGCAAGGGCTTGAGGCGGCTGCCCTTGTAGGAGAAACGAGGCGCGTGGTCGCGGTCTTCGCTCATGGCCAGATTGAAGTATTAGTTTTCCAAATATATTCGATTGACAACTTTGCGTTGCGAAATACTATCCGCCACCGGATGTTTGCAGTGCAGCAGATCGCTGCGCCGCAGATCCCGCCGATGTCCGCCCAGCCCCAGACCTTCGCGCCCGACCTTCCGCATGTCACCGGCCAAGCCGTCAGCCAGGACACCCTGCTGACGCCCGACGCCCTCGCCCTGTTGGCCGGACTTCATCGCAAGTTCGACCCCGTTCGCCACCGATTACTGGAGGATCGCCGCCAGCGCCAGGCCCGCTACGACGCCGGCGCACTACCCGGTTTTCGTGCAGACACCGCTGTGATCCGCGCTGGCGACTGGATGGTCGCGGCGATTCCTGCCGCCCTGCAGCGCCGCCAGGTCGAGATCACCGGGCCGGTCGATCCCAAGATGGTGATCAACGCGCTGAACTCCGGGGCCGACTGCTACATGGCCGATTTCGAGGACAGCACCTCGCCGGCCTGGGCCAACCTGATCGAGGGTCAGGTCGCCCTGCACCAGGCCATCGCCGGGACGCTGGAATTCACCGGCCCAGCTTTGGACGGGCAAGCCGGCAAGCACTACGCACTGCACCCCGAGCAGGAACGCGCGGTGTTGATCGTGCGGCCGCGCGGCTGGCATCTCGACGAGAAGCACGTGACGGTCGATGGCGAAGCGATGTCCGGCGCGCTATTCGACTTTGGACTGTTCTGCTTCCACAACGCGACGACACTGGCAGCGAAGGATCGCGGTCCGTACTTCTACCTGCCCAAGCTGCAGTCGATGGAAGAAGCGGCGCTGTGGAACGAGGCGATGTCCTTCGTCGAAGGCGAACTCGGCCTGCCGCACGGACAGCTGAAGGCGACGGTCCTGATCGAAACGCTGCCCGCTGCATTCGAGATGGACGAAATCCTGCACGCACTGCGCGATCGCATCGTCGGGCTGAATTGCGGGCGCTGGGACTACATCTTCTCCTACATCAAGACGCTGCGCGGACATCGTGATCGCGTGCTGCCCGAACGCGGCCAGGTGACGATGACGCAGCCGTTCCTGAAGGCCTACTCGGAACTGCTGATCAAGACCTGCCATCGTCGTGGCGCTTTCGCGATGGGCGGCATGGCCGCGCAGATTCCCATCGCCAATGACGCCGAAGCCAACACGCGCGCATTCGAACGCGTCAGCGCCGACAAATTGCGCGAAGCCCGCGCTGGCCACGACGGCACCTGGGTCGCCCATCCGGCATTGATTCCGATAGCACGCGAGGCCTTCGCAACCGTCGTCAGCGGCGACAACCAGCTCGACGTGCTGCGCGAAGACGTCGATGTCTCCGCCGCGGACCTGCTGCGCCCGAGTCTCGGCACCATCACCCGCGCCGGCTTCGACGGCAATGTCGAAGTCTGCGTGCGCTATCTCGCCGCGTGGCTGGCCGGCAACGGTTGCGTGCCGATCCACGGCCTGATGGAAGACGCCGCGACCGCCGAGATCGCCCGCACGCAATTGTGGCAATGGCTGCACCACGGGAACCTGCATCTCGACGACGGCACGCCGCTTGACTTCGCATTGCTGGAACGCGCACTGATCGGCCTGCCCTCGCGCCTGCGTGGCGCAAACGTTCCGGGCTTGAATCGTGTCGACGACGCCATCGCGATGCTGCACGACCTCACCCACGCCGACACGCTCGCCGATTTCCTCACCGTGCCTGCCTACGCACGGCTGCCCTGATCCACGTTGCACCCACCCACCACCTGCAAGGAGATTGAAATGAGCAAGACGACTCTGCCCTCCGCCGAACAACTCAGGCACGAGTGGAGCAACAACCCGCGCTGGGCCGGCATTCGCCGCGACTACAGCGCCGAAGACGTGGTGCGCCTGCGCGGCACCGTGCCGGTCGAACATTCGATCGCGAAGATCGGCGCCTCGAAATTGTGGGAGTCCCTGCAACGCGAGGATTTCGTCAACGCACTCGGCGCACTCACCGGCAACCAGGCGATGCAGCAGGTCAAGGCCGGTCTGAAGGCGATCTACCTCAGTGGCTGGCAGGTCGCCGCCGATGCCAACCTTGCCGGCGAGATGTATCCCGACCAGTCGCTGTATCCGGCCAACTCGGTACCGCAGGTGGTGAAGCGCATCAACAACACGCTGCTGCGTGCCGATCAGCTGAGCCATGCCGAAGGCGACGACAGCATCGATTACCTGCAACCGATCGTCGCCGATGCCGAAGCCGGTTTCGGCGGCGTGCTCAACGCGTTCGAACTGATGAAGGCGATGATCGAAGCCGGCGCTTCCGGCGTGCACTTCGAGGACCAGCTCGCTTCGGCCAAGAAGTGCGGCCACATGGGCGGCAAGGTGCTGGTGCCGACGCGCGAGGCGATCGAGAAACTCACCGCCGCGCGACTGGCCGCCGACGTGATGGGCGTGCCGACGCTGATCGTCGCGCGTACCGATGCCGAAGCCGCCGACCTGCTGACCAGCGACATCGACGACAACGACAAGCCGTTCTGCACCGGCGAACGCACCGTCGAGGGCTTCTTCAAGACGCACAAGGGACTGGACCAGGCGATCAGCCGCGGCCTTGCCTACGCGCCCTACGCCGACCTGGTGTGGTGCGAGACCGGCAAGCCCGATCTGGAATTCGCCCGCAAGTTCGCCGAGGCGATCCACGCCAAGTTTCCGGGCAAACTGCTGGCGTACAACTGTTCGCCGAGCTTCAACTGGAAGAAGAATCTCGACGACGCGACGATCGCGCGCTTCCAGCAGGAAATCGCCAGCTACGGCTACAAGTTCCAGTTCATCACCCTGGCCGGTTTCCACGCGCTGAATTACGGCATGTTCGACCTCGCCCACGGCTACGCACGCCGACAGATGAGCGCCTTCGTGGAGTTGCAGGAACGCGAGTTCGCTGCCGCCGAACGCGGCTTCACAGCGGTCAAGCATCAGCGCGAAGTCGGCACCGGTTACTTCGATGCGGTCACGCAAACCATCCAGGGCGGCATGTCATCGACCGTCGCACTGAAGGGATCGACCGAGGAAGAACAGTTCCACCCGCAGGCGGTAGCGGCCTGATCGTAAAAAGAAAACCGCCCGGGAATTCCGGGCGGCGTTTCATCGTTCAACTGGAATGGGAAGAACTCACTTCGCCTGATACACCGGCTTGCCATCGACATAGGTCGCGCGCACCACCAGCGCGCGCAGCTGCGCCGGATCGATCGCCAGCGGATCCTTGTCCATCACCACGAAATCGGCGCGCTTGCCGGTTTCGAGACTGCCGACCTCCTTCTCCGCGAATCCGGCATAGGCAGCATCCAGCGTGAAGCCACGCAGCGCTTCATAGGCCGTCAGTTTTTCTTCCGGATACCAGCCGCCGACCGGCATGCCCTTGGCATCGGCGCGGGTGACCGCCGAAGCAAGGCCGAGACGCGGATCGACCGATTCCACCGGGAAATCCGAACCCAGTGCGAGCAACACGCCATCGTCGCGCAGCTTGCGCCAGGCGTAAGCACCGGTGATGCGCTGCGGACCGATGCGGTCTTCCGCCCACGGCATGTCGCTGGTGGCGTGGGTCGGCTGCATCGACGCGATCAGATGCAGTTTCTTCACGCGATGCAGGTCCTCCGGCGCGAAGATCTGCGCGTGCTCGATGCGCCAGCGATGATCGCTCGACACATCGGCGCCGAGTGCCTTTTCGTAGGTATCGAGCACCACGCGATCGCCGCGATCACCGATGGCATGGGTCGCGACCTGCACGCCACAGCGCTTGGCCTTGGTTTCGGCGGCGAGCAACGCTTCCGGCGAGAACACCATGATGCCGCGATTGCCGGGATCGTCGCTGTAATCGGCAAGCAAGGCCGCACCGCGGCTGCCCAGCGCACCATCGGCATGCAGCTTCACCGTGCGCATCTGCAGGCGTCCCGACGAATGGCGATACAGGCCGTGCTTGCACAATTCGTCGAGCGCGTCGCCATCATCCATCGCCATCGCGGTGATGCGCAGCGGCATCTTCCCCTGATCGGCCAGATGCTGGTAGGCGTGCAGTTCCGACAGCGGAATGCCGGCATCGTGCACGCCGGTCAGGCCGTTGGCGACCGCTTCGGCCATCCCCAGTTCGAGGTTGTGTTCGACTTCCGCAGGTGTCGGCGCCGGAATGACGTCGCCGACCAGCGACATCGCGCCATCCAGGAACAGGCCGTTCGCCTTTCCATTGGCATCGCGTTCGATGCGCCCGCCCTCGGGCTGCCACGCGCCGGACAAATCACGCTTCACGTGCTTCAGTGCCGCGCTGTTGGCCCAACCGGCATGACCGTCGATGCGCTGCATCCAGATCGGGTGACCGGGGAATAGCGCGTCAAGATCGGCGGCAGTCGGGAACGCCTTGCCGGCCCAGCGATTCTGGTCCCAGCCGAAACCGACGATCCATCCGTTCGGATCCTTCATTTTCGCCGCGTATTCGCCAATCCGTCGCAGCGCCTCGTCCTTGCTGTCGACGCCGGAAAGGTCGACGCTGGCGCGCAATGCACCCAGCTGCGAGACGTGCCCGTGTGCATCGATCAGGCCGGGAATGATCGTCGCCTGCCCGGCATCGATGCGCTTCGCCTGCGGGTAACGCTTCAGCAATGCGGCAGTATCGCCCAGCGCCAGAATCGCGCCGCTGTCGTCGTAGGCCATCGCCTGCGCGTGCGGCTGCGCCGGGTTCATGGTGTGGATGCGCTGCGCGCTGACCACGGTGATGCCGCCTGCCGCCAGCACCTGCCCGGACAAGGCCAGGATCGCGGTCATTGCCCCCACCTGCATCAATCGTCTCGCCTGCATCGTTTGTCACCGTTTCGCCGGAAGTCCGGCTGTATCCTATACACATGAACATGCTCCAGCGCGATTTCACCCTCGATCCCGACGACAACGAACGGCTGGCCAACCTGGCCGGGCCGTTCGACGCGCACCTGCGCCAGATCGAACTGCGGATGGGCGTGGAGATCGCCAATCGCGGCAACGTGTTCCGTGTCACCGGCGAGGATGCATCCGCCGTCGCCGACAGCGAGCGCCTGCTGCGCATGCTGTACGACGAGACCGCGGGCGAGACGCTGGACGATCACTCCATCAACATCCGCCTGTCTGCATTCGCGAATGGCGATGGCAACGGCAAGCGCGACACCGACTACATTCCGCAAGACGTGTCGGTGCGTGTGAAGCGCGGCAATATCCGCGGACGCGGCGCCAACCAGAAGAAATACCTGCACGAGATCGCCACCCACGACATCAACTTCGGCATCGGTCCGGCCGGCACCGGCAAGACCTTCCTCGCCGTGGCGATGGCGGTCGATGCGCTGAACGAATCGCGCGTGCAGCGATTGATCCTGGTGCGCCCTGCGGTCGAGGCCGGCGAAAAACTCGGCTTCCTGCCTGGTGATCTGACGCAGAAAGTCGATCCCTACCTGCGCCCGCTCTACGACGCCTTGTACGAAATGCTCGGCGTGGAAAAGGTGGTGAAGCTGCTGGAGAAATCGGTGATCGAGATCGCGCCGCTCGCCTACATGCGCGGACGCACGCTCAACGATGCCTTCGTGATCCTCGACGAGGCGCAGAACACCACCATCGAACAGATGAAGATGTTCTTGACCCGACTCGGCTTCGGCAGCACCGCGGTGATCACCGGCGACATGACCCAGATCGACTTGCCCAAGCACGTGAAGTCCGGCCTGCGTGACGCCATCGAAGTGCTGCGCGACGTCGATGGCGTCAGCTTCACCTTCTTCGAATCGCGCGACGTGGTGCGTCATCCGCTGGTGGCGCGGATCGTGAATGCTTATGAAGCACGGGATGCGCGCGACACCGAAACCGGGCCGCGGGAGTAGACTCGAGCCATGACCCGCGGACCCGTCCGTCTCGATGTCGCAGTCAGCTACGCCGCGCCGCGCGCCGGCGTGCCGGCCGCCAACAGTTTTCGTTTGTGGGTGGCGTCGGCGCTGGAAGGCCGCATCCTCGAAGCCGATCTCGCGCTGCGCATCGTCGGCAGCGACGAGGGTCGCGCGCTGAATCGCCACTATCGCGGACGGGATTACGCCACCAACGTGCTGAGCTTCCCGGCGGAACGCCCGCCTGGCCTGCCCAAGGCGGCGAAATTCCCGCTGCTCGGCGATCTGGTGCTGTGCGCGCCGGTGGTCGCGAAAGAGGCGAAGGAACAGCGCAAATCGCTCAACCATCATTACGCGCACCTGACCGTGCACGGCTGCCTGCACCTGCTGGGCTGGGATCACGAGAACGACGCCGACGCCCAGGCCATGGAGCAGCTGGAACGCGAAATCCTGCTCGAACTCGGGATCGCCGATCCCTACAGGTAGACCGTAGTTGGGTAGAATCGGCGCCATGGCCGACGATCCTGACAGTCCCAGCGGCCAGCCCGAACACCGGAGCTGGCTGGAACGCATTGGCGCCGCGCTGTCCGGCGAACCCACCACCCGTGGCGATGTCCTCGAATTCCTGCGCGATGCCGGCGCCGACGGCCTGATCGGCGCAGACACGTTGCGCATGATGGAAGGCGCGATCGCGATCTCCGACCTCACCGTCGACGACGTGATGGTGCCGCGCGCGCAGATCACCATGCTGCAGGTCGACCAGCCGATGGCGGAAGCACTCGCTGTCGTGCTGGAGTCCGGCCATTCGCGTTTCCCGGTGCATGGCGAAGACAAGGACGAGATCCTCGGCATTTTGCTGGCGAAGGATCTGTTGCGCGTTGTGGTCGAACGGAAGGACCACGGCCTGCGCGATCTGCTGCGTCCCGCGTTCCTGATTCCGGAATCCAAGCGCCTCGACGTGCTGCTGCGCGAGTTCCGTCTGTCGCGCAATCACATGGGCATCGTCATCGACGAGTACGGTGGCGTTGCCGGCCTGCTCACCATCGAGGACGTGCTGGAACAGATCGTCGGCGACATCGACGACGAGCACGACGACGCCAGCGACGAAGCGACGCATATCCGCGCCAGTGCCGACGGCCAGTTCGTGGTCGATGCGTTGACGCCGATCGGCGATTTCAACGAGCGTTTCGGCGCCGATTTCGACGAAGACGAATACGACACCATCGGCGGCCTGGTCACCGCGGCGATCGGGCACCTGCCCGAAGCCGGCGAGGAACTGGCGATGGGCCGCTTCGTGTTCCGCGTCGCCAATGCCGATGCCCGTCGCGTGCACGCCTTCCACGTTGGCGTCCACGCCGGATGAGGCCTGCCGTGATGAGGCGCGTATTGGCGGTCGTGCAAGTCGTCGTGCTTGCCCTGTTGGCGCTGCCGGCACTGGCGACACCCCGACCGGATCTGCGTATTGGCGTGATGACGATGCAACCGGGCGAAGTGTTCTGGGAACGCTTCGGCCACGATGCCATCGTGATCAACGACCCGGCGAAGGGAGAAGCGATCTCCTACAACTTCGGTTTCTTCAACCCCGAGGAACCGGGTTTCATCGGCCGCTTCATTCGCGGCGAAATGCTGTATTCGCTGGTGCCGTTGCCGCTGCGCGAAGACCTGCAGACCTATCGCGACGAAGGCCGCGGCGTCTCCATCCAGTGGCTGAACCTGACGCCCGCACAGGCGGATGCATTGCAGTCGGCACTGGAGCTCAACGCGCTTCCGCAGAACAGCCGCTACCACTACGACTATTTCCGCGACAACTGCACGACACGCGTGCGCGATGTACTCGATCGCGCGCTCGGCGGACAGTTGCGTCGCCAGCTGGAAGGCAGTTCCAACGGTGAAACCTTCCGCAGCGAAGCGACGCGCCTGGCATCGCCGGCACCGTGGATGCGCTATGGCTTCGAACTGGGGCTTGGTCCATCCAGCGATGTCCCGTTGACGCACTGGGACGATGCGTTCCTGCCGCAACGCCTGGCCGACAGTCTTGCCACCGCGAACAACAACGGCCTGCCACTGGTGAGCGCAACCGAACAACTGCTGCCGCACCGGCTCGCACCGGCGCCTGAAGAAGCGTCCCTGCCGTTGTGGCCATTCCTGCTCGCCGGCCTCGGGCTGGCGGCGCTAATCCTCGCGTTCGGACGCAAGCACCCGCGCCTGCTCGCGGCACTCGCACTGCCGCTCTGGCTGCTGTGCGGCACGTTCGGCGCGGTGTCGCTCTATGCCTGGATCGGAACCGCGCACTGGGTCGCCGCCGCCAACCACAACCTGTGGCTGCTCAACCCGCTCGCCCTGTTGATGGCATGGCCGGCGCTGCAATGGCTGCGTGGACGCGACAGCGCATTCGGACGCAACCTGTTGCTGCTGCTGGCGATCCTCGCCTTCTGTGGCCTGATGGTGTCGTGGCTGGGACCGCTGCAACGCAACGCCCCCTGGGTGGCCCTGCTGGTGCCGATCCACTGGGCATTGGCGACGGCGTGGCCATCGCGCACGCTTGTCCGTTCACGCGACTGAGTGCAGGATGCGGTCGATGGATATGCCAACGACCGCCCCGACATCCGCCAACGTGCCCGCCTGCGTGATCAACTGCGCGGTGTACCGCGATGGCGTGCGCCACGACATTCCGCTCGAACACATCAGCGACGTGCTGGCGAAGGACGACGGCAGCTTCGTCTGGGTCGGACTGTACGAGCCCGACGAACACCTGCTCGACGTGTTGCAGGAAGAGTTCGATCTCCACGATCTCTCCATCGAGGACGCCCACAATGCACACCAGCGCGCCAAGCTCGAAGTGTTCGGCAACACGCTGTTCATGGCCGTGCATACCGCGCAAATGGTCGACAAGCACCTGCGTTTCGGCGAAACCCACGTCTTCTATGGCCCGCGTTTCCTGCTGACGGTGCGCCACGGCGCATCGCTGAGTTTCGCCGCCGCCCGCCAGAAACTCGAACGCGAACCGGAACTGCTGAAACTCGGGCCGGCGGTCGCCTTGCACGGCGTGCTCGATTTCATCGTCGACAACTACGAGCCGATCGTCGATGCCTTCTCGCAGGAACTGGATTCCCTGGAACACGCGATCTTCGCCGAGGATTTCAGCCGCGGCACCATCCAGCGCCTGTACACGCTGCGCAAGGAACTGACCAAGATGCGCATGGCAGTGATGCCGATGCAGGATATCCTCAAGCAACTGGTGCGGATCCAGGATTTCGGCATTCCCGACGAAGTGCGCCCGTATTTCCGCGACATCGCCGACCACGCCGCACGCACCGCCGACATCATCGACGTGCAGCGCGAAATGGCCGCGACCGCGATGAACACCAATCTGTCGCTGGTCACCATCAACCAGGGCGAAGTGGTGAAGAAGCTCGCGGGCTGGGCCGGCCTGCTGGCGGTACCGACACTGGTCGCCAGCTGGTACGGCATGAATTTCCACAACATGCCCGAACTCGACAAGACCTATGCCTACCCGGTCCTGATCGGGATCGTCAGC
This sequence comes from Pseudomonadota bacterium, assembly GCA_018242405.1. Lineage (GTDB taxonomy): Bacteria > Pseudomonadota > Gammaproteobacteria > Xanthomonadales > Xanthomonadaceae > Solilutibacter. Next base: position 13,561 of record JAFEBZ010000132.1, on the reverse strand, counting down.
GTGTCCTGCATCCTGCTCTATCGCTATCTCAAGAAGGTGAACTGGCTGTAGTCGCGCCAGTCATTCGACCAAAGTCGAATACCCCATGCCGCGGCGCGGATTGACGCCCACGCCGTGACGCGCCACGCTCGGGGAAATCCCCGTGGAGCGAACGGCATGCAGGCGATCAGGATGCTGGGCTGGGTGGTACTGGCGGTGTTCGCCGCCTGTTGCCTCGGCGTGGTGGCGTTGCAACGCGGCGAGACCATCAATGCGATGTGGCTGGTCGCGGCATCGGTCTCGATCTTCTTCATCGGTTTCCGCTTCTATGCGCGCTACATCGCGACGCGTGCGGTGCAACTCGATCCCACCCGGATGACGCCGGCATGGCGCCACAAGGACGGGCTCGATTACGAGCCGACCGACAAGACCATCCTGTTCGGCCATCATTTCGCCGCGATCGCCGGCGCCGGCCCGCTGGTCGGCCCGGTGCTCGCCGCGCAGATGGGCTATCTGCCGGGATTCCTGTGGATCCTGTTCGGGGTGATCTTCGCCGGTGCCGTGCAGGACTTCCTCGTCCTCATCTTCTCGGTGCGTCGTGATGGCCGCTCGCTCGGCGAAATGATCCGCAGCGAGATGGGCGCCGCCGCCGGCATCACTGCGATGATCGGCATCCTGATGATCATGGTGATCCTGCTCGCGGTGCTGGCACTGGTGGTGGTGAAGGCGCTGGCTGGCAGCCCGTGGGGCACGTTCACCGTCGCCGCGACCATTCCGATCGCGTTGCTGATGGGCGTGTCGCTGCGCTGGCTGCGCCCGGGACGCGTGCTGGAAGCGTCGATCATCGGCTTCGTGCTGTTGATGCTGGCGATCTGGGGCGGCGGCAAGGTCGCGGCATCGCCCGAACTCGCGCACATGTTCACCTTCGATGGTCGCGCATTGGCGTGGATGCTGATCGCCTACGGTTTCATCGCCGCGGTGTTGCCGGTGTGGCTGCTGCTGGCGCCGCGCGACTATCTTTCCACCTTCCTCAAGATCGGCACGATCGTGTTGCTCGCGCTCGGCGTGATCGTGGCGATGCCGCAGCTGCACATGCCGGCGATCACCAGATTCGTCGATGGCAGCGGCCCGGTGTTCTCAGGAAAACTGTTCCCGTTCCTGTTCATCACGATTGCCTGCGGATCGGTGTCGGGATTCCACGCGCTGATCTCGTCAGGCACCACGCCCAAGATGCTGTCGAACGAACGCGAAGCGACATTGATCGGTTACGGCGGCATGCTGATGGAAGCGATGGTCGCGGTAATGGCGCTGATCGCAGCCTGCGTGCTCGATCCCGGCCTCTACTTCGCGATGAACGCACCCGCCGCGCTGGTCGGCACCACGCCGGAAGCGGCGGCGCAGGCGATCTCGGCCTGGGGCTTCGTGATCACGCCCGACATGCTTACCGCGACTGCACACAACATCGGCGAGACCACCATCCTCGCGCGTGCGGGCGGCGCACCGACACTCGCGGTCGGCATGGCGCAGATCCTGCACGGACTGATCGGCGGCGAAGGCCTGATGGCATTCTGGTACCACTACGCCATCCTGTTCGAAGCGCTGTTCATCCTCACCACCGTCGATGCCGGCACGCGCGTGGCGCGCTTCATGATCCAGGACCTCGCCGGCGTCGTGTACGCGCCATTCGCGCAAACCCACAACTGGGGTGCCAACATCGCCTGCACATTGCTGGCGGTGGGCGGCTGGGGTTACTTCCTTTACCAGGGCGTGGTCGATCCGCTCGGCGGCATCAATACGCTGTGGCCATTGTTCGGCATCGCCAACCAGATGCTGGCGGCGATGGCGCTGGTGTTCTGCTGCGTGGTGATGGTGAAGAGCAAGCGTTCGCGCTGGCTGTGGGTGCCGGCGATCCCGACCGTGTGGCTGCTGGCCTGCACGTTGACCGCGGGCTGGCAGAAGGTGCTGCATCCCAATCCGAAGATCGGCTTCCTCGCCAACGCCCAGAAATTCTCCGAGGCCCTCGCGCGCGGCGAAGTGCTGGCTCCGGCAAAATCCCTGCAGGAGATGCAACGGATCATCTTCAACAACCAGCTGGATGCCGCCCTGTGCGCGCTGTTCGTGATCGTCGTGGTGCTGACGGCGATCTTCGGCATCCGCGAGATGTTGCGCGCACACTGGTCCGCAGCGCCGACTGCCCGGGAGACGCCCCATGTCGCTTTCGATCACTGATGCCTGGCGCTGGCTGGAACGCACCGCACGCCTCGCCATCGGCGTACCGGACTATGCTGCGTATGTCGAACACGTGCGCAGTCATCATCCCGAACGCACGCCGATGAACCGCGAGGAATTCTTCGTGGAACGGATGCAGGCGCGTTACGGCAAGGGTCGTTCGCGCTGCTGCTGAGAACGGACTCCAGCTCGATCAGAACACGAACAAGCCGATCGCCGCCGCGAACATCAGCACGGTCGCAATGGCGACGCAGATGCGGCTGGTGCGCGAACTCGGCTGGCCCTGCATCAGCTTGCGATCCGATGCCACCAGCAACACGCCCACCAGCAGGAACGGCGCGAGCACGCCATTGATCACCGCCGTCCAGAACAGGGCCTTGATCGGATCGATCTTGAGGAAATTCACCAGCATCCCGGCCAGGATCGCCAGCACGAACACCGCGTAGAACGATGTCGCCTGTTGGAATTTGCGATCGAGTCCGTAAACCCAGTCGAAGGTTTCCGCGAATGCATACGCCGCCGAGCCGGCCAATGTCGGAATGGCCAGCACGCCGGTGCCGATGATGCCCAGTGAATACAGCAGATAGGCGGCATCGCCCGCCAATGGCCGCAGCGCTTCCGCCGCCTCGCGCGTGGTGGTGATGCTGGTGATGCCGTGCGCGCCCAGCGTGAGTGCGGTGGCGAGGATGATGAAGAACATCACCACGTTGGAGAACAGCGTGCCCAGCGCCACATCGGCGCGACGGAAGGCGATGTCCTCGTCGGGAACCGGTTGATCATGGCGCATCAACCGCCGCCCTTTCGCAGTGATTTCCTCCACCTCCTGCCCTGCCTGCCAGTAGAACAGATAGGGACTGATGGTTGTACCAAGGATCGCGACCACCATCGCCCAGGCATCGTGATTGCGTGGCCACTGCGGGATCGCCGCAGCGTGGAGCACGTCCGTCCAGTTCGGCCTGATGATGAAAGCCGTGGCCACATAGGCGAACAGGATCAGCGCCAGCCACTTCAATACCGACGCGATCTGGTGGTAACGCAGGCGAATCGCCGCGAATGCAATGCCGATGCCGAACAGCACCACGTAGAGATGCGACGAGCCCATGCCGAGCATCTCGGCGGCGTCGGCCATGCCGGCCAGATCGGAGCCGATGTTGATCACGTTGGCGATCAGCAGTGCCAGTGACGCGACACCAACCAGCCAGCGCGGGAATTTCTGGCGGAATGCGCCAGCCAGCCCCATGTCGGTGACCATGCCGATACGCGCGCACATCATCTGCACCGTGCCCATCAACGGCCAGGTCAGCCACGACAGCCACAGCAAATGGGTGCCGAACTGCGCGCCGGCGATCGTGTACGTGGCGACGCCGGACGGATCGTCGTCCGCCGCACCGGTCACCACGCCCGGCCCGAGCGCTTTCCAGAAGCGCGAAATCCGCTTGCCGGCAGGGAAATCCGGCGCGGTCATTCAGGCCCCTGCCAGCGCCTTCAACGCCAATCCCAGCAGATAGGCCAGCACGGTGCCGGTGGCATAACCGAGCGTGCCGAGCAATGCACCGACCGGCGCCAACGCCGGATGGAAGGCCGAGGCAACCACCGGCGCCGATGCCGGCCCGCCGATATGGCTTTGCGATCCCACCGCGAAATAGAACAGCGGCGCGCGGATCAGGCGTCCGACCAGCCACAGGATGATGATGTGGAATCCCAGCCAGACCACGCCAAGCAGCAACAGGGCGGGCTTGTTGAACACCGCGCCGATGTCCATCTGCATGCCGATGCAGGCGATCAGGACATAGAGCAGCAGCGTGCCGATGGTCGATGCACCGACGCCGTCGAGGCGACGCATGCGGGTGAAGCTCAACGACAGGCCGGTCAAGGTGCAGATCGCGATGATCCACACCAGCGGTTCGCCGAGGCCGGCGCGTTTCGCCAGTGGAAATTGTTCGCCGATCCACGGCGCGAATGCACCGGCGATCCAGTGCGCCAACCCGACCGTACCGAAGGCGAGACCGAAGATCATCACCATGTCTGTGAGCGTTGCCGGACGTTCGTGCTTGCTGCGGTAATCGGCGAGGCGATGCTTCAAATCATCGAGTGCGGCGGTATCAGCTTTCTGGCGCGCATCGATCTGTTTTGCGCGTTGTGCCAGCAACAGCAGCACCGCCATCCATACGTAGGCAACCGCGGCATCGACCACCGCGAACTGACCGAAGGTCACGGCATCGACGTGGAAGATTTCCTTCATCGCCACCATGTTGGCGCCACCGCCGATCCAGCTGCCGGCCAGCGCCGCCATGCCACCCCAGGTATCGCCGCCCATCGTCGCCGGAAACAGCGCCTGCATCGTCACGAACGCGAACACGCCGCCGAGCATCACGCTGGCCGATGTCGCGACGTACATCAACAGCAACTTCGGCCCGAGTTTGAGGATCGCCGGGATGTCGACCGTCAGCGTCAGCAGCACCAATGACGCCGGCAACAACACGCGACTCGCCACCGGGTTGTAGAGCTTGCTGTGGACGCCGTCGATGATCCCGAGGCTGTTGAGGATGCCGGGAATGAAATAGCACAGCAGCAACGGCGGCACGAGGTCGAAGAATCGCCGCAGGAATCCGGACTCGCGCGACGACGCCCAGAACACCACGCCGAGCACCGCAGCGAGAACGCCCAGGACGACGATGTCGTCCTGGATCAGCGGGACCCGGGTGACGGCCTCCACGCGATTACTGGCCGATGTGCGACTTGAGCCAGTCGTTCACCGTGTCGTGCCACTTGATGCTGTTCTGCGGCTTCAACACCCAGTGGTTTTCATCGGGGAAGTACAGGAACTTCGATTCGATGCCCTTGCGTTGCAGCGCCGTGAACGCGGCGATGCCCTGCTCCACGGGGATGCGGAAATCCTGCTGGCTGTGCACGATCAGCATCGGCACCTTCCAGTCCTTGACGTGGTTGAGCGGATTGAACTTCTCGTAGCCGGCGGGGTTTTCCCACACCGTGCCGCCGTTCTCCCATTCGCCGAACCACAGCTCCTCGGTGGCGTAACCCATCATGCGGTTGTCGAACACGCCATCATGGGCAACGATGCACTTCCACGGCGCGTTCCAGTTGCCGGCGATCCAGTACGCCATGAAACCGCCGTAACTCGCACCGAGCGCACAGGCCTTGTCGCCGTTGAGGAAGGAATACTTCTGCAACGCCGCTGCCCAACCCTTCTGCAGGTCTTCCAGCGGGCGATCGCCCCAATGCTGGCTGATCGCGTCAGTGAACTTCTGGCCGTAGCCGGTGGAACCGTGGAAATCGATCATCACCGCCGCGTAGCCCTGGCCGGCATAGGTCTGCGGATTCCAGCGATAGCTCCAGCCATTGCCGAAGCTGCCCTGCGGTCCACCGTGGATCAGGAACGCGACCGGATACTTCTTGCCCGGCTGGTAGTTCCACGGCTTCACCACGTAGCCGTGCACGGTCTCGCCGTTCCAGCCGATGAAGGTGAACTGTTCTGCGTCGGCGAACTTCACGCCCGGCAGCATTTCGCCGGCACTCGGCGTGATCGCGCGTTGCGCAGCCTTGCCATCGCCATCGGTGACGAACAACTGGTCGCCACTCTGCAAGGTGTTGCGCATGAACGCCAACGTGTTCCCGGCCAATGCGAACGACGAGATCGAACCCTTCGGGCCCGACACGTTGCGCACTTCACCATTGCCGACATCGACCGCGAACAGCGGATGCTGGCCGAGTTCCGATGCGGTGGTGTAGATCGTCTTGCCATCGGCGGACAGGGTGATGCCGTCAGCCGAGGCATCCCACTTGGCATCGATTTCGCGGCTGTTGCCGCTCGCCATGTCCATCGCCATCAACGCGAAACGATCGGCTTCGAAACCGGGACGCTTCATCGCGCGGTAGTACAGCGTCTTGCCATCGGGCGAGAACACCGGACCGGCGTCCCAGGCCTTGTTGGCGGCGGTCAGGTTGCGCGGCGTGCCGCTGCCGTCGGCGTTGACCAGCCACAGGTCGAAATTGGTGCTCCACGGTTCGACGCGATCGCCCTGGCGCACGCTCATCACCAGCTGCTTGCCATCGGGCGACCATGCCAGGTCGCCGAGATCGCCGAACGGTTTGGACGGGATATCGCCGTTGATCGCACCGCTGACCAGCGTCGCGTTCTTCGCCGCGGCATCGCCGATGTCGGCAACGAACACGCGGTTGTAGCTGCCGTTGGCCCAGGTATCCCAGTGGCGGATGAACAGGCGATCGAACTCGACGCCACTGGTCTTGGGCTTGGCATCGAACTTCTGCTTGCTGCAGGCGAGATCGCCCTTGCATTCGGGGAAGGCCGCCATCGCCAGCGCGACGTGACTGCCGTCAGGTGCGAACTGGTAGGCATCGACATCGAGCGGAAGATCGGTGAGCTGCTTCGGTTCGCCGCCCATCAACGGAATCGCATACAACTGCGAACTGCCGTTCTTTCCGCTAAGGAAGTACACGGTCTTGCCGTCCTTCGATACTGCCGGCGAATTGACGTTCCAGCCTTCCGGCGTCAACCGCTTCGGCGGCGCCATGTCGCGCGTGCGCAGGTTGCGCGTCCACAGCGAGCTCGATGCCTTGGTGACTTCTGGATTCATCTGGCGCTTGGCGAACACCACCACGCTGCCATCGGGCGTCAATGCCGGCGACGAGTAGCGATCGAGGGCGACCATGTCGCGCACGGTGAAGCCGCGCTGCGTTTGCGCGGACAGGGGAAGCGCGGCGAGCAGCGCGAGTGGCAGCAGTGCGTGGCGAAGGGTCATTGGATTCCTCTCGAGAGTTTTTCTGCGTAACGGTACAAGGCCAGCACGACGACGACGAAGGCAGCACCGCCGATCCATTTGGCTGCGGTGGCGAAGCCCTCGCCCACCAGTTCCAGCGGGAACAGCTGGAAGGCGACGACGCCGGCGATCAGCACGCCGACCAGGCCCTCGCCGACGATCATGCCGGAAGCCAGCAGCACGCCAAGTTGCTTGGCGCTTTCCGGGCGCTTGCTGCGTTCCGCGCGCTTGTCGTAGAGCCAGCCGAGCAGCGATCCCACCACCACCATCAGCGTCGCCGACGTCGGCAGGTAGATGCCGAGACCGACCGCCAACGGCGAGCAATGGCCCTTGTGATTGGTGACCTTCTGGATGGTCGCGTCGAGGATGATCAGCACCACGCCGATGCCGGCGCCGATCTCGATCAGGCTCCAGTCGATGTTGTTCTGGATCACGCCCTGCGCGAGCGCGGAAATCAGGCCGGCCTGCGGTGCGGGCAGTGCCTTGCCGGCGACGGCATTCGGTGCACCGGCGAAGCCGTAGGCCTGGTTGACCAGGTCGAGCACCGGCGGGATCACCGCGGCACCGGCGATCACGCCGACCACCAGTGCCCACTGCTGCCACGACGGCGTCGCATCGACCAGTTGCCCGGTCTTGAGATCCTGCAGATTGTTGTTGGCGATCGCGGCAACGGTGAACACCACCGCAGTGACGAACAGAGCGAACGCGACCAGCGCCTTCTCCTGCCCCGGCTGCAGCATCGGCTTGATGGTGAACACCAGCAACAGCGCCGCGCCGATCACCACCAGGATGCCGATGCCCGACAACGGACTGTTGGAGGAACCGATCAGGCCGGCCATGTAACCGCAGACGGCGGAGACGAGGAAGCTCATCACCACGCAATAGACGAGACCGCCGATCACCAGCAGCCACAGGTGGTCGCCCAGCCCGGCGCCATTGGCGAAGTGGCCGAACAGCCACGCGATCGGCACGAAGCTGGCAAGCATGATCGCGCCGACGACGCCGATCGGAATGTCATGTTCGACGCGATCGAGCGTATGCAGTTGTCCGGCCTTGCGCACCTTCGATGCCGCCATCGCCGAAGTCAGGCCGGAGATCACCGGCTTCACCAGTTTCGCCAGCGTCCAGATCGCGGAGATGCCGATGGTACCGGCGCCGATGAAGCGGATCTTGTGGCTCCAGGTATCGCCGGCGATATCGGCAGCGTTGCCGGCGATCGCCGACAAGCCCGAGAAATGCGGCACGCCCCACACCCACGCGATCACCGCGCCCAGCAGCATTGCCAGTCCCACCCACAACCCGACCAGATGCCCGACTGCGAGCAAGGCCATCGACAGCGAGAAATCGAATCCGCTCACCGGCCCCTTGTCGCTACCACCGATGCGGAAATACGAAGCGACGTCGCTGGCGAATACTTTCGTCGCCACCACCACCGCGAACGCCGCGGCAACAATCGCGCCCCACATCACCGCCATCAGGCCGGCGCGACTTTCCTCGACGCCCTTGCTGTCGTCGCCGCTGCCGACCTTCAGCACTTCGGCGCAGGCCACGCCTTCGGGATACGGCAGGTCGGAGTTGGTCACCAGCGCGCGCCGCAGCGGGATCGAATACATCACGCCGAGGACGCCGCCGAGTGCGCAGATCAGGAACGATTCCCAGAACGGGAAGTGCGTCCACCAGCCGATCATCACCAGGCCGGGCAGGACGAAGATGATCGACGACAGCGTGCCCGCCGCCGACGCCACCGTCTGCACCACGTTGTTTTCCTGGATGGTCGAATCCTTGAAGGCGCGCAACAGCGCCATCGAGATGACCGCCGCAGGGATCGAGGTCGCGAAGGTCAGGCCCGCCTTCAAGCCGAAGAACACGTTGGCCGCGGTGAATGCGACCGTGATGAGGATGCCGAGGATGATGCCGCGCAGGGTGAATTCCCGGCGGGGTGCGGCTGCGTTCTGGGGGTTGGCCATGGCAGGTCCGTGGACGGAAGTGCCGTCAAACTAAGGTCTGGCGGCGATCAAGTCCAGCTGCACCGCGAGAAAGCCGGAATCAGCGGCTATCCGCGAGCGCCGCAAGGAAGCCGCGGCACCAGGCGTGGATGTCGTTGCCGGCGACCGGCACCATCAGGGAATTCCAGCGTTCCTTGCGCTCCGCCAGTGGCATCGCCATGGCTACGGCGATTGCATCGGCCACGCCATCGAGGTCATGGGGATTGACCAGCAGCGCGCCATCGAGCTCAAGCGCGGCGCCGGCGAGCAGCGACAGCACCAGCACGCCGGGGTCGTCGGGATTCTGGGCGGCGACATACTCTTTCGCGACGAGATTCATGCCGTCGCGCAACGGCGTCACCAGGCCGATCGCAGCGGCCCGATAGAATCCGGTCAGGGTGCTGTGCGGGAAATTGCGGTTGACGTAGCGCAACGGCGTCCACTCGGGATCGGCATGGCTGCCGTTGATGTGGCCGGCGATGCCTTCCAGTTCGGCACGCAACAGCTTGTACTCGGAAACTTCGCCGCGCGACACCGGCGCGATCTGCAGGAAGGTGAGCTTGCCGCGGAACGCGGGATGGCGTTCGAGGAAGCGGCCGAAAGCACGGAAACGCTCCGGCAATCCCTTGGAATAATCGAGGCGATCGACGCCGATCGCGAGCGCACGTCCGCCCAGGCTCTGGCGCAGTGCGCGCACCGGCGCCTTGTTCACCGCAGCCGCCGACTGTGCAGTGATGCGCGCGCTATCGATGCCAATCGGGAACGCACCGACATGGACACGACGGCCATCCGCGAACTGCAGGCTGCCATCCTCGAGGATGCGCGCGCCGCCGAAAATACGCGCATAGCTGCGGAAGCGTTCGGCATCGCGCAGGGTCTGGAAGCCGACCAGGTCGCAGGCGTACAAGGCACTGAACAGCCGCGCATGGTCCGGCAGCGCGGAAACAAGATCGGCCGACGGCATCGGCACGTGCAGGAAGAATCCGATGCGGCAACCAACGCCGTGCTCGCGCAACGCCGCAGCGAGCGGAATCAGGTGGTAGTCGTGGATCCAGACGACGTCATCATCGTGGAGCAGCGGCAACAGCTTCTCCGCGAACAGCGCATTGACACGCCGATAGCCGGCGCGCGTGGCCCGGTCATAATCGACCAGGTCGAGGCGGAAATGCAGCAACGGCCACAGCGTGCGATTGGAAAACCCGTTGTAGTAGTCCTCGACATCGCGCCGCGACAGATCGAGGGTGACGTAGCGGATGGCGCCGTCGCGATACTCGTTCAACGCACCGCTGCCGTCACGCACCGACTTGCCGCTCCAGCCGAACCAGACACCGCCATGCGCGCGCAACGCGGCCTCGATGCCCACCGCGAGACCACCGGGCTGGCTCTGCCCCGGCAATGCGACGCGATTGGACACCACGACGAGCCTGCTCACAGCGCTTCCTTCCAGTCGCGCGACAGGTGCATCGCCGCCATCACCAGTCCGACGTGCGAATACGCCTGCGGGAAATTGCCCCAGGCTTCGCCATCGTCGAAGCCCATGTCTTCCGACAACAGGCCGAGATGGTTGCGATATCGCAGCACCCGCTCGAACAATTCGCGCGCCTCGTCCTTCCTGCCGATCGCCGACAGCGCCTCGATGTACCAGAACATGCAGATGGTGAAGCTGGTTTCCGGGCTGCCGAAATCATCGGGCGCGACATAGCGGAACATCCCGCATCCTTTCCGCAACTGCTTGCCGATGGCCTCCACGGTGGCGATGAAGCGTCGATCATCCGGCGCGATGAGGCCGATGTCCGCCAGCAGCAGCAGCGATGCGTCCAGGTAGTCGCTCTCGAACGACGCGCTGAACCAGCCCTTGTCCTCGCGCCATGCCTGCGCCAGCGTCTTCTCGCGGATGGTGTCGGCGCGCGCGCGCCAGTACGCTTCGCGTTCCTTCAAACCGAGGCGGCCACCGATCCGCGCAAGGCGATCGCAGGCCGCCCAGCACATCGCCGCGGTATAGGTATGCACTTCGGCGCGACCGCGGAACTCCCACAATCCGGCATCGGGCACGTCGTACAGCGCGAAGGCGCGTTCGCCCAGTGGCTCCAGGCGCTTGTAGGTGTGGTGTTCGCCGGGATCAACCAGGCGCTGGTCGAAGAACAGTTGCGTCGACGCCAGCACCACGCTTCCGTACACGTCATGCTGCTTCTGGACCCATGCGAGATTGCCGCGCCGCACCGGGCCCATGCCGCGATAGCCAGCGAGCGAAGGCACTTCCTCCTCGGCGAGATTGGCCTCGAAACCGATGCCGTACAGCGGCTGCAGCCCGCCCTCGTGGGTCACGATGTTGAAGATGTAGTGGAGGAAATCCTCCATGCTGCGCGTCGCACCGAGGCGATTGAGTGCGCGCACGACGAAGCCGGCATCACGCAGCCAGCAATAGCGGTAATCCCAGTTGCGCGACGTGCCCGCCGCTTCCGGGATCGATGTCGTCATCGCCGCGATGATCGCGCCGCTGTCTTCGTACTGGCACAGCTTCAGGGTGATCGCACTGCGGATCACCGCCTCCTGCCACTCCAGGGGAATCGACAGGTAGCGCACCCATTCGCGCCAATAGTCGAGCGTGCGATTGAGCGCCTCTTCCACGTAACCATCGATCGAACGATCCAGGGTCTCGTCGGGTCCCAACACGAAATGCAGGCGATGGCCCAGCACGAACGGCAATTCTTCGCGAATGAAGCGGACTGGCGCATCGCTGGTCATGCGCAGGGTGTAGCGCGGCAACAGCCAGCGCATGTGGTTGCTGCCCCACGTGCTTTCCGGGATGCGCGCGCCCCAGTCCGCGAGCGGTCGCATGCGCACGCGGATGCGTGGATTGCCCGACAACGGAGTGATGCGGCGGATCAGCGATACCGGGCGATAGTAACGGCCATTGCGGCTCCAGCGCGGCGCGAAATCGACGATTTCAAGCGAACCGCCATGACTGTCGTGCAGCACCGTGCGCAGCACCGCGGTGTTGGGCACATAGGCCTGCTCGGAATGCGTGAAATCCTCGAGCTCGATGGTGAAATCGCCGCCGTCCTGGTCGCGTGGCGACAGCAGCGCACAGAACGCGGGATCGCCATCGAACGTCGGCAGGCAGGACCAGACCACGCGCGCCTGGCGATCGATCAATGCACCGAAACTGCCATTGCCGACGACGCCGAGATCGAGACTGGGCGGATGCATTTCAACCTTCATGGGCTCTCCTCCAGCCATGCCAGCACCGCGGAAGGATCAGCGAGGCGGTGCGTCGCCGCACTGAGCAGGCGCTCGCCCACCAGCACGCTGATGCCATCCATTTCGTTCACCGTGGCGAAGCCGGCCTCGTCGGTGAGATCGTCCCCGGCGAATACCGGCATGCGTCCGGCGAAGCGCGGTGTCGCCATCAACTCGCGGATCGCGCTGCCCTTGTCGGCACCTTGCGGCCGCAGCTCGACCACCTGGTTGCCGGGCTCCAGGCGATAGCCGGGCAATTCTTCCAGCGCCTGCACCGCGAATTCGCGAATCGCCGCTCCCGCAGCCGGGGCCGCACGCCAATGCAGCGCAAGCGAGCGGCCCTTGTCCTCGACCAGCGCGCCCGGCCAGGCATCGATCACGCTGCGCGCGGCTTCGGCAATCAATGCAAGACGGGGATCGCTCGCCTGCGGATGATCGCTGCGATGTTCCAGGCCATGCAGGCCGACCGCGTCGTATCGCGCCGGCGCGAAAATCGTGTCGAGCGCGGCCAGCGTGCGGCCGCTCACCAATGCCAGCGCGCCGTCGAGGCGCCGCGTCAGCGCATCAAGCGCAGCGATGACGCGCGGTGGGGCACGCACTGTCGCGGGATCGTCGGCGAATTCGAGCAGACAGCCGTCGACGTCGAGGAACAGCGCACATTCCGCGGAAATCACCGGTGGACGGAGAATATCCGCATCGATATTTCGGTCATCGTTGTCCATGCCGGACAATCAATCTACCGAAGTCTTCCGTTATCCAAAGTGAAGAGCCTGAGGAAAGTCGCCATGCCACGCAAAAAAGAACCCCGCGCATGGCGGGGTTCCAGTCTGCATCCGTTTCGAAAACTCAGAACGGAATATCGTCGTCGTTGAAGTCGCCGCCGAAGTCGGCGACCGATGCCGCCGGCGCCTGGCGGGCCGGCTCGCGACGCTGGGCCGGGGCCGGACGCGCACTGCGCTCGTAGCCACCGCCGCCACCGCCCTGGCTGGCGCCTTCGGGGCGACCGCCGAGCATCTGCATTTCGTCACCGATGATGTCGGTGGTGTAGTGCTTGACGCCGTCCTTCTCGTAGCTGCCGTATTCGATGCGACCTTCGATGTAGACCTCGCGGCCCTTCTTCAGGTATTCGCCGGCGATCTCGCCAAGCTTGCCGAACAGCTTGACGCGATGCCATTCGGTCTTTTCCTGCTGGTTGCCGTCGCGATCCTTGCGAACCGTGGTGGTGGCGATGCTGAGCGTGGTGATCGCCATGCCGCCCTGGGTGAACTTGGTGTCGGGGTCGTTGCCGAGGTTCCCGACCAAAATCACTTTATTGATTCCGCGTGCCAT
>JAFEBZ010000131.1 GCA_018242405.1 Pseudomonadota bacterium | reverse complement strand
CCTATGCGGTTCGTCTGTAGCGCCGACCGTACGCAGCATGGATGCTGCGTACGAGCCTACATGGACGTATTCACGGCGTGTCGGCGGCTGCAGACAACCGCGATAGGCGCACAGCCGGGCGATGTTTTTCGCGTCAAGGCCGCGAACAGACTTCGTCGATGTGGTGCAGCAGATCGGCGGGATCGTCGTAGACGCGGAAACCGCCGGCGCGCTCCAGTTCCTCGCGCCCATAGCCGCCACTGAGCAGGCCGATACCGAGCGCATTCGCGCGCTGCGCCGCCAACAGATCCCAGATGCTGTCGCCGACCACCAATGCATTGCGGATATCGACGCCGAGGCGATCTGCAGCAGCGAGGAACAGATCGGGATCGGGCTTGGCGTGCGCGACCATGTCACGGGTAATGACGGGCACCTTGTCGGGATCGACGCCGAGCGCATCGAGATTGACCTTGGCGGTTTCCATGCGTCCGCTGGTGGCGATCGCCCAGGCGATGCCGGCTTCGTCGAGATAGCGCAGCAATTCCACCGCACCCGGCAGCGGCCGTACCGCGACCGGCTGGCGCATGTAGGCAGCGGCATGCAAGCGACGCAGGCGATCGAGGCGCTCTTCGTCGAGTTCGAGACCGGTTTCGCGCAGCAACATGCGCGCGAACAGTCCGCCACTCATGCCGATCTTGCGGTGGATGTTCCAAACCGACAGCGGGATCCCTTCGGCGTCGAGCGCCTCCTTCCACGCCATCACGTGCTGGTAGACGCTGTCGACGAGGGTGCCGTCGAGGTCGAACAGGAAACTGGTCCGGGCGACGCGCATCTGGACTCCTGCTGGTTTGCGAGGTGCCATCTTATCACGAATCAGACCAATTAAATACCAATTATTGCCATATCCCCATAATTTGCCATTATGGTATCCCATTGGTATTGTTTCGGTATGGAGTCCTATCTCGCCGCCGAATTTCAGCGCCAGCGCGATGCCCGTCGGGCACCGGCCTACCAGCACCTGCGGCGAACCCTGCAGCACGCGATCGAGAACGGCGAACTGGAGCCGCAACAGGCCCTGCCCGGCGAACGCGATCTGGCGAAGTTGCTCGATGTCTCGCGCGTCACCGTGCGCAAGGCGATTTCCGGTCTCGTTGCCGAAGGCCTGCTGGTGCAGCGCCAGGGCGCCGGCACTTTCGTCGCCGAACGCATCGTCAAATCGTTCTCGCTGCTCACCAGTTTCACCAACGACCTGCGTGCGCGTGGCCTCGATCCACGATCTGAAGTGATCGAACACGGCATCGGCGAAGTCACGCCGGAAGAAGCAATGGCCCTCAACCTGTCGCCCGGCGCACTGGTGGTGCGCAGCTATCGCCTGCGCACTGCGTCCGGTCAGCCGCTGGCGCTGGAACGCACCACCGTGCCGCAGTCGGTCATTCCTGATTCCGCCGAAATCGGTTTGTCCTTGTACGAAGCCTTTGCAGCGCGCGGCATTCGTCCAATCCGTGCGCTGCAACGCCTGCGCGCGATCGCCTTCGACGCCGAACAGGCGCGCCTGATGCAGTTGCCGGAAGGCAGCCCGGGCTTGTTCATCGAACGCCGCGCCTTCCTCGCCGATGGCCGCGTCGTCGAATTCACCCGCTCCTTCTATCGCGGCGATGCCTACGACTTCGTGGCCGAACTGCACGCCGAGTGACCCATCTTCTCCTTTCCGAACCGACGCTGATGAGCCGAATGCCCGACCCGAACACCACCAAGATGCACGCCGAAGCCGCGGAAACCGCCGACGCCGTCGCCCGCCAATTCGCCGCCAATGCGCCCGTGATCGAAACGCTTGCCGCACGACTGCGCGCGCAACCACCGCGCTTTATCGTCACCTGCGCACGCGGCAGTTCCGATCACGCCGCGACTTACGGCAAGTATCTGTTCGAGACCACGCTCGGCCTCGTCACCGCATCGGCATCGCCGTCGGTGGGATCGGTGTACGCGGTCGCGCCGAAACTCGACGGCGTGCTGTTCATCGCCATCTCGCAGTCGGGCAAGAGTCCCGACCTGCTGCGCAACGCCGAGATCGCGAAAGCGTCCGGCGCGCTGGTGGTCGCACTGGTCAATGTCGCTGATTCGCCGCTGGCCAAGCTCGCCGACACCGTGGTTCCGTTGCATGCCGGTCCGGAAAACAGCGTCGCCGCGACCAAGAGCTATCTGTGTTCGCTGGCCGCGCTGCTGCAACTCACCGCGTACTGGAGCGAAGACGCCGGCCTGCTGGCCGCGACCAAATCGCTGCCGGATGCATTGCGCAGTGCCTGGAAGGAAGACTGGTCATCGCTGGTTGGCGGCTTGCGCCTGGCACGCAGCCTGTTCGTGATCGGGCGCGGACTCGGTCTCGCCGCCGCGCAGGAAGCCGCGCTCAAGTTCAAGGAAACCTGCGGACTGCACGCCGAAGCGTTTTCGTCGGCGGAAGTGAAGCACGGGCCGATGGCGATCGTCGGCCCCGATTTCCCGGTGCTGGTGTTCGCGCAGGACGACGACACCGGCGCCAGCACTGCGGCGGTCGCCGAAGAGTTCCGCAAACGCGGGGCGCCGGTGTGGCTGGCGCGACCCGGTGCCACCGGCGAAGGCGTATTGCCGCTGCCGTCTTCACCGCATCCCGCAGTCACCCCGCTGCTGACGGTGCAGGCGTTCTATCGTGCGGCGAATGCGCTGGCGATCGCGCGTGGCCACGATCCCGACGTGCCGCCGCATCTCAACAAGGTCACCGAAACGGTCTGATGCCATGAACACCATGATTTTCCGCAATGCACAGGTTCTCGCCCCGCGCGGTTTCGAACGCGGACTCGATGTGCGCGTCGACAATGGCCGCATCACCGCGGTCGCGCCGGATATCCGTGCCGATGACGCGGCGATCATCGACCTCGAGGATGGCCTGCTGGTTCCCGGCTTCATCGACACGCAAGTGAACGGTGGCGGCGATGTGTTGTTGAACGACACGTCGACCGTCGCGGGCGTGCGCCGCATCGCCGAAGCACATCGCAAGTTCGGCACCACCGGCCTGATGCCGACGCTGATCAGCGATGACGTCTCGGTGATGCGCGCCGCGATCATCGCTGTCCACGATGCGATCGAACAGAAGGTGCCCGGCGTGCTCGGCATCCACCTCGAAGGCCCGTGGCTGGCCGAGGCGCGCAAGGGCGTGCACGACCCGCACAAGTTCCACACGCCCGATGCCTCGGAGCTCGATCTCGTCGCCTCGCTCGGCAACGGCGCCACCATGGTCACGCTGGCGCCGGAACGTTTCGCGCCGGAAGCCTTGCATGCGCTGGCCGAACGCGGCGTGCTGGTCTGTGCCGGCCACACCGCGGCCACCTACGAACAATTGCGCGATGCCTTCACCGCCGGCGTGCGCGGTGTCACCCACCTGTTCAACGCGATGACGCCGATGGGCAGTCGCGCGCCGGGCGGCGTCGGTGCATCGATCGACGATCCCGACAGCTGGTGCGGGATCATCGTCGATGGCTATCACGTCGATGACGCCCCGTTGCGCATCGCCATCGCCGCCAAGCCGCGCGGCAAGATGATGCTGGTGACCGATGCGATGCCGCCGGTCGGCGGCGAACGCGAGGATTTCACGCTCTACGGCATTCCGATGACTTGCCGCGACGGCAGGTGCGCCACTACCGAAGGCGCGCTCGCGGGATCGGCACTCGACATGGCTTCGGCCGTGCGCAACACGGTGCAGCGCCTCGGCCTGCCGCTGGACGAAGCCTGCCGGATGGCGTCGCAATATCCGGCGGAATTCCTGCGGCTGGGCGACGAGCTCGGCAAGATCGCGCCGGGGTATCTCGCCGATCTGGTGTGGCTGGACCGCGACCTCAACGTGCGCGGCACGTGGATCGGCGGGAAGTGAGCTCGCGCGTTCTTATCGCGCCCGATTGAGCCACTGCAGCAGCGGCGCCCAGTCGGCCTGGTGTTCGCGGATCTGCGCCGAGTTGTAGTCGAAGATGCTGCGGCCCAGCCCGGCCATCATCACGTAGCCCTGGCTGTCGCGCAGCTGGCCGACCACCGGGATCGACCAGCCCTGCATCACCTCGACTGCCTGCTGCGAGGCGTTGGTCCACGGTCGCAGGCGGTTGGCGACGACACCGACCGGCACCTTGCCCTTCTTGATCTGCGGATGCCCGGCGAGATCGTTGAGGAAATGCACCGTGGCTTCGATGTCGAGCGCGGACGGGCCAATCGGCACCACCACGGCGTCGGCGGATTCCAGGAATTCGTCGAGCAGGTCGCGGTGGGAACCGGCCGGAGTGTCGACCACCACCCGCTGGGTATCTTCGGGAATGCGCTTGGTCCACTGCTTGCGGGTGCCGTCGACCGGCAGCACGGCGTGGTCGTAATGGGCGCGACGTTCGGCCCAGCGCATCCCGGAATGCTGCGGATCGGCGTCGATCAGCACGG
>JAFEBZ010000130.1 GCA_018242405.1 Pseudomonadota bacterium | reverse complement strand
GCATCCGGTTCGGATGCGGGACGGGGTGATGGATTCAGTCCATGACGCCCAGCCGCACCCGACACCGGGTACCGGTGGTAATGGTGGTGGTCGGCATGGCGATGGCGAATGCGGCGTGCATGGATTCAGTGATAACGGTCGGTTCGCGTGCTGTCAAATGATCTTTCGGGTGAAACGATTGGTCGTCAGTCGCGCAGCTCGGCCACCTGGCAGGGCAGCGGGAAATGGTCGAGCACCGCGCGTGTTGCCGCCTGCGTGCCGATCGCCGAATCCGGGCCGGCCAGATCGGCGGTGAGGTAGCCGGCGGCGAGCGCGGCAGACACCGCCTGTTCGACGCATTGCGCTTCCGCTTCCAGTCCCAGTGAATGCCGCAACAACATCGCTGCGCTGAGGATCGCCGCGTAGGGATTGGCGATGCCGCAGCCGGCAATGTCGGGTGCGGAGCCGTGGATCGGTTCGTAGAGTCCGACGCGGCCTTCGCCCAGCGATGCCGACGGCAAGAGTCCCATCGACCCCGCCAGCATCGACGCTTCATCGGTGAGGATGTCGCCGAACATGTTCTCGGTGACGATGACGTCGTACTCGCGCGGACGCGCCAGCAGGTGCATCGCCATCGAATCGACCAGTTGGTGTTCAAGCGTGATCTCGGGGAATTCGTCGCGGACGACACGGGTCGCGACCTCGCGCCACAGCCGCGAGGTTTCCAGTACGTTGGCCTTGTCGACCGAAGTCACGCGCTGGCTGCGTTGCATGGCGAGGCGGCAGGCGTGGCGGATCACGCGTTCGACCTCGCCGACGCTATAGGTGCACAGGTCGCTCGCCGAATTTTCCGTGCGCTGCTTGTCGCCAAAATAGATGCCGCCGGTGAGTTCGCGCACGACGATCATGTCGACGCCCTGCAGCAGGTGCGGCTTGATCGGCGATGCGGAAAACGCGACCGGATGCGGCTTTACCGGGCGCAGGTTGGCGTAGAGCCCGAGCCCTTTCCGGATCGCGAGCAGCCCCTGTTCCGGGCGCACTTTCGCCTTTGGATCCGACCACTTCGGGCCGCCGACCGCGCCAAGCAGCACGGCATCGGCCTTCTTTGCGGCAGCAAGCGCGTCAGCAGGCAACGGGTCACCCGCGGCGTCGATCGCGGCGCCGCCGATCAGTTTTTCGGTGAAGGTGAATTCATGGCCATGGCGCGCGCCGACGTCGCGCAGCACCGCAACCGCGGCGGCGGTGACTTCGGGGCCGATGCCGTCGCCGGGCAGGACGAGGATTTCAGCTTGCATGGGCGGCCTCCACGGGCGCGTGTTGTCGGGCGCTCTCAAAGCGCTCGATGGCAGGAAGTTGTTTCAGCAGATAGCCGAGCTGGTCGACGCCTTCGAGCAGGCAGGTCTGCGCGAACGCGTCCAGCGGGAACTGGAAGCTGCGGCCATCGGGCAGGGTGACGCTGCGCGCGGCAACATCGATCGATAGTTCGATGCCGGGGCTGTCGAGCAGTTCGTTGACGACGGCGTCGTCGAGCACGATCGGCAGCAGGCCGTTCTTCAGCGCGTTGCTGCGGAAGATGTCGGCGATCTCGCTGCTGATCACCGCGCGCAGGCCGAGATCGGTCAGCGCCCACGGTGCGTGTTCGCGCGAGGAGCCGCAGCCGAAATTGCGACCGGCGACCAGGATGCGCGCGCTGGCGTTGGCGAACTGGTTGAACGGAAACGCGGGGTCAGGCGAGCCATCGGGAAGATGGCGCCAGTCGCTGAAGGCGAACTTGCCGAGGCCCTTGCGTTCGGTGGTGGTGAGGAAGCGCGCGGGAATGATCTGGTCGGTGTCGATGTTGCGCTGGCGCAGCACGACGGTGCGCGAAACGAGTGTGGTGAACGCGGCCATTACGCGGCCTCCGAGTTGAGGAACATGCGGGGATCGGTGATTTCGCCGGCGACGGCGCAGGCGGCGGCGGTGGCCGGCGATGCCAGCACCGTGCGCGCGCCCTTGCCCTGGCGGCCTTCGAAATTGCGATTGCTGGTGGAGACGGCGAGTTGTCCTGGCCCGACCAGATCGCCGTTCATCGCGATGCACATCGAGCAACCGGGTTCGCGCCATTCGGCGCCGGCGGCGCGCACGATCGCATCGATGCCTTCGGCTTCGGCATCGCGTTTCACCTGTCCCGAGCCGGGCACGACCAGCATGCGCACGCGCGGATGCACCTGGCGACCGCGCAACACCTCGGCCATGGCACGCAGGTCGCTCAGGCGCGAATTGGTGCAGCTGCCGATGAAGACCACGTCGACGGCACGGCCGGCCACCGCTGCGCCGGCATCCCAACCCATGTAATGACGCGCCTTGTCGACATCGCTGTCGTTGTCGGCGGGAACATGGGCATCGAGCGCAACGACCTGGCCGGGATGGGTACCCCAGGTGATGGTCGGGCGGATGGCGCGCGCGTCGATCTTCACTTCGCGGTCGAACACCGCGCCGTCATCGCTGCGGAATTCGCGCCATTGCGCGACGGCGGCATCGAAGGCTGCGCCTTGCGGCACGCGCGGCAGGCCACGCAGGTAGTCGAAGGTGGTGTCGTCGGGCGCAATCAGGCCCGCGCGCGCGCCGGCTTCGATCGACATGTTGCAGATGGTCATGCGTTCGTCCATCGACAACGCGCGGATGGTCGAGCCGCGATATTCGATCACATGGCCGGTGCCGCCGTTGACGCCGATCACGCCGATCACGTGCAGGATCAGATCCTTCGCGGTGACGCCGGGCGCGAGTTCGCCGTCGATGGTGATCGCCAGCGTCTTCGGCTTGTGCTGCAGCAGGCTTTGCGTCGCCATGACGTGACCGACTTCGCTGGTGCCGATGCCGAACGCCAGTGCGCCGAACGCGCCGTGGGTGGCGGTGTGGCTGTCGCCGCAGACGATGGCCATGCCCGGCTGCGTCAGTCCCAGCTCCGGGCCGATGACGTGGACGATGCCGCGATGCTCGCTGCCGTAGTCGAACAGCTCGACGCCGAATTTACGGCAGTTGTCGCGCAGCGTGTCCACCTGGGCGCGTGCGGCATCACTGATGTAGGGCTGGTTGCCGTTGGTATCGGCGGGCAGGGTCGGCGTCGAATGATCGAGCGTGGCCTTGGTGCGATCGGCGCGGTGCAGCTTCAGTCCGCGTGCCTCGAGTTCGGCGAAGGCCTGCGGTGAAGTGACTTCGTGGATCAGGTGGAGGTCGATGTAGAGCACGGCGGGGACGCCGTCGTGTTCGGGCGCGACGACGTGTGCATCCCACAATTTGTCGAGCAGTGTCCGGGGCATGGAAGTATTCATTCGTTGAGATGTGGAGGAAGTTGGGTTCAGGCGTGGGCGGCGATGCGCGGCTCGGCTTTGGTTCCGCGCAACACGCGGTTGGCGATGTCGAGCCAGGCGATCGCGCTCGCTTCCAGCACGTCGCGACTGGTGCCTTGCCCGGTCATGACTTCGCCATCGATGCGGGCGCCTAGGTTGGCTTCGCCGCGCGCATCCGCGCCGACGCCCATGCTGTGCACTTCGTAGCTGTCGAGCACGAAGTCGACGCCGGTGGCCTGCGCCAGCGCCGCGAACATCGCCGCGACCGGGCCTTCGCCTTCGGCGCTGTGGATGACGTGGCGACCATCGGGATCGGAAAGATCGACGTGGGCGCGGGTGCGTTTGCCGTAATCGGTCAGGCTCAGCGCCGACACGCGCCAGCCCGGTCCGAACTGCTCGCCTTCGACCAGTCGCTGCAGGTCGCGATCACTGATCGCGTGCTGGGTCAGCGTCAGTGCCTTCGCGTCGACGATCAGCTGGTCGAGCTGTGCGTCTTCCAGCACGTAACCCAACTTGCGCAGGCGATCGGCGACGGCGGCGCGGCCGCTGTGGCGACCCAGCACCAGTTGCGAATCCTCCCAGCCGACATCCTGTGGACGCATGATTTCGTAGGTGTCGCGATTCTTCAGCATGCCGTGCTGGTGGATGCCGGATTCGTGGGCGAAGGCATTGATGCCGACGATTGCCTTGTTGCGCTGGACCTGGATGCCGGTGATTCGCGACAGCAGGCGCGAGGTCGCGAGCAGTCGCGTGGTGTCGATGCGGGTAGTCGCGTCGTACCAGCCGCCGCGCACCTTCAGTGCCATCACCAGTTCCTCCAGTGCGGCGTTGCCGGCGCGTTCGCCGATGCCGTTGATCGCGCATTCGATCTGGCGCGCGCCGCCTTCGACTGCGGCCAGCGAATTGGCGACGGCGAGGCCGAGGTCGTTGTGGCAGTGGGTGCTGAACACCACGTTGTCCGCGCCTTTGACATTCGCGCGCAGGTATTCGAACAACGCACGAATCTCGCCGGGCGTGCCGTAGCCAACGGTGTCGGGGACATTGAGCGTGCGCGCGCCAGCTTCGACCGCGGCATTGAACACTTCGACCAGGAATTCGCGCTCGGTGCGCGAGGCGTCTTCGGCGGAGAACTCGACGTCATCGACGTGCTTGCGCGCCAGCGATACGCCCATGATCGCGTGTTCGATCACCTGTTCGCGGCTCATGCCGAGCTTGTGCTGGCGATGCAGCGGGCTGGTGGAGATGAAGACGTGGATGCGCGGCGACGCGGCCTGCTGCAACGCGCTGGCGCAGGCCTCGATGTCGGCGGGGTGGCAGCGCGCCAGTGCGGCGATGGCGCTGCCGCGCACTTCACGGGCAATCGTGCGCACCGCGTTGAAATCGGCGGGAGAGCTGTTGGGGAATCCGGCTTCGATGATGTCGACGCCGAGATCGGCCAGGGTGTGCGCGAACAGGATCTTCTGTTCGGCGTTCATGGTGAAACCGGGCGATTGCTCGCCATCACGCAAGGTCGTGTCGAAGATGCGAATGGGTTGCGGGGCGATGCGGGTTACGTCGCTGGGGGAGGAATCGTTCACGTCAGGCGATCTCGGTTGGCGTGGATGCAAAAGAGGGAGTGGCGGTCCGGGCTGTTGCGGCGGTGTTCGTCGCCACGACAGCCGGTCTAAGTCGTGAGCGACGGCGCGCGGCGACGGTCAATTCGTCGAGCGTTCGCGCCGGTGTTGCCGGCAACGGTTCCTGCACGCGGCGACGCGGCTTGCGCGGCGGACGCGTGCGCACATCGCGCAGCAATTGCGCCAGCACGCCGGCATCGACATTGCCGCCGGAGACCACCGCACATTTGCGCTTGCCGGCGACGCGCCGGCCGGCCGCTAGCGCCAGTGCGCCAGCGCCTTCGGCGATCACGTGTTCTTCCAGCGCCAGCCGCACCAGGGTTTCGCGCAATTCGGCCTCGCGCACGATCACCACGTCGTCCAGCCATTCGCGCAACACCTGTTGCGTCAACATCCCTGGCACCTTCACCCGCACACCGTCGGCCAGCGTCGTTGCCGGTTCGCGGATTTCGGCATCGCCGCGCAATGCGCGCGCCATCGAATCGACATGCTCGACCTGCGCACCGATCACGCGTACCCCCTGCGACTTCAGCGCCAGCACCACGCCGGAAGCGAGGCCGCCACCACCGATCGGCACCAGCACCACGTCGGGCATCAGTGAGGCGATTTCCAGTCCGACCGTGCCCTGGCCGGCGATCACGTCGGGATCGTCGAAGGCCGACAGCAATCGGTAATCGTGTTGCGCGGCGAGTTCGGCAGCGAAGGCCTTGGCTTCGTCGTAACTGTCGCCGTGCAGGCGCACGGTCGCGCCCCAGTGGGCAACGCCGGCGATCTTGGTTTCGGGCGCGCAACGCGGCATCACCGTGATCGCCTGCATGCCGAGACGATAGGCGGCCCACGCCAACCCCTGTGCATGATTACCGGCCGAAGCTGCGATGGTGGTGCGGGTGTCGCCGCGTTCGCGCATCGCCAGCAGTGCGTTCATCGCGCCGCGGACCTTGTACGAGCCGGTGCGCTGCAGGTTTTCCAGCTTCAGCCAGCAGCCGAAACGTTCGGCGTAGTGCAGCGGCGTGGGATCGAGATAGCGACGCAGCCGTGCCTGTGCCGCCAGCACGTCGGCGGCGGTCACGGGCAATGCGGTGGATACGTCGCTGTCCATGGCTCAGACGCAGGCATGCATGGCGACGTCGGCTTCGTTCAGCGACATGGCGACACCTCCACGGCGAGGCAGTCGTACAGCTTCGCCAGCTGCTGCTGCAGCGATTCCGGCGCGCGTTCGCCTTCTACCGTCATCCGCAGGTGCCAGCGATCGCCATCGGCCTGGGTTTCGCCATCCACGCTCACCGGCGAGAAGCCGCGGCGTTCGGTGGTGCCGAGCACCCGCGCGAGTGCGCCCTCGGCCTGGCGCAGGGTGAGATCAAGCTGATAGCGCACGGGATTTCTCCTGGTGGGGATGCGGCGTGGAGGCCGCGTCGAGTTGCGGGTCGAGCCGGCTTTCATCCAGCATCTCGGCGTTGTTGCGATTCGGCGGCACCAAAGGCCAGACGTTCGAGGCGGTGTCGATTGCAACGTGGAGCAGGGCCGGGCCCTTGGCGGCGAGCAACGCCTGCATCGCCGCATCGATGTCGGCGGCGCGCTCGACGTGCAACGCTTCGATGCCGAAGGCCCGCGCGACCGCGCCGAAATCGGGGTTGTCGGACAGGTCGATCTCGGAATAACGCTTGTCGAAGAACAATTCCTGCCACTGGCGGACCATGCCCAGCGCCTGGTTGTCGATCAACACGATCTTTACCGGCAGGTCGTAGCGACGCAGCGTCGCCAGTTCCTGCACGTTCATCAGGAACGAGCCATCGCCGCTGACGCAGATCACCTGCGCGTCCGGGGTCCCGCTTTTATCAAGTGCGAGTTGTGCGCCGAGGGCGGCTGGCAAACCGAAACCCATCGCGCCGAGCGCGCCGCTGGTGAGGTGCTTGCGCGGATCATCGAGCTGCCAGTGCTGCGCCACCCACATCTGGTGCTGGCCGACATCGCAGGACACGATGGCGTCGGGCGCGAGTTCCGACAGCCGCTTCAGCATTGCCGGCGCGAACACGCCGTCACCGGGTGCGTCGTATCGTGCGGCGTGCGTGTGCGCACGCTCCTGGCAATGCGCGCGCCATTGGCGACGCGCGACGCCGTGGCGACCGTGCAACTGCGCCGCGCATGGCAGCGTCAGTTTGGTGAGCGTGGTGATGATGTCGCCGCGCACGGCGGCATCGGCATGGCGCAGCTTGCCGATTTCGCAGGCGTCGATGTCCATGTGGACGACGCGCGCGTTCGGCGCGAATTCGGCGAGCTTGCCGGTGGCGCGATCGTCGAAGCGCGCGCCGACCACGATCAGCACGTCGCATTCCTGCACCGCCAGGTTGGCGGCGCGACTGCCGTGCATGCCCAGCATGCCGAGATTCAGCGGATGCTTCGTCGGCAACGCACCCAGGCCCTTCAGCGTCAGCACCGTCGGGATCTGCGTGGCATCGACGAAGGTGCGGAACGCCGGCAACGCATCGCCCAGCGCGATGCCGCCACCGCCATAGATCACCGGGCGATCGGCTTGCGAGATCAACGCCAATGCTTCGTGCAGCGAGGCATCCATCGGCGCTTCCGTCGCATCGACGGCGAGCGGTGCGTGTTTCGGCAGGTGCGTGGCATCGGCGAGTTGCACATCCTTGGGCAGATCGATCAGCACCGGGCCGGGACGCCCCGAACGCGCGATCCGGAACGCTTCGCCGACCATGCGCGGCAGATCATCGACGCGGCGCGCGATGAAGCTGTGCTTCACCATCGGCATCGTCATCCCGAACACGTCGAGTTCCTGGAAGGCATCGGTGCCCATCAACGCTGTCGGCACCTGTCCGGTGATCACCACCATCGGCACCGAATCCAGCATTGCGTCGGCAATCCCGGTGACCAGGTTCGATGCGCCCGGACCCGAGGTCGCGACGCAGACACCGACGCGCCCGCTGGCGCGCGCAAAGCCATTCGCGGCGAACGCCGCACCCTGTTCGTGGCGTACCAGGACGTGCTTCAGTTCCGGTGCGTCATGGAGGGCGTCGTAGAAAGGCATGATCGTGCCGCCCGGATACCCGAACAACACATCCACGCCTTCCGCGACAAGCGCCTGCGCAAGCCAGCGGGCACCGTTCATCAGGCGGCCTCGCTCTGCGGTGCGGCCTGCGGCGCCGGCTTGGCCGGTTGCGCTTGCGACGACGCCAGCCACTTCATGTTGGCGCGCAGCTTCTTGCCGACCGCTTCGATCGGATGGTCGAGATCGGCCTGCTTCATCGCCTTGTAGTTGGCGTTTCCGGCGGCGTATTCGGCGATCCACTGGCGGGCGAAGGTGCCGTCCTGGATTTCGGTCAGCACCTTCTTCATCTGCGCGCGGGTGTTGTCGTCGACCACGTATGGGCCGCGGGTGAGCGCGCCGTATTGCGCGGTTTCGCTGATGAACTCGTGCATGCGGGTGATGCCGCCTTCGTAGAACAGGTCGACGATCAGCTTCAGTTCGTGCAGGCACTCGTAATAGGCGACTTCCGGCTGGTAACCGGCTTCCACCAGCGTTTCCCAGCCGGCCTGCACCAGCTTGGTCGCGCCACCACAGAGCACGGCCTGCTCGCCGAAGAGATCGGTTTCGGTCTCTTCCTTGAACGTCGTCCTGATCGCATTCTGGCGCGCGCCACCGATGCCCGCGCAATACGTCAGCGCGAGTTGCTCGGCCTTGCCGCTCTTGTCCTGGTGCACTGCGTAGACCGACGGCACGCCGCGGCCGATTTCGTATTCGCGACGCACCAGCGCGCCCGGACCCTTGGGTGCGACCAGCACGACATCGAGGTCTTCGCGCGGGGTGATCTGGCCGTAATGCACGTTGAAGCCGTGCGCGAACAGCAGACAGGCGCCCTTGGCGATGTTCGGTTCGATCACTTCACCGTAGAGCTGCGGCTGCACCATGTCCGGCGTGAGCACGGCGACGAGTTCGGCGTCCTTCACCGCCTCCGCAGGCGTTTTCACCGTGAAGCCGTCGGCTTTCGCCTTCATTTCGGTGGGGCCGCCCGGTCGAAGGCCGACGGTGACGTCGAAACCGGAATCACGAAGGTTGAGCGCATGGGCGCGGCCCTGACTTCCGTAACCGACGATGGCGATGCGAGGTTTGTTGCTGGTCATGGCGATGTTCCGTTGGTGGGTGAGAGGGTTTCGTTTGGAATTTCGACGCCGAAAACGAAAAACCCCGCACCTTGCGGTGCGGGGTTTAGCGATTCGGTCGTTTGTTTCTGGTCTTACACGCCGGATCGTCCCGCACCTGTGGGCGAGGTAATAAGGACGAGTACAAGGACGGCCGCCGAAAGGGCGGTCGGGGTGTCGCTGGCAAGTGGCATGTGGCAACGCAGCATGGATAGGAGAGAAACACGCGGTGAATACGCTTGTCAACAGGCCGCGTTATGCCGATTTCTTATTAGGCATCGTTGCAACTGAAACCATGAAAACGCCGCAGAATCAGGCTTGCCAGTACTTTTCCGCGAATTTCCAGCAGGTTGCAGTGATGCCCGACTATCGTTCCCGCACTTCCACCCACGGCCGCAACATGGCCGGCGCGCGCGCGTTGTGGCGCGCCACCGGATTGCAGGACGGCGACTTCGGCAAGCCGATCATCGCGATCGCGAATTCGTTCACGCAATTCGTGCCGGGGCACGTGCACTTGAAGGACCTCGGGCAACTCGTCGCACGCGAGATCGAACGCGTCGGTGGTGTCGCGCGCGAGTTCGACACCATTGCCGTTGATGACGGCATCGCCATGGGTCACGACGGCATGCTCTATTCGTTGCCGTCGCGCGAAATCATCGCCGACTCCGTCGAGTACATGGTCAACGCGCATTGCGCCGACGCGCTGGTGTGCATTTCCAATTGCGACAAGATCACGCCCGGCATGCTGATGGCGGCGTTGCGATTGAACATCCCGGCGGTGTTCGTGTCGGGTGGGCCGATGGAAGCGGGCAAGACACGCCTCGCCGACCACAAGCTCGACCTGGTCGATGCGATGGTGATGGCCGCCGATCCCAAGGTGAGCGATGAAGATGTCGCGGCAGTCGAACGCAGCGCCTGCCCGACTTGCGGGTCGTGCAGCGGCATGTTCACCGCGAATTCGATGAACTGCCTGATGGAAGCATTGGGACTGGCATTGCCCGGCAACGGCACCGTGGTCGCCACCCACGCCGATCGCGAACAACTGTTCCTGCAGGCCGCGCGCACCGCAGTCGAGCTCTGCCACCGCTGGTATGGCGCGGAAGACGAACGCGCATTGCCGCGCGGCATCGCGACCTTCAAAGCCTTCGAGAACGCGATGATGCTCGACATCGCGATGGGCGGATCGACCAACACCATCCTCCACCTGCTGGCGGCGGCGCAGGAAGCCGAGGTCGATTTCACCCTGCGCGACATCGATCGTCTGTCCAAGCGCGTGCCGCAGCTGTGCAAGGTCGCGCCGAACACGCAGAAGTACCACATCGAGGACGTGCATCGCGCCGGCGGAATCATTTCCATTCTCGGTGAACTCGCACGCGGTGGGCTGCTGCACGCCGACGTCGCCACCGTGCATGCGAAGACGCTGGGCGACGCCATCGCCAAGTGGGACATCACTCAAAATGGGGATGAAAGCGTCGCCACCTTCTACAAGGCCGGACCTGCCGGCATTCCGACACAGGTGGCTTTCAGCCAGGCGACGCGCTGGCCGACGCTCGACCGCGATCGCGCCGAAGGCTGCATTCGCGATGTCAAACATGCCTATTCAAAGGAAGGCGGACTCGCGGTGCTCCACGGCAACATCGCCATCGATGGTTGCGTGGTGAAGACCGCCGGCGTCGACGAATCGATCCACGTCTTCGAAGGCATCGCGCGCGTCTACGAAAGCCAGGACGCGGCGGTGAAAAACATCCTTGGTGATGAAGTGCAACCGGGCGACGTGGTGGTGATCCGCTACGAAGGACCGAAGGGCGGGCCGGGCATGCAGGAGATGCTCTATCCGACCTCGTACCTGAAATCGAAAGGGCTGGGCAAGCAATGCGCGCTGCTCACCGACGGGCGTTTTTCCGGCGGCACCTCCGGGCTGTCGATCGGCCATGTCTCGCCGGAAGCCGCTGCGGGTGGCGCGATCGGGCTGGTGCGCGATGGTGATCGCATCCGCATCGACATTCCGCAGCGTTCGATTCAACTGCTGGTGGATGCAGCGCAACTCGCCGCGCGTCGCACCGAACAGGACGCGCGCGGCTGGAAGCCCGCCCAGCAACGCGCCCGCAAGGTTTCGACCGCGCTCAAGGCCTATGCGTTGCTGGCGACCAGTGCCGACAAGGGTGCGGTACGCGATCGGGCTCTTTTGGACGGCGTCTGAACGCGTGATCCGGCCCGATATGGTCTAATTCGCCCTGAAGCGGGGGTACCACCGGCCGGTGGTTGAGAAACACCCTTCGAACCTGACGCGGTTGAAACCGCCGTAGGGAGCTTCGCAGCGGCGACCAGCCGCCTGCGCCTTCGCTTCGTTCAAGACCGCCGCCCTGCGCGGCTACCTACAGGACGAATGCGATGAATGCCCTTCCCACCGAACTCCTGCGCCAGGCCGAACAGCTTTCGTCCGAGGTGACGCGTCCGATTCCCGGTTCGCGCAAGATCCACGTCGAAGGCTCGCGCCCTGACCTGCGCGTGCCGATGCGCGAGATCGCGCTGACCAGGACGCCGACGCTGTTTGGTGGAGAGGACAATCCTCCGGTTTCCGTCTACGACTGCTCCGGTCCCTATACCGATCCCGACGCCAGCATCGATCTCGCCATCGGCCTGCCGGCGCTGCGCGCGAAGTGGATCGAGGAACGTGGCGATACCGAGCAACTCTCGGCGTTGAGCTCCGAGTTCGGCCGCGCCCGCGAGCACGATCCCAAGCTCGACATCGTGCGTTTTCCGAATCGCGTGTTGCCGCGTCGTGCCAAAGATGGCGCCAACGTCTCGCAGATGCATTACGCCAAGCGCGGCATCGTCACCCCGGAAATGGAATTCGTCGCGATCCGCGAGAACCAGCGTCTCGAAGCCGTGCGCGAAGCCCACCTGCTGCGCCAGCATCCGGGTGAATCCTTCGGCGCCAACATCCAGAAGATCATCACCCCGGAATTCGTGCGCGACGAGATCGCGCGCGGTCGCGCCATCCTCCCCAACAACATCAACCATCCCGAAAGCGAGCCGATGATCATCGGTCGCAACTTCCTGACCAAGATCAACGCCAACATCGGCAACAGCGCGGTGTCGTCGGGGATTGCAGAAGAAGTCGAGAAGCTGGTGTGGGCGATCCGCTGGGGTGGCGACACCGTGATGGATCTCTCCACCGGCAAGCACATCCATGAAACCCGCGAGTGGATCATCCGCAATTCTCCGGTCCCGATCGGCACGGTGCCGATCTACCAGGCGCTGGAAAAGGTCGATGGTCGCGCCGAGGAGCTGACCTGGGAAATCTTCCGCGACACGCTGATCGAACAGGCGGAGCAGGGGGTCGATTACTTCACCATCCACGCCGGCGTGCTGCTGCGCTACGTGCCGCTGACCGCCAAGCGCGTGACCGGCATCGTTTCGCGCGGTGGTTCGATCCTCGCCAAGTGGTGCCTCGCGCATCACAAGGAAAACTTCCTCTACACGCATTTCGAGGACATCTGCGAGATCATGAAGGCCTATGACGTGGCCTTCTCGCTGGGCGATGGCCTGCGTCCGGGTTCGATCGCCGACGCCAACGATGCCGCGCAGTTCGGTGAACTGGAAACGCTCGGCGAGTTGACCAAGATCGCGTGGAAGCACGACGTGCAGACCATGATCGAAGGCCCCGGCCACGTGCCGATGCAGCTGATCAAGGAAAACATGGACAAGCAGTTGCGCGAGTGCGGCGAGGCGCCGTTCTACACGCTCGGCCCGCTGACCACCGATATCGCGCCGGGCTACGACCACATCACGTCCGCGATTGGCGCGGCGATGATCGGCTGGTACGGCACCGCGATGCTCTGCTACGTCACACCGAAGGAACACCTCGGCCTGCCCAATCGCCAGGACGTGCGCGACGGCATCATGGCCTACAAGATCGCCGCGCATGCTTCCGATCTCGCCAAGGGCCATCCCGGCGCACAAGTGCGCGACAACGCATTGTCGAAAGCGCGCTTCGAGTTCCGCTGGGAAGACCAGTTCAACCTCGGCCTCGATCCCGAGAAGGCCAAGGAATTCCACGATGAAACGCTGCCCAAGGATGCGCACAAGCTGGCGCATTTCTGCTCGATGTGCGGTCCGCATTTCTGCTCGATGAAAATCACCCAGGACGTGCGCGACTACGCCGCCGAACACGGCGTCGAGGAAGTCGCCGCGCTGGAAGCGGGCATGGCCGAGAAGTCGAAGGAATTCCTCGAACAGGGTGGGCAGGTGTACCGCGCCGAATAAGGCGCGGTACCTGGTTCAC
Source organism: Pseudomonadota bacterium (assembly GCA_018242405.1). Taxonomy (GTDB): domain Bacteria; phylum Pseudomonadota; class Gammaproteobacteria; order Xanthomonadales; family Xanthomonadaceae; genus Solilutibacter. The sequence continues at coordinate 1,877 of JAFEBZ010000130.1, read as the reverse complement.
ACTTCCGGCTTACCCCGGTGAACGCACGACAACGGCGCCGGGATGACATGCGCCGATCACGGCGCTCGTCATACACTGCGCGCATGGACGCAACGGGAGTGCCCATCATGTTCAAGAAGATCGCAACGGCGGCAATGCTGGCCGCCACCTTGCTGCTGGCGGCTTGCGCCAGCGGTCCCTACGTCAAGACCGACCAGGATCCGACCGCCGATTTCGGTCGCTATCGCAGCTGGGGCTTCTACCAGCCGATCGCGATGGAACAGTCCGGTTATTCCAGCTGGATCACCGATCGCATCAAGGACAACATCCGTCGCGAAATGACCGCGCACGGTTACACCTACAGCGAGAAGTCGCCCGATCTGCAGGTCAACTTCCAGGGCGTGGTGCGCGATCGCACCGCCGTGTACAGCGTGCCGATGAGCGACGTCCAGTTCCTCTACAGCTATCGCCGTCGCGCCTACGTCGCGGTGCCGGTGTGGTACGACCAGATGCAGGTCAGCCGCTACCAGGAAGGCACGTTGAGCATCGACCTGGTGGATGCGAGGCAGAACCGCATGGTCTGGACCGGCGATGCGATTTCGACGGTGACGCGGATGAACGCGCAGGAACGAGCTGCCGACATCGACAAGACGATCACCGCGGTGTTCGCGAAGTATCCGTACCAGGCCGGCAGCAATCAGCCGGTGGTGCCGGCAAAGAAGTAGGATTCATCACCAGCCGCCCTCGATGCCGGTGGGCCGGGTGATCGGGTCGTTGCCGGCGAGGGCGGCAACGACCTTGGAACCGATGTAGGTAAAGTCGCTGTCGCGGAGGTCTTCGAATTCTGCGAAACGACGAATCGGGATTTCCATGCGATCGAAATCGCGGGTATTGACGACGCGTTTCGAGATGTTCGCGGCCCCCAATTTCCTGATTTCCACGTTCCGATCGGCAACGTGGAAGGATCGCCTCAGCTTTTCATTGATGATCGAGAGCTGGTTGCCGTGTCGCTGAATCACCAGCGCGTGGTTGACGAATCGATCGGCGGCCTCCTGGGAATAGAAGGGCCCGATGTCGGCTTGAATGAGGAACGTGTTGGCCCACCACTGCGTGACGGCCTTGTAATGGATCGTTCCACGCCAGGTGCGACTGCGGAAGTCGGTCATGGCTGGACAGCGCGTCGACGTCGCGCTTGAACGAGGGGGGAGTGGGGCATTTGGAAGCGGCTGATTTCGGATTGCGGGAATCGTTGGCCGCGGAGCGAAGGTCACCCCCTCGAGCTCCGTTCGCTGCGCGGCCAGCGCGTGACAACTTGTATCAGAAATTCGGCTTGTCGGCGCTCTCTTCGTAGCGCTTCATCGAGTCGACCAGCACCTGCTTGGCTTCCGCCGCATTGCCCCAGCCATCGAGCTTCACCCACTTGCCCTTCTCGAGATCCTTGTAGTGCTCGAAGAAGTGGCCGATGCGTTCCAGCCAGTGCTTCGACACCTGCTCGATATCGGAGATGTGCGAATAGCCGCCGAAGATCTTCGGCACCGGCACCGCGATGATCTTCTCGTCGCTGCCGGCCTCGTCGGTCATCTTCAACACGCCGACCGGGATGCAGCGGATCACCGAACCCGGCACCAGCGGCAGCGGCAGGATCACCAGCACGTCGGCCGGGTCGCCGTCGCCGCAGACGGTGTGCGGGACGTAGCCGTAGTTGCACGGGTAGCGCATCGGCGTCGACAGGATGCGGTCGACGAAGATCGCGCCGCTGGCCTTGTCGACTTCGTACTTGACCGGCTCGGCGTCCTTCGGAATTTCGATGATGACGTTGATTTCGTCCGGCGGGTTCTTGCCGGTGCTGACGAGGTCGAGACCCATGATGACTATCCGTTTGTGCGATGCACCATTGT
>JAFEBZ010000012.1 GCA_018242405.1 Pseudomonadota bacterium | reverse complement strand
CGGGAGCTACACCGCGATCTATCCGATCAAGGTCAACCAGCACGCCGGCGTGACCGGCACGCTGGCCTCGCACCACGGCGAAGGTTTTGGTCTTGAAGCTGGCAGCAAGCCGGAGTTGATGGCGGTGCTGGCGCTGTCGCGTCCGGGCGGGTTGATCGTCTGCAACGGCTACAAGGATCGCGAATACATCCGGCTGGCGCTGATCGGTCGCAAGCTGGGGCTGGAAACCTTCATCGTCATCGAGAAGCCTTCCGAGCTGAAAGTGGCGCTGGAAGAAGCGGCGGCGCTGGGCGTGAAGCCGGGCCTCGGCGTGCGCATGCGGCTGGCCTCGCTGGGTGCGGGCAAGTGGCAGAACAGCGGTGGCGACAAGGCCAAGTTCGGCCTCGATCCGCGCCAACTGCTGACGCTGTGGAAGGAGTTGCGCGATTCCGGCATGGGCGATTGCCTCAAGCTGCTGCACTTCCACATGGGCAGCCAGATCAGCAACGTGCGCGACATCGCCGCCGGCATGCGCGAGGCGACGCGCTACTTCGTCGAACTCTCGCGCCTCGGCGCGCAGATCAGTCATGTCGATGTCGGCGGCGGCCTCGGCATCGACTACGAAGGCACGCGCTCGCGTTCCTACAATTCGGTCAACTACGGCATCCATCACTATGCGTCGAGCATCGTGCAGCCGCTGGCGGAGGCCTGTCAGAGCGAAGGCCTGACGCCGCCGCGCATCCTCACCGAATGTGGCCGCGCGATGACCGCGCATCACGCGGTGCTGGTGACCAACGTGAGCGAAGTGGAGCAAGCGCCGGAAGGCCGCGTGCCGGAATCGCACGACGACGAATCCAACCCGGTGCGCCAACTGCGCGAATTGCACGAGGAAATGGCGCAGCGCCCGGCGGTGGAAGTGTTCCACGAGGCCACGCAGGCGCATGCCGAAGGCTTGAGCCTTTACGCGCTGGGCCAACTCGATCTGGTGCAGCGCGCGCGCATCGACGATCTGTTCTACGCGGTTGCGCACGCGGTGAAGGCGCGCCTGACCTACGACGAAAAGAGTCACCGTGACCTGCTGGACGAACTCAACGAGCGGCTGGTGGACAAGTATTTCGTCAACTTCAGCGTGTTCGAGTCGATGCCGGACGTGTGGGCGATCGATCAGGTGTTCCCGATCGTGCCGATCGAGCGTCTACTTGAGGCGCCGACCCGACGCGGCATCATCGCCGACCTGACCTGCGACTCCGACGGCAAGATCGATACCTACGTCGAGAATGAAGACCTCGATTCCTCGCTGCCGCTGCACGAATTGCGCAAGGGCGAGAACTACCGGCTCGGCTTCTTCCTCGTCGGCGCGTATCAGGAAATCCTCGGCGACATCCACAACCTGTTCGGCGATACCGACGCAATAGAGGTGCGCTGCGAGGGCGAGGGCTACGTCATCGGCCAGCAGCGGCGCGGCGATACCACCGACGTGATGCTGGACTACGTGGGCTACAAGCTGGCCGACCTGCGCAATGCCTACAACGCGAAGGTGGATGCGGCGCATCTGCCGGCCGCCGAGAGCGAGGCGCTGAAAGCCGCGCTGGAAGCCGGCCTGACCGCCTACACCTATCTCGACGATACGCCGCAGGACTGAGTGGTTGTGGCGGGTTGGGGCATCCTGCGGCAGGATGATGCGTGCGGATGGACGCACGGAATCAGGCGAATGGTTCCGGATGGCTTGGAACCCTTGGAACCCTTGGAATCGCTCCGCCGGGACACCGGCGACGGTCATTCCAGCGGTGCGGGTTCATGCATCTCTTTCTTGTATCTTCTTGAAGTCCCGTTGTCGTTTTGGACGACAAGGGCGGTGATCCTGCCGTTTTCCCGAACGAATCCGAGCCGGAAATAGCCAAATTCCTCGACGCCGAACAGATCGCGGTCGATGGCAAACAGCTCGCTTTTGCTGCCTCTGTTTTCAAGGAACAGTTTTCCGGCATCCAGGCTGATCGCAAGGGGCCCGAACGTGCCGGTGAACGAGCGCAGCGTCGCCGGCTCGATGGCGATCGGGTGCATTTTTGCCTCTACGCCGATCAAGTACCAGCGATAGCGGTCCCGCTCTTCCGGATGGGTGGACGCGAGGTTTTCGAGCGCCTTCGCGTGGGCCACCATCAGCGCGTCTTGCGCGGGCACGGCGATGTCGGGTATGACGCCGGTTCCTTCCCAGTTCGTTCCGGTGAGCGGGTCGATCGGTGCGGTCGTGGGCATATGCGCGTAGAACCGATCGCTGACGACCATGCCGGTCCACATGTTCGCGCCGCCGCCGGTAGTTTCCCCGACGATGACCGCCTTCTTGCGGTTTTGCAGGGAATAGGCGAACCCCTCGGAGGCCGAAAACGAGAACTGGCTGGTCAGGACATACAGAGCCCTGTGCGGCGTGCGGGTGCCGGGAACATAAGGGAGTGTGCGGTATTGGCTGAGTACCTGTTCGCTTTTCTTCCGGACATGAAGGTCGAACAGCGGCACGGATTCGGCATCGAAGAAATAGCTGGAAAGGAACTGCGCCATTGCGGAATCCCCACCATGATTCCTGCGCAGGTCGATGATCAGCGCATCCGTGTTGGCCACGAGCGCCATGGCCGCCGCTGCGGTATCGGCGGCGTATTCGAGATCCTCGAAGCCGGTCAGGTCGATATAGCCGATGTTGCCGTCGAGGACGCGCACGTCGGCAAATCCGAAATTGTCCTTGCGGGCGTCCGCCAACCGTTCCTCGGGACTTTTGTCTTCGTCCTGCGCGCCTTTCCGGTCTTCGGCGACTTGCTGCGGATCGAAGGCCAGCCGGAAATGTTTGTCCGCCGTGACTGCCACCACGTCCGCAGTCAGCCGATCCCCGAATTCGGCGGGATCGACGATGGCGTCGTATGCGCCGCTGGCAAGGTTGCTCGTCAAGCGCCTGGCGGCTTTCTCGCCGATTTCGGGAAAGACGTAGGTTTCGGCCAGCAGCTTGCCGAGCGAGGCAGTGACCTGCTGCTTTTCGGCTTGGGTAAGAGGGGGCGGGCGATCCTGGGCCCAGGTCGCATGCACGGTGGCGAGCAGCAGTGCAGCCAGAAGATGACGGATTGATCCTTTCACGAGCGCTTGCCTCTTTTCCGTCGATGACGGGCATGGATGGGCGGGGATTCGGTCTGGTCTTGTCCCCGTGCCGAAAACGGGGCGCGATCGAGGGCTGCGTGTGCTTCCACGAGCAGCGCCGACAAGGACGTGGAAAGTTCCGCATCCAGGGCATCGGCCGCGCGGCGAGTGATCTCCCATTCCCGACGTAGTGTTGGAAGCGCTGCGTCCAGTTGCGCTGTGGGAGAGACAATGCGCGTGCGCTTGTCCTGTCCCTCGGAATAGGCGATCCAGCCCTTCTTGTGCATCTGGGCCACGGTTTGGCTGACCGCCGAATGGGGGATGCCGGTGTGGTTCGCGATGGAAGTGATGGATGCGGGACCCAGCTCCTGCAATGCGCGCACGACCGGCGTGTATCGGGGCCGGTAGTCCAGTCCGTGGGACTGGTAGCGCAATTCGACATCGTGATCGAGCCGCTCGATGAGTGCTCGCAACAGGCTTCCGAGGGTGGTTGTCTTGCTCATGTCGCAAATATAACAGTACTGTTACAAATTTCAACACGCGTCAAATCCGAGTGCGGCAGGCGTGGCGATGCGGGTGGCCGCAGCTTGCGTCTGACAGTCGGCGACGGCGCCCGGTGTCGCATGGCGGACGTGCACTGGCGGCGCTTGTCACGCTTGTCGTGCGCACTTAACCTTGCTGCGCACGCCTGCGTTCCGCTGCATCACGATGCGTTGCCGGTATGCCGCAGGAGCCCCGCCGCCACCCGTTCGCCGCACCGTCCACCGGTTCGCCGCAGTCGCATCGACAACGGTGCGGGCGGCGGCGTCCAATCGGCATCCCACGACACGAGGAGGCAGGCGGATGGACGCACGACGCAAGGCGGGTTGGAGTTTCATGGCGGCAGCACTGCTGGCCTGCGCGCCGGCGATCGCGAGAACGCCGAACGACGCGGCGGCCGAGGCGCAGGTGCGCGAGGTGATCCGCCGCTTCGATGCGGCCATCGTCGCCGGCGACGGCGCGACGCTGCGCAGCCTGTTCCTGCCGCAGCCCAGCGCTTGGGCGTCGGTGCTCGGCGATGCCGAATACGCCCGCCTGAAAGCGCGCCGTCCGGAGGCGCAGCGGGTTCGCCCGAGCGCCTACGAACAGTTCGCGGCGATGGTGGAAACGGCGAAGCTGCCGCAGCGCGAGCGCTTCACCGACATCGACATCCGCACCGACGGCGCGATGGCCAGCGTGAGCTTCGATTACGTGTACGAGGAAGACGGCGTGGCGCAGAACCGTGGTATCGAAAGCTGGCAACTGGTCAAGGCCGACGACGGCTGGAAGATCGTGTCGATGCTGTATTCCGTGCACCGGCCTTGATGCTGTCGATGACGCAGGAATCGCCGCCGCCAACCGCCGCGCAGCCGCCATTCTGGCTGGCGCTGCTGGCCGGATTGCCCGCCATCGCCTCGCTGGCGCTGATGGTGATCCCGGATCTCGGGCACGGCCACGCGGCCGTCTTCAAGAGCCTGTACCTGGGGCTGTGCCTGCTGTGGAGCCTCCCGCTGGCGGCGCTGCAACGCGCGTTGTGGCGGCGCGGCCTGGCGTGGTGGCGGCTGCTGGGCGTCGTGTTTGCCGTGACCTACGCGATGGCGGTGGCCAACAATCTGGCCGGCCAGTCGCTGGCCATCGCGATGGGCTGGCGGCGCGATCCCGTCGTGCAGTGGACGTCGCTGCTGGGCGGGCTGGAATCCTGCTGGCTGGCGCTGTTGGCCGCAGGCGCGGCGCACGCGGTGCTGGCCTATGCCTACCGGCTGCGCCGCGAGCAGGCGCAGCATCTGGCGGCGCGCGCGGCGATGCGCGATGCGGAACTGCGTGCGCTGCGCTACCAGTTGCAGCCGCATTTCCTGTTCAACACGCTCAATGCGGTGTCGGCGCTGGTGGCGGAGCGGCGCAACACCGAGGCGCAGGCGATGATCGCGCGGCTGGGTGATTTCCTGCGCGGCACCCTGGCCGCGCCGCAGGCGCACGAAGTGCCTTTGGGCGAGGAGATCGCCGCCGCCGAGGACTATCTGGACATCGAACGCGCACGGCTCGGTGAACGCCTGCGCTTGCACTGGCAGGTCGGGCCGGACGTGCTGCGGGCATTGGCGCCACGATTGCTGCTGCAACCGCTGATCGAAAACGCGATCCGCCACGGCATCGCCCCTGGCGCGGGCGCGGGACGGCTGGAGATCGCCGCGTCGCGCGATGGCGACCGCCTGCGGTTGCAGATCATCAACGACGTGGCCGATGGGCGAGTCGATACCGATACCGATACCGACGATGGCGGAGGAATCGGCCTGCGCAATCTGCGCGAGCGCCTGCAGGCGTTGTATCCGGACGATCACGCGTTCTCGGCAGATGCGGATGGCGGCGAGTTCCGGGTCGCCATGGATCTGCCCTGGCGCGAACCCGACGGGCATCGAACGCCGGAGGCGTCGCCATGATCCGCGTTGCCATCCTCGACGACGAACCGCTGGCGCGGGCCGGCGTGCGTGCGCGTTTGCAGGCGCATGCGGACGCCTGCGTGGTGGCCGAGTATGCCGATGGCCAAAGCGCGCTCGACGGCCTGCGCGCCGCGCCGGTCGATCTGGCCTTCGTCGATGTGCGCATGCCCGGACTGTCCGGCCTGGAGGTGCTGGCGCTGCTGCCGCCGGCGCAGCGGCCGCTGTCGATCCTGCTGACCGCGCACGACGGGTTTGCGGTGCGCGCGTTCGAGTTGCGCGCCATCGACTATCTGCTCAAGCCGATCGACGATGCACGCTTCGCGGAAGCGCTCGACCGCGCCCGCGAGCTGCTGGCGCTGCGCGCCGGTGTCGCGCCTGCGCAAGACGCCGGATCGGCTGGCGACGGCCGCATCGAAATCCGCATCGGCAACCGGATCCGCTACGTCGATCCGGCGCGGATCGACTGGATCGAGGCCGATGGCGACTACGCCCGCCTGCACGTCGGTGCGCGTTCGCACCTGCTGCGTGAGCCGCTGCACCGGCTGGCGGAACGCCTCGATCCGCAGGTCTTCATGCGCGTGCATCGTTCGGCGATGGTGCGCGTGGCGATGATCGATGAATTGCAACCGCTGGCGAACCGAGACGCGCTGCTGCGCCTGCGCAACGGCGCGCCAGTGCGCGCCAGCCGCACCTACATGGAGGCCCTGTTGGCGCGCTTGCGCCGCGTGGGTACGGAAACCGCATGAACACGACGAATGTATCCGCACGCCGGCTGCCCGGCCTCGACCTGCTGCGCGCCATCGCCGTGCTGTGGACGATGCAGTTCCACAGCTTCATCGTCGGCGGGCTGGGACCGAATTGGGAATGGCTGGAACGCTACGGCTGGATGGGCGTGGATCTGTTCTTCGTGCTCAGCGGCTTTCTGATCGGAGGGCAATTGTTGCGACCGCTGGCGCAGGGCGGCAAACCCTCGCTGCGCGCGTTCTACCTCAAGCGCGTGTTCCGCATCCTGCCGGCGTTCTGGGCGGTGCTGGCGGTCTATCTGCTGTGGCCGGGCTTCCGCGAAGCGCCGGGCATGGAGCCGTGGTGGAAGTTCGCGCTGTTCTTCGTCAATCTCGACATCGACTACGCCGCGAACGCCGCGTTCTCGCACGCGTGGTCGCTGTGCGTGGAGGAGCATTTCTACCTGCTGTTCCCGGCGCTGGCTCTGTTGCTGGCGCGCAGGCCATCGCCGGCGAAGTTCTGGACGGTTTGCATTGCCGTACTGCTGGGTGGCATCGTTCTACGCACTGGCGTCTGGTTGCACGACGCTGCCGCACAGCCGCAGCGCAACTGGTTTGTCGAAGACATCTACTACCCGACCTGGAGCCGCCTCGACGGGCTGCTGCTGGGCGTGATGCTGGCGGCATGGCAGGCGTATCGGCCGGCGTCGTGGGCGCGCGCTGCGCGTCACGCCGACTGGTTCGCGCTGGCCGGTATTGCGGTGCTGGCGCTGGCGTTCTGGCTGTTTCGCGATCGCGTCGGCTTGCTGGGCAACAGCATCGGCTGGCCGGTGTTGTCGTGTGCGCTGGCTTTGTTGGTATTCGCCGGTGCGCAGCCGCAGGGCGTATTGGGCAAGCGCGTGCTGCCGGGCGCGGCGTGGATCGCGACGATTTCGTACAGCCTCTACCTCGTCCACAAACCGATCTATGGCGTGGTGCAGGCGCATTGGGGCGTGCTGCTGGAAGGGCGCGGCGTGCTGGCGTGGTGCGCTTACGGCGCGGCTTCGCTGCTGGCGGCGTCGCTGCTGCATTACGCGGTGGAACGGCCGGCGCTGCGCTGGCGGGCGCGGCTGTTGGCGCACGATCGCAACTCACGTACGGGTTGACGATCATGGCGGGCATCGCCCGGATCGGCCGGGCCATGCCTTGTCACCCGCCCTGCAAGCGCCGATAGTGGCGTCGGATTGAAGGAACGCAGCGGAGCCTGCCAGGGGGCGGGTCCGGATCGCGATGGCCGGGCCTGCGGGGAATACACGCACGTACCGGAATCGTCGTCCATGCCGTACCAGATCGTCCACGCGATCGGCGCCACCGTCTATTTCATCTTCTTCCTGTTGTTCCTGTGGATACGGCGCATGCCCAGGATCAACCACGGTGCGGGCTGGTGGGCGGCGGCGATGCTGTTCGCGGTGGCCGCGCGGCTGGTGTTCCTGCTGCCGCTGGGGGGTGGGGACAACCGACTCGCACTCACCGCGTACGCCGTGTTGAACGTGGTCGAGAAATTTTGCCTGCTTGCCGGGCTGGTGCGTTTCTTCAACCTGCCGCTGCGGCTGCGGGGATTCTGGATCGCCATGCTGGCGGTGCAGGCGCTGGTGCTGGCCGTGTGGGTTGCCGATGCGTCGCCGTTGCTGCGCGATGCCGGCGTGGCCGCGTTCAATGCCGTCGTGCTGGCCTGTGTCGCGTGGATCGCCTGCCGCAAGCGTGACGCACTGGATGCGCGGTTGCTGCTGGTGACCTCGGTGGCCAGCGCGCTGCTTGCATTGCACTGGGCTTCGGCCTTCCTGGTCATCGATCGCGTGCCGGGCTGGTTCACGCCTGCCTTCGTGATGGGCACGTTGCTGGTGCTGGTGCAGTACTTCTCCCTGCTTGCCGCCGTGCTGCTCAGTTTCCAGAACCGGCTGCTGGCGTCCGAATCCAGGGCGCTGGACATGGCGTTCCAGGATCCGCTGACGGGGTTGAGCAATCAGCGCTATATGAGCACGCTGTTCGAGAACGCGCTGATGCTGGCAAACCGCCCGCACCAACTGGTCGCGGTGGTCTACATCGACATCGACCACTTCAAGCCGGTCAACGACCGCGCCGGTCACCGCGTGGGTGACGAGGTGCTGAAGCTCATGGCCGCCCGGCTCAAGCGCGCGACCCGCAGCACCGATATCTGCGCCCGCGTCGGCGGCGACGAGTTCGTTGTCATCTGCACGCAACTGGAACACGAAGACCACGTGCACGGCATCGCGGAGAAGCTGCTGCGGGAGTTCACCATGCCGGTGGAAGTCGAAGGCCGGCAATACCAACTGGGTGCGAGCATCGGCATCAGCCTGTATCCGCTGCACGGCGATTCGCTGACCGAACTGGTGGAACTTGCGGACAAGGCCATGTATCGCATGAAGCGCGAAGGCAAGGGCGGCTATCGCATGCATGCTCCATAGGGACGGGACGCGCCTTGGCGCACCGCTGGACGCACGCGCACCCTTGAATCATCAAGCCCGCGCTGCCCCTGTCACCGCCCGTCGTGCCGAACGGCGGCGCGAACCTCGGCCAGCAATGCCTTCAAGCTTCCGCGATACAGCCAGAGCACGCCGCAGATGCCGTAAAGCGCCAGCGAGGCCGGCGCGTTGGCGGAGCGCATGGCGTCCAGCGCGGCGGGATTCTTGAAGTGCCAATAAAGCGCGTAGCAGCCGTCCACCGAAAACCACGTCGAAAACAGGGCAAGCGGTGCGTTGCGCCAGTTCCGCTCCAACAGCGTGCGCAGGCTTAGGTAGGTGCAGAGCGCCATGATGAAACTGATCGGAATGTCCCAATCCAGCGCGGGCGTGAGGATCGAGCCAAGCACCAGCAAGGCGATGCCTGCGGCCAGCGAGGCGAGTTTCCAAGGGCGCAGGTATTCGCGCGATGGGTAGAAGAAGTGCATGCGCGATAGCTCGCTGTGGCCGATTCCGGAGCGCTGCCCGATCGTGCGAATCACATCGACAACGCAGTCTCCATGATGGGCTTGGCCCAATCGGGGATGTCCCGCAGTGCCTGCACGTCGCGCGGCCAGGTGATGCGGCCGGCTTCCAGTTGCAGCAGCAGGCGCGGGTTCGGCATCGGTTGGCCGAGGATGGCGTCGATGCTGTTGTCGTAGACCTGCAATCGCGCAAGCAGCGGGAGCAGCGCGATCAGGTTGGCGATGGAGGCGATATACCGCTCGCGGATTTTCGCTTCGGGGATGGCGTGGCCGCCACGGGCGACGCGTTGCCGCACGCGGGCGATGTGGTGTTCGGGCGAATCCAGGCCGCAGAACCACATCAGGACTTCATGGGTGGCGGCGGCTTCGCGCAGCTTTGCCGGGATGGAGTTTCCGCCCAGCGTGGTCTCGAATGCGTGGCTGTGCTTCCCGGCGAGGGCGATTTCCAGGCGGCGCATACCTTCCTGCCATGCTTCGGCATTGGCTTCGGTGGGTGAGCAGCCGGAGGCGGCAAGCAGGTCGCGCGCATAGTCGTCGGGGTTGAACCACGACTTTCCCATCCGGCGTAGCAACTCGCCGCCCACCGAACTTTTACCTGCTCCATTGACGCCGGCCAGCACGAAGATCCTCGGCCTCTCCACGTCCTAGAACTCGGTGCCGGTGAAGATTTTCCCGCCCAGATCCAGCGGTTGGTCGAACAGGCCATCGAGCACGTCGGTTGCGCTTGCAGCGTCGAGCCAGCGCAGGCGCTCGTCGTATTTGCGGCGCAGCTGTTCCACCACGGCGCGGTCTTTCTCGCCCGCATCACGCAGTAGCTGCAGCAGCCGGTTGTATTCCTCGACCGGCAGGATCACGGCTTCGGGTTCATTGTGGTTGGTGACCACGGTCTTGCCGTTGCGGGCCACCAGTTTCATCACCCCGCGCCAACCCAGCTTCTTCACATCCGAGGCGGGCGTGTGCGGCAGGGTTTCCACGGAAATCAGAGCGGACTGCGTGGCGGACATGGGTCAATCTCGATGGGCACAGGGCCAATATACCCTTTTTACCCAAAATATCCTGAATGGCTCTTTATGGCCCGCGATGCACTTGGAAGCCGGCAAATGACTGCGAAGTCGGCATCAGCTCGACCCGGTTGATGTTCAGGTGCGCAGGCTGACTGGCGATCCAGAAGATCGTCTCGGCGATGTCGCCGGCGGTCATCGGGTTGGCGCCGCCGTAGAGCTTGTCGGACGCGGCTTGGTCGCCGTGGGTGCGGACGACGGTGAATTCGGTTTCGGCCATGCCCGGCTCGATCGCGGTCACGCGCACGCCGGTGCCGTGCAGGTCCGCGCGCAGGTTCAGCGAGAACTGGCTGACGAAGGCCTTGCTGCCGGCATAGACGTTGCCGCCGGTGTAGGGGTAGGTGGCGGCGGTGGAGCTGATATTGATGATCGCGCCCCTGCGTGCGATCAGCGTCGGCAGCAGCGCATGGGTCAAGGTCACCAACGCGGTCACATTGGTGTCGAT
>JAFEBZ010000129.1 GCA_018242405.1 Pseudomonadota bacterium | reverse complement strand
GCTGTGCGCCTATCGCGGTTGTCTGCAGCCGCCGACACGCCGTGAATACGTCCATGTAGGCTCGTACGCAGCATCCATGCTGCGTACGGTCGGCGCTACAGACGAACCGCATAGGCGCCGCCGGGGGCGGGCCTTTCGCTCTTTCTCTAAAAGCAACAGCACGCTCTCGGCGGCGGGGCGATAACGCCGGGAGCGTCGTCCGTACTGGTGTGCCGGAGCGCACAGCGCGGCAGGATGCCGCGCGCCCGCGACCAGCACATGGACGTGCTGTTCGCGGGAAGTGGAGGGATACCAGTGCGGACGGCGCAGGCTTGACCTGTCCACCCGCCAAGCCAGCGCGTGCGAGCTGTTACTTCGCCGGCTTGACGTCGTATTCCTTCGGCGGCTCCACGCCCTGCAGGTTCTTCACGAAGAAGTCCCAGCGGCGACGCATCACGTAAAAGCTGTCCATGCCGTAGCCGTGGCGCGCGTGCGGCAGCAACAGCAGATCGAAATCCTTGTTCGCCTTCATCAGCGCATCGACCACCTGCAGCGTCGACTGCGGCGGCACGTTGTCGTCCATCAGGCCATGGACCAGCATCAGCTTGCCCTTCAGGTTCTTCGCGTACGCGGCGTTGTCCTGCCCGGTGTAATTGGTGGTGCCGTCGGCCTTCTTCTCGAGCAGGCCGTGGTAGCGCTCGGCCCAGTCGTCTTCATAGGTCAGGTTGTCGTGGTTGCCACTTTCTGACCAACCGGCCTTGTACACGTCCGGGTAACGGAACATCGCCGCCGCGGTCGCGTTGCCGCCGCCGGAATGACCCCAGATGCCGGCGCGCGTAGCGTCGATCCACGGATACTTGGCAGCGAGTTGCTTCAGTGCACCGACCTGGTCGGGCAGCGTGTTGTCGGCCATGTTGCCGTACCACGCATCCTGGAACGCCTTGCTGCGTAGCGGCGTGCCCATGCCGTCGACGGCGATGACGATGAAGCCGAGTTCGGCCAGCGCCTGGTTGTCGCCCTGCGCAGGCATGAAGCTGCGCGTGCGGATCGAACCGACCTGTGGGCCCGGGTAGATGTAGGTGACGATCGGGTACTTCTTGCTCGCGTCGAAGTTCGACGGCTTGAACATCTGGCCGTAAAGATCGGTCTTGCCGTCGCGCGCCTTCACCGTGAACGATTCCGGCGCGACCCAGCCCGCAGCCTTGAGGCGGGTCAGGTCGGTACGCGCGATTTCGCTCACCTGCTTGCCGTTGCCATCGCGCAGCACCGCGACCGGCGCGGTGGAAATGGTCGAGTAGACGTCGACGAAATACTTGTCGTCGGCCGACGGGGTAATCGTGTGGTTGGCGTTTTCCGGCGTCAGCAGGGCGACGTCGCCGCCATCCATCCCGACCTTGTAGTAGTGCACGAAGTACGGATCGTTGCCGGCTTCGCGACCGACGCCGCGGAACCAGAGGGTGCGCGATGCGTTATCAATGTGGTCGACCCGGGTAACGTTCCAGTCGCCGCTGGTGATCTGGTGCTTGAGCTTGCCGGTGGCGAGATCATGCAGGTAGAGATGGCCCCAGTTCGATTTCTGGCTGAACCAGATGAACTCGTTGCTCTCGGGCAGGTAACGCCAATTGACCGTGTCCAGCGCCGGTGCGCTCTGGTACTGGGTGGCGACGGTTTCGTTGTAGACGTCGCGCACCTTGCCGGTGGCGGCATCGGCCACGCGCAGGGTGGCGGACTTGTGGCCGCGATCGGTGCTGACGAAGGCCAGCGTCTTGCCATCCTTCGCCCACTGCACGTCTTCCCAGCCGCCATCGCAGACCAGGTCGTCGGCGCAGGTGGAACGATGCTGGTCCGCCGGCATCTGCAGGCGGATCGTCTTCGGCGCGGCGCCGCTGACGTCGATGACGACGCGCTCGATCATCGTCACGTTCTTGTCGCCGGCGAACGGATATTTCCATTGCTGCGCCTTGGGCGAGCCGACGTTGGTATCGACCAAGGTCATCGTGCTGGTCTTGCGCTGGTCCTGCTGGAAGGTGGCGATCTTCTTCGAATCCGGCGACCACACCAGGACCGCTTCGTCGGTGTGCTTCCAGCCGGCGTTGTCGGTGGCATAACCGTAATCCGGCTTGCCGTCGAAGGTCAGCTGGGTTTCCTTGCCGCTGGCGACGTCGCGCGACCACAGGTTCCAGTCGCGGATGAAGGCTTCACGCTTGCCGTCGGGCGAGGCGACGCCGGGCTCGCTGCCGGACTTCGCCGCAACCACCGGCGCACAGCCCTTGTCATCGCAGCGATAACTGCCACCACGCACGTCGACCACCATGGCCGCGCCATCGCGCTTGACGCCCGAGACCGGGAGCATGTCCGCCTTCACTGGCGCACCCTTGCCGGCACGCGCCTGGTTCATCGCGGCGGCCAGTGCCTGCGCATCGAAGGCCGGGGCGGATTTGCCGGTGGCAGGATCCAGGCGCAGGTAACGCGCCTTGCCGCCCGTCGTCTCGCGATAGACCACGCTGTCGTCATCCAGCCAGCCGACGACATTCACCATGCCGTCCACCAGCGGGCCGGTGCGATCGCCCAGGGTTTTCACGGCGCGATCGTAATCGGCAGTGGTGAGTTGCGCGGGGGTCTGGGCCTGGGTCATCGGGGCGACCAGGCAGATGGCCAGCACGGCCAGGCGGGAATGGAGGGCACGCATCGGGATTCCGGTTGGCGGAGGTATCCCTTCGATGCTACTCGTCGCCGCGCCGCGCCGACACATGACTTCCGGCATAGACAAAGCGCTGCCGCAACGAAAAAGCGGGCCGGAGCCCGCTTTTATTCACTTGACTGCACGGGCCGTAGTCACTTCTTGAGAGCGGCCATCTTTTCCAGCGCTTCCTTGGCGACATTTTCGCAGAGGGAGTTCTGGCCATGAATGGCAGTCGCCGCCGTATCGCCCACGGTGATGACCTGATCGCCATGCTTGATCTCCAGGCGCAAACGATCCTTGCCGGACATGACGCCGAACATCACGCGCACGCCCGGTGGCCGCTGGCGGAAATCCACGATTCGCGCCGTCACGTATTTTTCCGTGGACACTTTCAACGAGCGCGCTGCAGCGGCATTGGCATAATCCTGCTTGATCAGTGGAACGATCAGCGCGTTCTGCCCGCAATCACCGCAATCCCAGGCGATTGCCAGACCTGGCACGGTGTCTCCTGGAAGACCTTCCAAATTGGTATCGACGGCCGCGAGATCGGCAACGGTCGTCCCGATCACCTTTTCGCTGTTGGGGTGAGCCAGGTTGCGGGTGAAGTCCTCGACCAGGTAGTCGATCCAGCCGTTGTATGCGTCATGGATCTGTTCGGCCCCGGCGGCGTCGCGGGCGTAGTCCAGATTGGTGCTGTCGACGTAACGGATCGTCACGGCCTTGGCGTCATAGCCGACCTTGATCCTGGCGACATGCTCGCGCAGATGCAGCGTGCTTTCGATGATGCCTTGCGAGTCCGAATCGATCGACCAGCCGCGCCCCCGCAAACCCCGCACGATCTCGTTGTCGATCGCCTCGTTGCTCATTCCCGGAGGAACTGCAATCGGCGCAGGATTGATCAACGGCTTGCTGCGCGCCGCCACATTCCCCGAAAACGCGATCGCGGCCAGCCCTGCCAGCAGGGCAATCTTCAACTTCATCATGTTTTCCCCAAAAGTAATGATTGATCGCCTCCCCCGGAGGCGGTTCGATCTTAGCGCCACATTCGTGCAACCGGACCGGCGATGCGCGGAACCGTGATGCCAGTCGACCCGCACCGCAATATGACCGGTTCAAGGCGGCTTCATGGCAGGCCCGGTCTATAATTTCCGGCCATTCCCAGCCCGATCCTTCGTGACCGAACCCCGTACCGCCCAGCGCATGCCTCCGGTGGCGATCCGCGCCCATACCGCCACCACCGCGCTCGGTCGTGGACGGCAGGCCCAGGCCGACGCCCTGCGCGCGGGTCGCAGCGGCCTCCGTCCCAACGACTTCAGCCACGCCCCGCTGGCCTGCTGGATCGGCCGGGTCGGCGGCGTCGAGGATGATGCCCTGCCGGAAGCGCTGTCCGGTTGGGAATGCCGCAACAACCGCCTCGCCTGGATTGCACTGCAGCAGGACGGCGTGATGGACGCGTTGCGCGCGGTGGTCGAAAAACATGGCGCGGAGCGTGTCGCGCTGGTGGTCGGGACGTCGACCTCGAGCATCGGCGCCAGCGAGGAAGCCTACGAACGACTGGTCGATGATGCCTTCCCGCCCGACCTCGCCCGCCCGATCATCCACACCCCGCATTCGCTCGGCGATTTCCTCCAGCACGCCACCGGCCTGCGTGGCCCCTGCATCACCGTCGCCACCGCCTGCTCGTCGAGCGCCAAGGTGTTCGCGCAGGCGACGCGCCTGATCCAGTCCGGCGTGGTCGATGCCGCGCTGGTCGGCGGCGTCGACACCCTGTGCGGTAGCGTGCTGTTCGGCTTCAACTCGCTTGGGTTGGTGTCGGCGCAACCGTGCCGCCCGTTCGATGCGCAACGCGACGGCATTTCGCTGGGTGAAGCCGGCGGCTTCGCGGTGCTGGAGCGCATCGATGGCGGGGAATCCGCCGGACTGCAGCTGCTCGGCTACGGCGAATCCAGCGATGCCCACCACATGTCGACGCCGCATCCCGAAGGCCTCGGCGCGCAACTGGCGATGCGCGATGCGCTCGCGCGCGCCGGGCTCGCTGCATCCGACATCGATCACCTCAACTTGCACGGCACCGCCACGCCGGCGAATGACCGTGTCGAGATGATCGCGATCTCGGCGATGTTCCCCGACACCTTGCACGCGGCGAGCACCAAGGGATTCACCGGCCACACGCTGGGCGCGGCCGGAATCGTCGAATCGGTGTTCGCGCTGATCGCGCTGGAAGACGGCATCCTGCCCGCCACGCTCAACAGCGACGCCCCCGATCCCGGCTGCGGCCCGCAGATCCGCTTTGTCGAAGACTCGCGCCCGATCCGCCACGCCATGAACAATTCGTTCGGCTTCGGCGGCAACAACTGCTCGCTGGTGTTCGGTCGCGCATGAGCATGTTGAACGCCACGATCGAAGGCATCGGTTTCTGGACGCGCGGGATTCCGGACTGGAACGCCGCACGCCACTTCGTCGCCACCGGCGAATTGCCCACCGATGCACCATCGAAACCCTCGCCACAATTGCTGCCCGCCAACGAACGCCGGCGTGCACCGGAATCGGTCGCGGTCGCGTTGGAAGTTGCACAAGCTGCGTGCAGCGATGCAGGGCGCGATCCGAAAACGCTGGCGTCGATCTTCGCCAGCACCGATGGCGACCTGCCGATCACCGATTACATCTGCGCGACCTTGCGCGACGCACCCGACGCGCTGTCGCCGACGAAATTCCACAACTCGGTGCACAACGCCGCCGCTGGTTACTGGACCATCGGCCAGGGCTGCATGGCACCGTCCACCGCGTTGAGCGCGTTCTCCTGCACCTTTGCGCAAGGGCTCCTCGAGGCAATGGTCAATCTCGCTTGCGGCGACCCGGCGATTCTCCTTGCTGCCTACGACACCGGCGCAACCGGCCCGCTGTCCTCGGTTTCGACCGGAACCGGATTGCTCGGCGGCGCGCTGGTGCTGGCGCCTGCGGGCAGCGACGGCGTTCAACTGTCCGCGACGTTGATCGATGGCGAAGCCGATGCCAGCGACGGTGCGCTCGCACGCCACGCTGCCGGGAACCGCATGGCGAAAATGCTGCCGCTGTTCGACCTGCTCGCCACCGGCAAGGATGGCAATGTACAACTGGACGCCGGCGCCGGACGTGCGCTGCGCCTGGAAATCCGCCATGACTGAACCCACCCAACTCGACCGCAGCAACGTCGCCGTGGTAATCCCGGCGCTGAACGAACACCTGCGCATTCGCGAAGTGGCGAGCGAGGCATTGCAATACATCGACCACGTGATCGTGGTCGACGACGGTTCCGACGATGGCACCTCCGATTGCGTGCGCGACCTGCCGGTCACCCTGTTGCGTCATCCGCAACGCATGGGCAAGGGTCAGTCGCTGCGTGACGGTTTCGCCGAAGCCGCGCGCATGAACATGCAGGCAGTGGCGACGATGGACGGCGATGGCCAGCACAAGGCCTCCGACCTGCCGCGCCTGATCGCTGCCGCCAACCGTCATCCCGGCGCACTGGTGGTCGGTGCGCGCCTGAAGAAGCGCGCTTCGCAACCGTGGTACCGCCGCATCGGCAACGATTTCGGCGACTGGGGCATCAGCTGGGGCTGCGGCTATCGCGTCGTCGATACCCAGAGCGGCCAGCGCCTGTATCCGCGTGCGGTGTTCACCCTGCCCGACGTCCCCGGCGAAGGCTTCGTGTTCGAGGCGCAAATGCTGATGTCGGCGTCACGCGAGGCCGGCGCCCGCGTGGTCGCGGTGCCGGTGGAAGCGCGCTACGCCAGCGCCGAACAGGAATTCCGCAAGAGTCATTTCCGCCTGTTCCGCGATCTCTACAACATCACCTCGCACACGGTGAAGTTCATCCTCGGGCGTGGCGACGTGGTGCGCGAATACCGCAACACCCGGGCCAATCCCCCGGTGATCGACCAGGACGCATGAACAACAAAGTCGACGTCGTCATCCTCGGTGGTGGCCTCGCCGGCCTGAGCCTGTCGATCCAGCTCAAGCGCATGGATCCGGCATTGCATGTCGTGGTGATCGAGCGCCAGCGCCATCCGGTTCGCGAAGCCGCGTTCAAGGTCGGCGAATCGACGGTGGAAATCGCCGCGCATTATTTCGGCCACGTGCTCGGTTTGCGCGAGCACCTCGACGGCGAACAGGTCCGCAAGTTCGGCTTCCGCTTCTTTTTCTCGGATGGCGTCGAGGCCATCGACCGCTGCAGCGAGCTCGGCGTCAGCAAGCTGCTGCCGATGACCTCGTGGCAACTCGATCGCGGCCGCTTCGAGAACTTCCTCGGCGAACGCGCGCGTGAACTCGGGGTGGTCTTCCTCGATGGCGCGACGGTCAAGCACGTCGATCCTGCCAGCAACGACGACCTGCACGCGATCGAATTCGAACACGAGGGCGTGGCGACGCGACTGGAAGCGCGCTGGCTGATCGATGCCGCCGGGCGCGCCAGCCTGCTCAAGCGCAAGTTCGCCCTCGCCGAAGACAATCCGCACGACGTCAATGCCGCATGGTGGCGCGTCGATGGCATCGTCGATCCCAACCTGTGGTCGCGCGACAACGACTGGCTGCTGCGTTGCACGCCGCCGGATCGCTGGCGTTCCACCAACCACCTGTGCGGTCGCGGTTACTGGACGTGGATGATTCCGCTCGCTTCCGGCACGCATTCCATCGGTATCGTCGCCGACGGCGCGGCGCATCCGCTCGACAACATCAAGACCCACGCGCTGGCGATGGCGTGGCTGCATGAGCACCAGCCGGCGCTGGCGAAACTGCTGGACGATCCGCGCCACGCCGTGCAGGACTTCCGCTTCCTGCGCCATTTCTCGCATGGCTGCAAACAGGTGTTCTCGGGGGATCGCTGGGCGATCACCGGTGAGGCGGGATTGTTCCTCGATCCGTTCTATTCGCCTGGCAGCGATTTCATCGCCATCGGCAATACCTACATTTGCGACCTGGTCCGTCGCGACCGCGCCGGCCAGCCGTTTGCGCCCTACGCGGGCATCTACCAGCAGCTGATCGATTCGTTCTTCGCCAACACCATGACGCTCTATCGCGACCAGTACGCGCTGTTCGGCGACGCGCGGGTGATGCCATTGAAGGTGATCTGGGACTACACCTACTACTGGTCGCTGCTGGCGCCGCTGTTCACCGGCGATCGCATCACCGACATCGCCATGCTTGGCAAGCTGCGACCGGCACTCGATCGCGCGACCGGCCTCAACATCGCCATGCAGTCGCTGCTGCGCGACTGGGGCGAACGCAATGGCGCACCGTCGCCACCGCAGGACGGACGACTGCTCGACCAGTACCTGATCCCGTGGTTCCACGAACTCAAT
This sequence comes from Pseudomonadota bacterium, assembly GCA_018242405.1. Classification (GTDB taxonomy): domain Bacteria; phylum Pseudomonadota; class Gammaproteobacteria; order Xanthomonadales; family Xanthomonadaceae; genus Solilutibacter. The sequence continues at coordinate 13,580 of JAFEBZ010000129.1, read as the reverse complement.
CGCGCGCTCACCGATCCGCCGCAGGACGACACGACGTTCCGCGAGCGCATCACTGCCAATGTCGCGCTGATGGAACGGCTGGCCGTGCAGTTGCTGGCCGAAGCGCAAAAAGATCATCCCGACATCGACGATGCCGGGATGTCCGCGTTGCTGGTGGATGTGATGCCGGGCGAAGCCTTGCTGCAGGTGCCGTGGGTGGGGTGACGGCGACTACCCCATCCCGCCATTGACGCCGATCACCTGGCCATTGATGTAACCGGCGACATCGCTGCACAGGAACGCGACCAGCGCCGCGACTTCCTCCGGTTTTCCGACGCGTCCCGCCGGCACCATCGCCTTGAGCTGGTCGGCCGGAAACAGTTCGTCGGTCATGCGTCCGGCGATCACGCCCGGCGCGACCGCATTGGCGGTGATGCCGCGACTGGCCATCTCTCGCGCCAGCGATTTCACCGCGCCATGCAGGCCGGCTTTCGCCGCGGCGTAATTGACCTGTCCGCGATTGCCGAGCACGCCCGCGACCGATGAAATGCAGACGACACGACCCCAGCGCGCGCGCGCCATCGGCAGCAGCAATGGCTGGGTGACGTTGAAGAAGCCGTTGAGCGAAACATCGACCACGCGCGACCACTGCTGCGACGACATTCCCGCCATCGGCGCGTCGTCGTGGATGCCGGCGTTGTTGACGACGACCTGAATCGGGCCATCGGCGAGCAATCCTTCGATCGCGGCGCGGCTGGCATCGGCATCCGCCACATCGAATGCGGCTGCTTCGGCGCTGCCGCCTGCGGCGATGATTTCATCGACCAGTGCCTGCGCTTTCATCAAGCCACTGTTGGCATGCACGATCACGTGCAGCTTTTGTGCGGCCAACGCCGTGCAGATCGCACCACCGATATCGCCGCTGCCACCGGTGACCAGCGCGCGTCTCATCGTCTTGTTCGTCATCCAGCCTCTCCCAACATCACCGCGGCGCGTCCTTCGGCGATCACCTCGCCAGCGTGGAGGATACGGAATCCATACTGCTGGCTGCTGTCGCTATCCATCAGCAACTCGGCTTCACCGACCAGTTCGCCGGCGAGATCATCGATGCGGACGACGTGCAACTGCACGCCGCGCAGCGCCACCAGCACGCCGGCCTTGACCGCGCCGCCACGGGCACGACCGAGCAGGCCGCCATGCACCGCCATCGCCTGTGCGCCGTATTCGCACAAATGGATCGCCTTGAGCACGCCATCGGAACGCAAGGGATGATCCGCCGCGCGATGGCCGTCGCTGGCAACGCGCACATGGTGATCGTCGTGATCGACCACGCGCTGCCACAGGCACATCGCGCCCTTGTGCGGAACCAGCGATTCAATGTTCATGCGGGGTGACATGCGGTGCCATCAGGATCGACAGGCAGAAGTGGAACAGCACGCCGAGCGCGACCGTCAGTCCGATCGCACGCAATACCGGGATGCTGCTCAGGGCCAGCATGCCGAACACCAGCAATGCGGACAGCACGCAGACGATGGTGGCGTGCAGGGTCCGCCGCTGTTCGGCGGGATCGCCGGTTTCGCGCTCGAAGAACAGCGCGTAGTGCAGGCCGAGTCCGGCGGCGAGGATCAGCGCGACCAGATGGAACAGCGAGATCTCGATGCCAGCGACGCGTTCGACTGCCAGCACCAGGAAGGTCGCCAGCGTCATCGGCGCCAGCACGTGCCAGGCGCGACGCGGGCTGCGCAGGGCAAAGGTGATCGTCGCGATCAGCAACAGCGTCGCCACCAGCAGCGCCTGCAGGATGCGCGTGCGGTAACCGATCAGCAGGCTTTCCGCGGAATCCTTGAGATCGAGCAATTGCACCGCGCCACCGCTCGCCGTCGCCAACTTCTGCACAGCGGCGGGATCGTGCACGCCATTGAGCGTCACCAATCCGAGCACCTTGCCATCGCGATGACGCAGCATCGCACCAAGGCGTTCGCCGAGCGGATTGCCGGCGAAACGCTGGGCATCCAGCAAGGGCAGCGCGCGTGCGGTTTCGACATCGTCGATGAAGGGCGCGAAGCTGTCGGACTTGAACGGCAGATCGCGCTGCGCCTGAGTCAATGCGGATTCCAGCGTGACGCGATCGGGCAGTTGTTGCTGGCGTGCGCGCTGCGTCTCCGTGCTCGGCAGGTAGCGCGACGGCAATTCGGCGCCATCCAGCGCATGCGACTGCTGCAGCGCCTCGACCTGCGGTTCCAGCCGTTCCGACAGTTTCAGCACACCATCGCTGTCGGCCGCCTGCAGCACCAGCAGATAGCGGACGTCGGGCGCGCCGAGGGCAGCGCGGAGATGGGCATCGCGTTGCAGCAGGTCATGCGGCAACGGTGTCAATGCCGAGAGATCGTTCTGCCAGAACCGGCCCGGCGCCAACGCGATCATCGCCACGGTCGCGATCGCCACCAGCCACGGCAGCCAGCGCGGCCGCGGCAGGGTATCGGCGATGCGGCGTGCGCGAATCAGCCATGGCATCGATTCGACATCACGCACCCGTGCCGGCAGCAACCACGGCAGCAGGTAGCGCGTGCTGAAGCCGGCGACCAGCAGGCCGGTGATGGTGAACACCGCGAGCTGCTGCAAGCCGCCGACACCCGACGCATAGAACGCCAGGTAGGCGATGCAGGCGGAGGCGATCGCGGTGAGCAGCAGCGGCCACAATCCGCGCACGCTGGCGAGTGCGTCTTCGCCGTCGCGGCGATGGCTCAGCACGCGGATCGGATATTCCTGGGCGACACCGAGCAGGGTGAAGCCGAACGCCAAGGTGATGCCGTGCACCTGCGGGAACCACAGCGTCAGCGCAACGATTCCGGCGAGCGCGCCACTGACCACCGGCAGGCCGGCCAGCAGCAACGAGCCGACACTTCGATACGCCAGCAACAGCAGCAGGATGAAACCGATCGACGACACCATGCCGATGCGATCGGCCTGCGATTTGGTCTGCTTGCTCATGATCACGCTGAAGTAGCCGGGACCGCTCAGGGTGAGCTTGGCATCCTTGCCGCCGGGCAATGCCTGCAACGCGTTCTCGATGCCGGCGATTGCCTGCTCCTGCGCGGCGGGATCGAAGCCCGGCGCGCGTGTCTGCACGGCCAGCAACGCGCCATCCGTCGGCGCGACCCAGACGCCATCAACCAGCGGCGGCATGTTCGGTGGCGTCCAGCGCTCGGCGAGCTTGAGCATCTCCAGCGTCGGATCGTGCGGCAGCAATTCTTCCAGCATGCCTGCAGCGGGCGAGCCGAGATCGGCGATGCGCTGCTGCAACTGGTCGGCGAGGAACGGCGCGTCGAACTTCTGCGTATCCAGTGTCGGTGACAGCAGGTAGCGATACGGCAGCAATTTGCGGTCGAGCACGCCGGGATCGAAGCTGCCGTTCACTACCTGGCTGTAGCGCGAGTCACTTTTGAGCGTGGTCGCCAGCCCCTTGCTCAGCGCCGCCAGTTCTTCATCAGGCTTGCCGGAAATTGCGACCAGCAGCAGGCGCGAACCCGGGCCTTCGCCAAGTTCGTCCAGCACCAGCCGCTGCATCGGCGTCTGCCCCTTGGGCATGAACTCGCGGAGGTCGCCGCTGGGATGCAACTGACGCGCCACCATCCAGCCCAGGAGGGCCAATACCGCCAGCCACGCGATCGCCAGCGCGACGCGCAAGCGGATGGAGAGTGCTCGGCTGGAGGTCATGCGCGCAATTTATCAGTGTGCCTATCAGCGCGCCGCGTCGCCGTGGCAGATCGCCTGCAGCGCGGCATCGCCCGTCGCATTGGCGGCAGACGCCGCCGCCGATGCCAGCAGGGTACGCTGCACCTCACCACCCTTGGCCAATCGCGTCTCGATGCAGCGCAATTCGGAGCCACGCCCGAACAGGCTGATGTCGCGCACCTGCTTGGCCAACGCGGCGTCCTTCGGCGTCAGCACCATCTTCCACTTCTCGCGCACGCCACTGGTATCGAGCGCAAACGCCGACTGCAACTGCTGGCGATCGCCGCGCAACAGCGCGCCGAAACTGGTCTGCAATGTCGCCAGCTGCGGGGCGTGCGACAGCGAGAACGTGCGCGTCGAACCACCACGCTGGATGCTGGCCTTGCCATCGTGGATGGTGGTGGTTTCCTGGTAGGGCGCACGCACTTCGCGGACCAGGGTGTCGCCATCGGGATGGCGATATTCGCCCGACACGTGCAACGGTGTCTTCAGCAACGGCGAACTGCGCACTTCGACGAAGGAAGTACGGGTCGGGCCGGCGTGTGCGAGCTTCGACAGGATCCAGTCGCTGTCGATCGTCGCGTCACCCGCGATCGCCGGCGCGGTCGCCGTCAGCGCGAGCAGCAGTGCGACGCTGGACAGCAGCGTCATCGAACGTGTGGCCTTCATCGTCATGCCAGAAGTCATAGAAGTTGAACCAGTTGTAGGGTGCCTGATGCACGTAATGTTCCAGTCGCGTGGCATAACGCTGGATGAGCGCGCCGAGCGCCTCCGCCCGTGCCTGGCGCGGGATGTCGACCTGGTCGCTGAACAGTTCGAACGCGAGATCGTAGTGGTTGCCGCCGCGATAGAGGCCGAAGCCGAGCGCCACCGGGACCTTGAGCGCGGAGGCGATCAGCCACGGCGAGGTCGGGAAGCGCGCGGTGCCGCCGAGGAATTGCGCAGGCAGCCACGGCTCGCCCGGCCGCACGCGATCCACCAGCAGCGATACCAGCGCGCCTTCGGACAAGGCGTGCTGGATGTCCATCACGATCGACGGGCCATCCTGCGAGGCATCGATGATGTTGGCGGCCAGCTGCGGGTTGAGCGCGGCCAGCAACTGCGTCATCGCCGCGCCCTGCTTCTTGTCGAGCACGATCTTGATCGTGTAGTCGGGCCGGCGCGTTGCCAGCACCCGCAACACTTCGAAGCTGCCATGGTGCGATCCGAACAGCAGCACGCCACGCTTCTGGTCGAGCGCTGCATGCAGTTCGTCGAGGCCATCGACGCGAATGTCGAAACGATCGATCGGGCCACCGAGCAGGAAGGCGCGATCGAGGATGGTCGAGGCGAAAGTGTGGACGTGGCGCGCACCATCCCACCAACTAGTCTTGCGCCCCAATGCACGCTGCAGGTAGTCCTGCGACGAACGGCGCTCGGGGCCACGCTTGATCAGGAAATACACCGTGATCGGGAACAGCAACAGGCGGGCGACGCGACGACCGCCACGACGGGCGATGGTCAGGATCAGCCACAGCGCGAACATGCCGCCGCCTTCGGGACGATCGGTCCAGGTCTGCGGCTGGGTCATGCGCTTGCGATGTCGCCGCTGGCGATCAGCTCGTCGCCACGATGGACGCGGAATTTCCAGCCGCGCGGCGCCGCCTCGATGGCGATCTCGGCAGCCTGTTCCGGCAGCAACGGTTGCACGAACTTCACCTGCGCCAACTTGATCGGCGCGGCGAATGCGCCATGCTCGCGTTCGATCGCTTGTTGCACGCGATCGAGGATGATCACGCCCGGCACTATGGGGCGCCCGGGGAAATGCCCGGGCAACGCCGGATGATCGGCCGCGATGCGGAACTTCATTCGACGCGGCCGCCGTTCTCGAGCATCGCCAGCACCTGCGCGTGTGCGGCCTGCGCCAGGGCATTGCGATCGCGGATGCCGCCCTCGCCTGCCGTCGCGATCGGGGTACCAAAACGCAGCTTGATCGGCCCCGGGTTCGCCTCGAAACCGTCGCTCGGCAGGACCTGGCGTGCGCCATCGAGCGCCACCGGCAACACCTCGACCCCGGCGCGGATCGCCGACTCGAACGGACCGGCCTTGAATTCGCCGACCACGCCATCGCGACTGCGCGTGCCTTCCGGGAACACGCACAGCTGCCAGCCTTCGGACAGCATCGCCGCCGCGGCCTTCAGCATCGCCGGCGCCGCGCGCGGATTTTCGCGATCGATGAACAGCATCCCGGTCGATTTCGCGTACCAGCCTACAAAGGGCATCTTCGTCATTTCCTGTTTCAGCAGGAAGCGCAACGGCACCGGCACCGCCATGAACAGCACGCAGATGTCGAGCACCGACTGGTGGTTGCTGACGATCAGGTGGGGCCGCGTCCAATCGATGTTTTCCCTGCCTCGCACGTCGAAGTCCGTGCAGGCAAACCGCATCAGTCCCGGTGCCCACAGCCTGGACGCCATCCGCAGCGGACGCCGGGTGTCGCCGGTCAGTTTCAGCACCACGATGGCAGACAGGATGCAACCCGCGGTCCACACCAGGGTGTAGGCGAATTGCAGCAGGTTGAGGGCTTTGCGCCACCACGGCCGGCGCGCTTCGGCGCGCCCGGTTTCGAGCGTTTCCATTTTCACGAACTGTCCGTCCATCCCCGTCGGATCAGCAGATTTGGCGGACTAGGATACCGTCCCGGACGGACACATTCCTCAATGGAAGATGTCGGCCCACTTTTCGCGGGGGATCCGCGCCAGTTTGCGCAGGTAGTCCAGCGGTCCTGAATAGCGGCCCGGGAACCGTTGCTGGCGGTAGATGAATTCGCCAACCAGGGTGGCCGCGACCGGCACGTAGATGCCCCAGGTATCGACCGTGGCGGCGACTTCCGGGCTCAATGGCCACGGCGGCGCAATGCCGAGTCGCTCCAGCACCCCGCCCGGCGTGATCAACAGCGCGAGACCGAGATTGAGCAGCGACAACCCCCCCAGCACCCCCGCCCACAGCCGGGTCACATTGGTGGCATACGCCCGGATATCGGCCGGCAGCTCCGGCGCCGGCTGCGCCTCGATCAGCGCCACCATCCGCATCACCAGCGGCACCTGCCCGCGCACCAGCGTGCGTGCGAACAACGAACACGCCAGTGCCAGGAACACGCTCGGCATCAGCAGCAGGATCGGCATCGCGAGGCGTGATCCCGCCAACGTCCACGCCGCGGCGATCCAGGCCAGCGCGAGCAGCCATGCGCGCGGTCGCAGCGACAACAGGCCGCGGATGCAGACGATGATGGCGAGCAGTCCCAGCGCCAGCGCGGCCAGGCGCGGGCTGTCGACGCTCAACGCGCGATGGGCGACCACGAAATAGGCCAGCAATGCGGCAAGTCGCAGCAACGCCGCCATGGTCGGTGTCGATCGGCTCGATCAGGCTGCGGCGCGGTGCTGCTGGACGTAATCCGACAGCGCACGCAGCGAGGCGAAGATCTTGCGATTGTCCTCGTTGTCCGAGCGCAGCTGCAGGCCGTATTTCTTCGAAATCGCCAGCGACAGTTCCAGCGCATCGATGGAGTCGAGGCCGAGTCCGGTGTTGAACAGCGGCGCCTCGGGATCGATGCCCGCCGGATCGACGTCTTCCAGGTTCAGGCTTTCGACCAGCAATTCGGCGAGTTCGCGTTCGGCAGCGGTTTGATCGGACATGCATTCCACCCGTTGTATTCAGTGTAGCGACGCCGGTATTCCGGGCCGTCGCCGGCAGACGGTATTATGCATTGGGTATGGAATCTTCCGAAATCCGGCCCGTGCGCCACCCCGACTCCGACAACGCGACCGCTGCCACACCCCCGACCGTGGATGCACAGGCCTGCGATGTACTCGTCATCGGCGGTGGCCCCGCCGGCAGCACCGCATCCACCCTGCTGGCGCGTGACGGCTGGAACGTCGTGATGCTGGAGAAGGACGCGCACCCGCGCTTCCATATCGGCGAATCGCTGCTGCCGCAGAACATGCCGATCCTCGAGCGGCTCGGAGTCCACGATGCCGTGCGCGATTGCAGCACGCTCAAGCTCGGCGCCGATTTCCCCAACGACGACGGCGGCTACGAAGTCTTCGATTTCAGCAAGAGCTTTCGCCCGCAATCCGATCATGCGTTTCAGGTCAGGCGCGCCGACTTCGACAAGATCCTGTGGGACAACGCGATCGCCGCCGGCGTCGATGCCCGCGACCGCACCAAGGTCGACCGCGTCGATTTCGCCAACGACGGCAGCATCACCGTGCACGCGGGTGGACGCGCCTTCCGTCCGCGCTACCTGCTCGATGCCAGCGGCCGCGACACTTTCATCGGCGGCAAGCTCGGGCTCAAGCGCAAGAATCCGCGCCACGCCTCGGCGGCGATCTTCAGCCACTATCGCGGCGTGCAGCGGCGCGAGGGCCGCGATGCCGGCAACGTCAGCATCTATCGTCATTCGCACGGCTGGATCTGGGTGATCCCGCTGTCCGATGGCGTCACCAGCGTCGGCGCGGTGTGTTTCCCCGATTACCTCAAGCAACGCAAGGGCAATCAGGAAGAATTCCTGATGCAGACGCTGATGGGCGTGGCCGAACTCGACGAGCGCATGCGTGGTGCCGAACGCGTCGCGCCGATCCACGTCACCGGCAACTACGCCTACGAATGCACGCGAATGCATGGCCGTCACTGGTCGCTGCTCGGCGACGCCTATTCCTTCGTCGATCCGATGTTCTCCTCCGGGGTGTTCCTGGCGATGAAATCGGCAGAGGACTGCGCCGCGATGGTCGACGGCATCCTCCGCGAACCGGCGCGCGAGGCGGCGTTGCAACGGCAGTTTCAGCGCTATTTCGATCGTGGCCTCGACGAGTTCAAGTGGTTCATCTACCGCTTCACCTCGCCGACCATGAAGCACCTGTTCGCCAATCGCCGCGACGTCTTCGGTGTCGAGCGCGCGGTGGTGTCGATGCTCAGCGGTGACGTCTTCGACGCCAAGCCCATCCTGCGTCGTTTGCGCATCTTCCGCGCGATCTATGCGATCACGTCGCTGGGCATGTCCGGCAAGGCACTCGCGGCGTGGCGCAATCGCCGTCGCCAGCTCGGTGTCGAGATGCGCGAGGAAACCTTGCAGGGAGACGCGCCATGAGTCGCCTGCAGGTCGATTACGTTCCCGCCGACACGCTCGACGCCGAACTCGCGCGCGATGACACTCTTGCGGTGATCGGTTTCGCCGGGCATCCGGCCAGTCATGCCGATCCACGCTATCTGCGCGTACCTTTGCAACCGCAGGTCGCCGCGCCACTGGAAGTCTGGCGCAGCAAGCCGGGCGTTCGCCACGGTCGCGACGGCAACATCGCCTGGGCCAGCGACGGCGAGCTGACGTTCGGCGCCATCGAAATCGAGGAGGGCGACGGCGGGCTGGTACAAGCCTCTGACGACGCCTATCGGCAATTGATCGACTTCGTTCGCGGCAGCGACACTCCGCATCTGCTGCGCGTCTGGAACTATCTCGATTCGATCACCGTCGGTGACGGCGACATCGAGCGCTATCGCCAGTTCTGCGTCGGGCGCGCACGCGGTCTCGGCGACTTCGACGCGCAAGCGCTGCCTGCGGCCACTGCGATCGGCCGCTGCGACACCGCGCACGTGCTGCAGGTGTACTGGCTGTCCGGAGCGGTTCCCGGAACGCCGGTGGAGAATCCGCGCCAGGTCAGCGCCTACCACTACCCGCGCCAGTACGGTCCGCAAGCGCCGAGCTTTGCCCGCGCGATGTTGCCGCCGGCGAATAGCGACATGCCACTGCTGCTGTCGGGCACCGCGGCGGTGGTCGGCCACGCCTCGCAACACGCCAGTGATCTGGTCGCGCAGATCCACGAAACCTTCCGCAACTTCGATGCGCTGATCGGTGCAGCGCGCGAAAAGCGTCCGGATCTGCCGGAAAAATTCGACAGCGGCGCCCGCCTCAAGGTCTATGTGCGCGATGCCGGCGACCTCGACCTGGTCGATCACACCCTGCGTGGCGTGCTCGGTCCCGATGTGCATTACATCGTGCTGCACGCGGCCATCTGCCGGCGCGAACTGGCGATCGAGATCGACGGCGTCCACGTCTGAGAACTGGTTCAAAGTCCCATTCACATTGCGGCGGTAGAATGCCGGAATGAGCTATCCCTACGTTCGTCCGCGACGGATGCGCCGCGATGACTTCTCCCGCCGCCTGATGCGCGAGACGGTGCTGAGCGCCGACGACCTGATCTATCCCGCCTTCGTGCACGAGCTGGCCGGTCGTGTCGCCGTGCCGTCGATGCCGGGCGTCGAACGGGTGTCGATCGACGAACTGCTGAAGACCGCGGAAACATTGTGCGAGTTGCGCGTGCCCGCGATCGCGCTGTTTCCGGTTACCGCGCCGGATGCGAAATCGCTGACCGCCGAAGCCGCATGGCAGGACGATGGCCTGTGCCAGCGCGCAGTGCGTGCATTGAAGCAGCGTTTCCCCGACCTCGGCGTGATCACCGATGTCGCGCTTGATCCCTACACCTCGCACGGCCAGGACGGACTGGTCGACGACAGCGGCTACGTCCTCAACGACGAGACCGTCGAAGCGCTGGTGAAGCAGGCGCTGTCGCACGCGCGTGCCGGCGCCGACGTAGTCGCGCCCAGCGACATGATGGACGGCCGTATCGGCGAAATCCGCTGCGCGCTGGAAGCCAACGACTTCATCCACACCCGCATCCTCGCCTACGCGGCGAAGTACGCCTCGGCGTTCTACGGCCCGTTCCGCGACGCCGTCGGCAGCGCCGGTGCACTCGGCAAGGGCAACAAGTCCACCTACCAGATGGACCCCGGCAATTCCGACGAAGCGCTGCGCGAAGTCGAACTCGATCTCGCCGAAGGCGCCGACATGGTGATGGTGAAACCGGGCATGCCCTATCTCGACGTCGTGCGTCGGGTGAAGGATGCATTCGGTGCGCCGACCTTCGTCTACCAGGTCAGCGGCGAATACGCGATGCTGAAAGCAGCGTATGCGAACGGCTGGCTGGACGAACGCGCCTGCACGCTGGAAGCGCTGACCGCGTTCAAGCGCGCCGGCGCCGACGGCATCCTCACCTATTTCGCCATCGACGCCGCGCGCTGGCTGCGCGAAGGTCGCTGAACCTCGTGGGCCTGCCGCATTACGCCGTCCTCGGCGCACCCGTCGCGCATTCGCTGTCGCCGCGCATCCACGGCGAGTTCGCGCGCCAATGCGGGATCGACATGCTCTATGTGGCGATCGACACCGCCGCCGATGGGTTTGAGGCGACACTGGAACGCTTCCGGCTCGCCGGTGGCATCGGCGCCAACGTCACCGCGCCCGACAAGATCGCCGCCGCCGCTGCCGCGCAAAACCTGAGCCAGCGCGCGCGCCGCGCCGGTGCGGTCAACACGCTGGCATGGCGCGACAACCACTGGCATGGCGACATTACCGACGGCAGCGGACTGGTCCGCGACCTGCGCGAACGCCGCGATTTCAATCTCTCGCGCACGCGCGTGCTGCTGATCGGCGCCGGCGGTGCCGCGCGCGCCGTGGCACCGGCGTTGCTCGATGCCGACATCGCGCAACTCGTCGTCGCCAACCGCACCCGCGCCAATGCCTGGGATCTGGTCGATCAGTTGCACGACAGCGATCGCGCCATCGCCTGCACGCTCGACGAACTGCAGGGCATCGGCAACTTCGACCTGGTGTTGAACGCGGTACCGCCCGGCGAAGAAGACGCGATTCCGGACTATCCGCCATCGATCCTTGGTGCGGACAGCACCGCCGTCGACCTCAACTACGGTCCGCGCGCCCTGCCCTTCATCGCCTGGGCGAAAAGCCATGGCTGCACGCGCACCGGCGACGGTCTCGGCATGCTGGTGGAACAGGCCGCCGACAGTTTCGAGCTGTGGCATGGTGTGCGTCCGCAGACCGAAGCGGTCTACGCACAACTGCGGATGGGAAGCTCGCTGGCGGGTTGAATCGCCTCGGCGCTACAACAGCCCTTCGCGCTTGATCCGCAGGTAACGTTCCACCAGCGCACCCGGCAATTCCTCGCAGGTCACGTCGAGCACGGTGACGCGCTGACGACGCAGGGCATCGTGGACGGCGGCACGTTGCTGCAGGTAGCGCGCGGCGGCACCGGCGCGCAAGGCATCTTCCAACTCATGCACTTGGCCATTCGCGGCGATGTCGAGCGACTGCTCGCGCAGGCTGGCGACGATCACCAGGTGACGCGATTGCAGCATGCGAATCGCGGCGAGCATGTCGTCACTGTCCTCGTCGCGCAGGTTGGTGACCCAGATCAGCAGGCCGCGCCGGCGCTGGCGTCGCGACAATTCGGTCGCTGCGGCAAGGAAATCGGTGGCGACTGGCTGCGGTTGCAGGTCGTAGGTTTGCGCAAGCAGCGTGTCGATCGCGCCCATGCCGCGCTGCGGCGCCACCCAGCGACGCTCGCCACCGCTGGCGAACAGGCCAACGGCATCGCCCTGGCGCAATGCGAGATAGGACACCACCAGCGCGGCATCGAGGGTGCGATCGAAATGCGAGAGCTCGCCGTCGCGGGCCAGCATCCGTCGCCCGGTATCGACGCAGAGGATCACCTGCTGGTTCTTCTCGTCCTGGTATTCGCGTGAGATCAGCTTGCCCACGCGCGAACTCGCCTTCCAGTCGATCTGGCGCAGGCTGTCGCCCTCGCGATATTCGCGCATCTGGTGGAAATCGGTGCCTTCCCCGCGGCGGCGCTTGATGTGCACGCCGACCATGCGCGATGCCTGCTCGGCGCCGAGCAATGCGAGGTGGGTGAGCGGCGCGAAGTTGGGGAAGACGCGGACCTGCTGCGGCTCGCCCACCAGTCGCGCTTGCCGCCACAACCGCAACGGCGAATGCAGCACCAGTTGCACGCGACCGAAGTCCGCGTTGCCGCGTTCCGACGGCCGCAGGCGATAGTCGAAACGAACGATGCGATCGCGCGGCAAGGTGATCCGCCTTGGCAATCCTTCGGCGAACCACGCACCGGGATGGAGATCGTGGATGGTGACGCGCGCACGTCGCGCTGCGCGCAATTCCAGCGAGACACTGCGCTCGACGCCCAACGGCAGCACCTCGGGCAGTTGCCGGCGCGCCGCCGGCGTCGGCAGCAATCGCAGCAACAATAGGTCGAACAGCGCCAATACCGCGATCACTGCAGCGGCGATCCACCACCAGGCGTGCGGCACCAGCCACAGGCTCGCGGCGAGACCGAACAGCGACCATCCTGCGATGATCGTGACTAGCCACGGCGATGGCCGCGGCCAAGCGCGCGCATTCATTGCCGCGGCGCCTCCACCCGCGCCAGCAGCGCGTGCAGCACGGCGTCGACATCCTGCCCCTCGATCTGCAACTCCGGCGCCAACGCGATGCGATGACGCAGGGCCGGCTTGGCGACTTCGCGGATATCGTCGGGGGTGACGAAGTCGCGCCCCGACAGCACCGCTTGCGCGCGCGCCGCGCGTACCAGCGCCAGACTGCCGCGCGGACCGGCGCCGAGCGCGATGCCCGGCCACTTGCGCGTCGCCGCAACAATCCGCACGGCGTAATCGACTACTGCGTCATCGAGTTGTACCGAGGCCGTGCCCAGTTGCAGGCCGACGATCTGCTCGGGCGAACTCACGCGCTGCACCTGGGCGAGATCGAAATCGGAGGCGACGCGTCCGCTGCTGATCTCGCTGACCATGCGCTTTTCGTCGGCCAGCGACGGATAGTCGATCAGGATCTTGACGAGGAAACGATCGAGTTGCGCTTCCGGCAGCGGATAGGTGCCTTCCTGCTCCACCGGGTTCTGCGTCGCCAGCGTCATGAACGGCGGCGCCAGCGGATAGCTGCGGCCTTCGATGGT
>JAFEBZ010000128.1 GCA_018242405.1 Pseudomonadota bacterium | reverse complement strand
TCGCGGTGCACTTCGCGCTGGTTGATCAGGCACTTCTGCGACTGGTGCACGAATTCGATCGGATCCTCGACCGAGAGGATGTGGCCATATTCGTTCTTGTTGATGTGGTCGACCATCGCCGCCAGCGTCGTCGACTTGCCGGAGCCGGTCGGGCCGGTCACCAGGATCAGGCCCTGCGGCTGCTCGATGAGTTCACGGAAGATCGGCGGGCAACCGAGCTGGTCGAGGCTCAGTACTTCCGAGGGAATGGTACGGAACACGCCGGCCGAACCGCGGTTCTGGGTGAAGGCGTTGACGCGGAAGCGGGCCAGTCCGGGAATCTCGAACGAGAAGTCGGTCTCGAGGAACTCTTCATAGTCGCGGCGCTGCTTGTCCGACATGATGTCGTACATCAGCGCGTGCACCTGCTTGTGTTCCAGCGGCGGGATGTTGATGCGGCGGACGTCGCCGTCGACGCGGATCATCGGCGGCAGGCCGGCCGACAGGTGCAAGTCGGAGGCCTTGTTCTTGACCGAAAACGCCAGCAGTTCGGCAATATCCATCCCTATCCCCAGTACGCTTTCCGGCATGCTACCCCGTCTTGACGAAAACTTCACATGTCCTCGATCGAACAGCGCCACCACGATCTCCTCGCCGATTTGCAGGCCACTGCGGCAGGCCACGGACGCCCGGCGCCACGCCTGCTGGCGGTGAGCAAGCGCCAACCGGCGTCGGCGATTGCCGCCCTCCACGCCGCCGGGCAACGGGCTTTCGGTGAGAACTACGTGCAGGAGGCGATGGCCAAGCACGCCGAACTGGGCGGGCTGGACATCGAATGGCACCTGATCGGCCATCTCCAGACCAACAAGGCGCGCGAAGCCGCCCGCCATTTCGACTGGGTGCAGTCGGTGGATCGGCAACGCCTGGTCGATGCCCTCGCCCGCGAACGCACTGCCGACCAGCCACCGCTCAACCTGCTGGTGCAGGTCAATGTCGATGACGAGAACAGCAAGTCGGGATGCACCATCGACGAAGCCGGCGATCTCTGCGCCGCCATCGCCATGCACCCGAACCTGGCCCTGCGCGGACTGATGGCGATCCCCGCCCCGCATCCCGATCATGAGTTGCGTCGGGCCGCATTCCGGCGCATGCGTGAACTGTTCGATCGCCTGAAGGTCGATCATCCCGGCATGGATACGCTGTCGCTGGGCATGAGCGAGGACGCCGGGCTGGCGATCGCGGAAGGTTCGACCATGGTGCGGATCGGTACCGCGTTGTTCGGGAAACGCGATTAGCGCGAAATCACCGCGCCGTTTTCACCGCAAATCGTTCACACTCCAGCATCACAAGAACCATCCGGGGACGGCCATGCCCAACGCATCCTCCATCCATTCCGTCATCGCCTTCATCGGCGGCGGCAACATGGCGCGCAGCCTGATCGGCGGACTGATCGCGCACGGCAGCGATCCCGCCTTCATCCATGTCGCCGAGCCGGTGGCGGAATTGCGCGCAGCGCTGCATCGCGACTTCGGTGTCCATGTCCACGACAACGCCACGGCCGCGGTCGCCGATGCATCGATCTGGGTGCTCGCGACCAAGCCGCAGGTGATGCGCGAGGTTTGTGCCGGTCTCGCCGCAGCCGCAGCGAAGCAACATCCGTTGGTGGTGTCGATCGCCGCCGGCATCACCACCGCACAACTCGCACGCTGGTTCGGTGCCGCATTGCCGATCGTGCGCACCATGCCCAACACCCCCGCGCTGCTGCGTGCCGGCATCACCGGATTGTTTGCCAACGCAGAAGTGTCGAAGGAACAGCGCGCGCAGGCCGACGCATTGATGCACGCCGCCGGCCCGACGATCTGGCTGGAAGACGAAGCGCTGATGGATGCAGTCACCGCCGTGTCGGGCAGTGGCCCGGCCTATCTGTTCCTGCTCGCCGAAGCGATGCAGTCCGCCGCCGAAGCCGAAGGCCTTGCGCCGGGACAGGCACGCGTACTCGTCGCGCAGACGATGTTCGGCGCAGCACGCATGCTCAACGAAAGCCGCGAAACCGCTGCCGAATTGCGCCACCGGGTGACGTCGCCCAAGGGCACCACCGAAGCTGCGATCAATACCTTCGAGGCGGGTGGATTCCGACCACTGGTGAAGGACGCCATCCACGCCGCGCGCATCCGCGGCGCCGAGCTGTCCGCCGCCAACGATGGAGAACCGGCATGAACGCCCGTAACCTTGTTGTTGCCGCTGCATTGGTGCTGGCGTCGTGCAGCAACAACACGACTCCGCATGATGCGCACGCGTCGGCGACGGCATCGGCCAATGCCGCCAGCAATGCATCGGCCGAAGCGACGCTCGACGGCGTGGTGGTACATGCATCGACGATCCTCAGCAGCGATCTCAACGACATCAGCGCGCGCCGTTACGGCATTTCGCGCGAGGGCAATGCGCTGTTCCTGCTGGTGACAGTGCGCGACGATCACGGCGATGGCGTGCCCGCCGACGCGGTGCAGCTGAGCGCGCAATCGGCGGTATTGCCGGATGCGCTGGCACCTTTGCGGTTGCTGCCCATCACCACGGCGGCCCCTGGAAAAACAGGGATGACCGATTACATCGCGACGATCGCGGCGAAGCCGCCGGCAAGCGTGCAGTTCAAGATCGATATTCGCAAGGGCGACTCGAACGCGACGATGGCGTTCACGCGGGATCTGTTGCCGCGCTGATCAGCGCAACGCCCATCGCCGCACGATCGCCGCGATATCCGCCACGCCATCCGTCAACGCAGCCGGCCCAGGCTGCAGGATGCGCGGCGATTTCACCTCGTGCAGCTCACCGTCGTGCACTGCCGGAATGTCCTGCCAGCCAGGCCGCTGCGCGACCTTCTCCGGCCGGAAACGCTTGCCGCACCAGCTGCCGAGGATGATGTCGGGCGCGCGCCGCGCCACTTCCAGCGGGTCCTCGAGGATGCGCTGTTTCGCCAGCGGTTCCATCGCGCGCTCGGGGAAGATGTCGTCGCCACCGGCGATCGCGATCAGCTCGCTCACCCAACGGATGCCGCTGATTGGCGGTTCGTCCCATTCCTCGAAATACACGCGTGGACGCCGCGACAACTTCGCTGATTGTTCGGCGATGACATCGAGGTCGCGCTGCAATCCATCCGCATACGCATTGGCCTGCGCGGCCATGCCGACCAGCGCACCGAGGCGACGGATGTAGTCGACGATGCCGTCGACGCTGCGGTGATTCGAGATCCACACCTCGACGCCACGCCGTACCAGTTCGGCGGCGATGTCGGCCTGGATATCGGAGAAGCCGATCGCCAGCTCCGGCTGCAGCTGCATGATTTCGTCGATCTTCGCGCTGGTGAAGGCGCTGACCTTCGGCTTCTCCTTGCGCGCACGGGGCGGTCGCACGGTGAAGCCGCTGATGCCGACGATGCGATCTTCCGCACCGAGCGCGTACAGCACTTCGGTCGGCTCTTCGGTCAGGCAGACGATGCGGCGCGGCCCGATCATCGCGACATCAAGCATCGCGGCTCACGGGTACAACTGCTCGCGATGCCAGTCACCGCTGCGGTCGATTGCATAGACGTCGCGGCGATGCAGGCGGTATTCCGCGCCGTACCAGAACTCGAAGCGCTCGGGACGCACCCGGAACCCGGTCCAGCGTGGCGGTCGCGGCACGTCACGATCCGCGAACTCGGCCTGCGCCTGGTCGAAACGTTGCTCGAACTCGGCGCGATCGGCCAGCGGTTGCGATTGCCGCGATGCCCACGCGCCGAGTTGGCTGTCGCGCGGACGACTGGCGAAATAGGCGTCGGCCTGGGCGTCGCTGACCAACTCCACCGCACCCTCGATGCGCACCTGCACGGCGTTGCGCACGCGTGGCCAGAAGAACATCAGCGCGGCATGCGGATTGGCCTGCAGTTCCAGGCCCTTGCGCCCGTCGAGATGGGTATAGAAGACGAAACCGCGCTCGTCGTGCGCCTTCAACAGCACCATCCGCAACGATGGCCGGCCGTCGAGCGTGGTGGTGGCGACGGCCATCGCGGTGGGATCGGGCTCGTCTGCCGCACCGGCTTCGGCGAACAGGCGATCGAAAGTGGCGAGCGCTTCGGCATGGAGATCGTTCATGACTCCATTGTGCCGCAGCTTTGAACCAGAAACCCGCGCTCAGTCGACGATGAAACTGACCTTCATGTTGACCCGCCATTCGGTCACGCTGCCGTTCGGCTTGGTCACCACCTTGATCTCGTTCACCCACGCGCCCTGGATGTTCTTGACGGTCTTGCCGGTCTTGGTCAGGCCGGACTGGACGGCGTCTTCGATGCCTTTCTTGGAGGAGGAATTGATTTCGATGACCTTGGCGATGCTCATGCGGAACTCCGGGTGGATGGGTGGAAACGCCCCCGAACGTAGTGCATGGCTTGTTAGGACGGCGTCGCCGCCCGGTGTCAGTCGCCCCGGCTGATAGCATGTCGCCATGCAACATCGCCCCATCGCATTCATCGGCCCCATGGGCAGCGGCAAGAGCCGCGTCGCCGCACGCCTGGCGCAACGGCTGGGGCGCCCCTGCCTCGATCTCGACGGTGAAGTGGAACAACGCGCCGGCCAGACCATCGCGGCGATTTTTGCCAGCTCCGGCGAGCCACGTTTCCGCGAACTCGAAAGCGCGGCCCTGCGCGATGTGCTGGCGAACGCCGGCACGGTGATCGCCAGCGGTGGCGGCGTGGTGCTGGCGCCGGAGAATCAAGCGTTGTTGCGCGATCATGCGACCGTGGTCTGGTTGCGTGCCGACGTTGCCACGCGACTGGAACGGATGCGCGATGAACGCGCGCAACGCCCGCTGCTGCATGGCGGCGACCCTGCGGCGACATTGGCCGAGCTCGATGCGATCCGGACACCGCTCTATCAATCGCTCGCGGATATCGAAGTGGATACCAGTGGCATGAACGTGGATGAAGTGATCGATCGATTGATGGCGATGCTGCACGAACGCGAGGCCGCGACATGAGTACTACCCAGGTCGAGGTCGGCGGCGGCGCGCCGTACACCATTCACATCGGCGATGGCTTGCTTGGTGATGCCACTTTGCTTGCGAGGCATCTGCGCGGACGCCATGCCCTGGTCGTCAGCGACGAACACGTCTCTCCTTTATATGGCGGTGCGGTTGTCGCGGCATTGCAATCGGCACGCCCGGATGCACGACTCGCCACTCTGGTGCTGCCCGCCGGCGAAGCCGCCAAGACCTTCGAAAACTTCAATCGCGTCATCACCGCCCTCGCCGACATGGGCGCGACCCGCGACGCCTGCATCCATGCACTCGGCGGTGGCGTGATCGGCGACATGGCCGGATTCGCCGCGGCGTGCTGGATGCGCGGCATCGACTGCGTGCAATTGCCGACTTCGCTGCTGGCAATGGTCGATTCCTCGGTCGGCGGCAAGACCGCGATCGACATCCCGCAGGGCAAGAACCTGGTCGGCGCCTTCCATCCGCCGCGCGCGGTCGCCATCGACACCGCCACATTGCGCACGCTGCCACCGCGCGAACTGCGCGCCGGCCTCGCCGAAGTGGTGAAGTACGGCGCGATCATCGATGCCGGTTTCATCGACTGGCTGGACGCGCACGCCGATGCCTTGCTGGCAATGGACGCGACAGCGCTCTCGGCAGCCATCGCACGTTCCTGCAGGCACAAGGCGGCGATCACCGAACGCGATCCGCTGGAACACGGCGAACGCGCCCTGCTCAACTTCGGCCACACCTTTGCCCACGCGATCGAAGCCGAACAAGGCTATGGTGCCGGCCTCAACCACGGCGAAGCGGTCGCGGTCGGCATGGTGCTGGCCGCGAAGCTCTCCGCGCGCCTCGGGATGGCGACGATGGACGATGCCACCCGCCTGACCACCCTGCTCGAACGCCTCGGCCTGCCGGTGCGGATTCCGGGAGGACTCGACGCCGATGCCCTGCTCGCTCGCATGCGCCTCGACAAGAAGACCGCCGCCGACGGCCTGCGCTTCATCCTCTGGGACGGCATCGGCCGCGCCCGGATCGTCGCCGGCGTCGACGAAAGCGCGGTTTTGCAGCTATTGCGCGAAGACTGAGCGGCGACGCCGTACAATTCGCACATGCGTCTTTTGCTGCAACAACGGCCCGACGGCCACGAAGCACCGCGCTTCGTCCAGCTCATGCTCCAGCCCGACCTCTTCGGCGGCTGGGAGCTGGTGCGCGAGACCGGCCAGCAGGGCGCGCGCAGCAGTCTGCGCCGCGAACAATTCCCCGATCAGGCAGCCGCTCTCGCCGCGATCGAAAAGGCACGCGATGCCCAGCTGAAAAAGGGGTTCCAGCTGACGTTTGCTTCGGGCTTCGAAGAGCCACGTTTCGACGGTCCGCGTTGATCCATTCGTCTGGTTGATGAAATGAACACACACCCCAAGAACGATCGTTTCCTGCGTGCCCTGCGCCGCGAGCCCGTGGACTGCACGCCGGTGTGGCTGATGCGCCAGGCCGGTCGCTACCTGCCGGAATATCGCGCCACCCGCCAGCGTGCCGGCAGTTTCCTGGCGATGGCCAAGAATCCTGAAATCGCCTGCGAAGTGACCCTGCAACCGCTGCAGCGTTTCGACATCGACGCCGCGATCCTCTTCAGCGACATCCTCACCATCCCCGACGCGATGGGACTCGGCCTGTATTTCGTCGAAGGCGAAGGCCCGAAATTCGAACGCCCGATCCGCACCATCGAAGACATCGCCCGCCTCGCCGTGCCCGACATGGAAAGCGAGCTGCGCTACGTGATGGATGCGGTGCGCCTGATCCGGCGTGAACTGCAGGACAAGGTGCCGCTGATCGGTTTTTCCGGGAGTCCGTGGACCATCGCCTGCTACATGGTCGAAGGTCGTGGCGGCAGCGATTTCGGCCGCATCAAGGCGATGGCGCTGAACGATCCGGCGTCGCTGCATCGCCTGCTCGGCGTGGTCACCGATGCAGTGATCGCCTATCTCTCGGCGCAACGTGCCGCTGGCGCACAGGCGTTGCAAGTGTTCGACACCTGGGGCGGCGTGCTGTCGCCAGCGATGTATCGCGAATTCTCATTGCGTTACCTGCGCCGCATCGCCAGCGAACTGCAACGCGGCGAAGGTGCGGAGCGCACTCCTCTGATCCTGTTCGGCAAGGGCAACGGCCCCTATCTGTCCGAACTCGCCGACACCGGCGCGGAGGCGCTCGGCGTCGACTGGACGACCACCCTGCACGGTGCCTGCCTGCGCACGCAGGGCAAGGTCGCGCTGCAGGGCAATCTCGATCCGGCGACGCTGTACGCAACACCCGACACCATCCGCCGCGAAGTGCGCGGCGCGCTCGACAGCTACGCCAAGGGCAACGGTGGATCGCGCGACAGCCACGTCTTCAACCTCGGCCACGGCATGGCGCCGGACATGGATCCGGAACACGTGCGCGTGCTGGTGGATGAAGTGCACGCAGCCAGCCGGAATCGCCAGCTTTGACCGATTCGACCGGCTGAGTTGCAGCGCCGGCGCCAGCGCGCGAGACTCGCCGGATTCCACTGCTGAGGAGTTGGCGATGGCACGGTTCCTGTCGATGGCAATGAACATGCTCGTCGCGCTGTTGCTGGCAGTGCCGGGCACGGCGATGGCCAAAGAATCGCCGCATAACGATACCTGGACCGGCGGCGTGCGGATGATTCCGATCCACACGCCCAACGGCGATTTCCGGGTCTGGACCAAACGCGTCGGCCACAACCCGCGCATCAAGTTGCTGCTGCTGCATGGCGGCCCCGGCGCGACCCACGAGTATTTCGAGGCGATGGATTCCTGGCTGCCCGGCGCCGGCATCGAGTACTACTACTACGACCAACTCGGTTCGGCCTATAGCGACCAGCCCGGGAACATGGCGCCGTTCCTCAGCATCGATCATTACGTCGAGGAAGTGGAACAGGTGCGCAAGGCGCTCGGCCTCGATTCCAGCAACTTCTACCTGCTCGGGCATTCCTGGGGCGGCCTGCTGGCGATGGAATACGCGCTGAAATACCAGAAGAACCTCAAGGGCCTGGTCATCTCCAACATGATGTCGAGCATCCCGGCCTACAACCGTTACGCGCACGACGTGTTGATGCCGAAGATGGACCAGAAGGCGCTGAAGGAAATCCTCGCGCTGGAAGCCGCCAGGAAATTCGACGACTCGCGCTACGAAGAGCTCCTGCAACCGTTCTACGAGCAGCACATCCTGCGCAAGCCGTCGGCGCAGTGGCCGGAACCGGTGCTGCGTTCGTTCGCGCACATCAACAAGAAGGTCTATGTGCCGATGCAGGGTCCGAGCGAAATGGGCGCCAGCGGCATCCTCGAACACTGGGATCGCACCGATGACCTCGCGAAGATCACCGTGCCGACGCTGGTGATCGCCGGGCGTTACGACACCATGGATCCCGCCTTCATGAAGATGATGTCGAAGAAGCTGCCACATGGCCGCTATCTGGAAGGTCCCAACAGCGGCCACATGGCGATGTACGACGACCAGCCGCTCTACATGAACGGCCTGATCAAGTTCCTGAAGGATGTCGATCGGGCCGGACACTGATCGTCGCGATCAGCTTCCTCGCATCAATGCATCGATCGCCCGCGCCAGCAGGTCGCGGGTCACCGGCTTGCGCAGGAAGCCGTCGAAGCCGGCCGCACGCGCCAGCGTTTCCGCCTCGGCATCGGCGCGCGCGGTCACCGCCAGCAAGCGCCCGGTGAAGCCGTTCGCGCGCAATGTGCGCGCAAGATCGAAACCGTCCATGCCCGGCAAATCAAGATCGAGCAGCGCGGCATCGAAACGATCGCTCGCGGTTTCGGTCAACGCCGCCAGGCCGTGCGGTGCATGCACCACTTCGTGCCCCTGCGCCAGCAACATTCCCGCCAGCACTTCGGCGATGACGAGATCGTCCTCGACCATCAGCAGGCGCAACTTGCCGTGGCTCGCGGGCTCGATGGACGTCGATGTCTCCGCCGCGATCCCCGCCGGATCGGCCTGCGGCAACGGCAGGGCCACGCGGAAACACGTGCCTTCCCCCGGTGTGCTGTCGACGGCGATCCTTCCACCCATCGCGCTGGCCAACTCCTGGCTGATCGCCAGCCCGAGTCCGCTGCCGCCGTAGCGTTCCGCGGTACGCGCGCCCTCCGCCTGTTCGAAACGACGGAACAAGCGCGCCTGCTGCTCGGCGTTCATGCCCGGCCCGGTATCGCTCACCTCGACCACGATGCCCTGCGCATCGCCGCGCGAGACGTGCATGTCGATGCGACCGTGCTCGGTGAACTTGATCGCATTGCCGATCAGGTTGAGCAGGATCTGGCGTACCCGCACCACGTCGCCGCGCAAGGCCGTTGCAACCTCGTCGTCCACGCTCGCGGAAAACAGCAAGCCCTTGCGCAATGCATTCGGTGCCGCCCAGTCGCGGACATCGGCGATCAGCGCACCGACATCAAAAGGTGCATCGGCGAGATCGATGCGCCCGGCCTCGATCCGCGCCAGGTCGAGTGCATCGTCCACCAGCTTGAGCAGATGTTCGCCGGCGCGGCGGATGGTGCGCACCTGGCCGCGCTGTCCATCGTCCAGCGACGTCGATTCCAGCAATTCCGACATGCCGAGCACGCCGGTCATCGGCGTGCGGATCTCGTGTCCGAGGGTGGCAAGGAAACGCGTCTTCGCCAACGATGCCTGCTCGGCAATGGCGCGCCGCTGCTCGGCATCGTGGAACTGGCGCTGCCGCAGGCGCCGTTTGCGCCACGCTCGCACGACGAGTGCCAGCAACACCAGCGCACACACCAGCCACGCCAGTTTCGCCCACGGCGTCCACCACCATGGCTCGAGCACCGTGAAGCGCAACTGGCGTTCCCGCGCCGGATTGCCGAACGCGTCCTGCGCGCGCACCCGCAACCGATGCGCGCCTGCAGCAAGTCCGGTGAAGATGCGTTCCGGGCTCGCGCCCTGGTCGACCCAGTCGCGATCGACGCCATCGAGGCGCGTCCAGTAATGGTTGCCTGCGGGATTCTCGTAGGCCAGCAGGTGCGTCGCGATGCGCACCTCGCGATCTTCCGGGACAAGTTGCGCAGTGTCGGGGTCGAGCACGGCCCATTGCCCGTTGCGGCGCGCTTCGATGGCTTCGCCAGCCAGCAACGGCGTGTGCACCGGCGGATCGTTGGCCAGGGTATCGACCAGGACCACGCTTCCGCCCTGCGTCGATGCCGCGAGGCGGCCGTCCTTGCCCATCACCGCACTATCGGCATTCAGGAAAAAGTCCTGGTTCTGCAATCCATGTTCGCTGCCGACATGATGCAATTTGCGCGCCTGCGGATCCCAGCACAGCAGGCCGCGACGGGTGGCGAGCCAGATGCGCCCGCGCGGATCGATCCGCAGGGACGAACTGTCGATCTCCGGCAATCCCGAAGGCGCGTTGGCGAAGAAGGCATCGCGCTGCCAGTGCCCGCCACGCAGGCGGTAATGCGACAGTCCGCTTCGACGATGCGCCCACAAACCGCCATCACGATCGAAACCGATCGAATAGACATCATCGCCACGCAGGTCGGGCACGGGATCAAAGCGCTTGGCGGCGACATCGATCCGCACGACGCTCTTCCCGGCCACGGCCCATGGCTCGCCCTTGTCGTCGAGCAGCAGGTCCGTGACCGTCTGGTAGTCGCTCCCCGCGTCGATCGTGTGCAGCACGTGCCCATGGGCATCGCGCTGCTGCACGCCGGCACTCCCCAGCAGCCAGACACTGCCGTCGGCAGCTTCGTGCAGATAGCGCACGATATCGCCCGACGGCGCATCCGTACCCGCATCCGCGAGCCAGGATTGCACCTGGCCGGCACGATCGACGCGATACAACCCCTTGCGTTCACCGATCCACAGGCTGCCATCGCGCGCGGGCAGGATCGAGAACGGATGCGTTCCGATCAGTTGCTGGCGGATCCGTTCCGGAATGCGCTCGAGACGGCCATCGCGGGTGATGCGTTCGATGTCGCCATCATCACCCGCCAGCCACGTCGTGCCATCGTTGCCGAGACCGATGGCGCGATACATCATTCCCGCGAGATCCAGCGCGCCGTTGCCGTAGCGCAATTCGGTGATGTTGCGCCAATCCGGACGCAGGTAGCCGAGCCCCGCTTGCGGCGCGCCTGCCCATACTTCTCCATTGGGGCCAACGACAATCCCGTTGACGATGCGTTCGATCGGACGACCTTCGGGATCGATGGTGATGGGGGCCTGCCCGGGCGCGACATGCCACAGGCGCTTCTGGCTGCCGATCCACAACTCGCCACCGCGATCGGGCACGATGCGCAACGCGGCATTGGGACGCTTGAACGTCGCGCTCCAGAACGGCGTGTGCCAATGGCCATCGGCATCCAGGTAATACACGCCGCTGGCAGCGCCGACCCAGACGCCGCGTCCGGTCGCGCTGACGTGATAGATGATCGGGGCCGGCTCCGCGCCCGGCAGTGGAATCCGCTCGATGCGTCCATCGCGCAAGCGCGCCAGTCCGGCCACGGTGCCGATCCACAGACTGCCATCGGACGCCGGCGCAACCGTCGGCACGACACCGGCCGGAAGACCGGCGGGATCGTGATCGTCATAGTGCAAGGCATGCACGCGACCCGCTGCATCGATGCGATACAGGCCATCGCCATTGGTGCCCATCCAGACATCGTCACCGATGCTGGTGATGGACATGATGTTGCGATTCCTGAATCCGGGCTTGCCGTCAAAGCGGGTGATGTTCTTGCGCGTGGCATCCAGCATCACCACGCCGGCATCCACCATCGACACCCACAGGCGATCGCGCGCATCGACATGGACACGGTAGATCTCGCCGCTGGGCAACCCTTTGTTGCCATCGCCTTGCGGGCGCCAGATGCGCAGACCGCTACCGTCATAACGCACCAGTCCGTCGGGCGTCGCCATCCAGATGAAGCCCTCGTGGTCACGGGCGATGTCCGTCACCTCGTTGGAAGGCAGGCCATCGCCCACCCGCAACAGGCGCATGCGCGGGATGTGCGGCATCTCCTGCGCGACGATGTCACCCGCCATGGCGAAGAGCACCAGTCCGGCGGCGATCAACGCGCTCAAGGCCTTGCGGCTGGACATCCCCGATCCTCCTGCGGACTCCCCCCGCACTGACCGCAGTGTGACCGCGCCGCCCACCCTGTCGCAAGCGCCGGGCCCGCGATCCCGGCACTGGCATAGAATCCGGTCATGCGCTTCCGCCCGCTGCCGCTGTTGATCCTCGCCCTGGCCTGCGCCACCACGGCGCGCGCCGGCGAACCGGAACGCTATGTCATCGATCCGGTGCACACGCGGGTGCTGTTCGCGATCGACCACGCCGGCTATTCCAAGGCCCTTGGCACCGTCTCCGGCAGCGAAGGCAGCCTGCTGTTCGACGCCGACGACTGGAGCCGCGCGCGCCTGGAAGTGAATGTGCCGATGGAGCGCATCGACATGGGCGACTCCGGCTGGGCCGCCGCGATCTTCGCGCCACGCTTCCTCGACGTGAAACGCTATCCGCAGGCGCGCTTCGTCTCGACCACCATCACCCGACAGGATGCCAACCACGGCATCGCCTGCGGCGACCTCACCCTGCACGGCGTCACCCGCCCCTTCTGCATGGACCTGGTGCTCAACAAGATCGGCCGCTATCCGCTGCCGCCGTTCCGGCGCACCGCCGGATTCTCCGCACGCGCGCAACTGAAACGCAGCGATTTCGGGATGACATCATGGAAGTCGCTGGTGGGCGACGATGTCGAGCTGCGCATCGAAGCCGAACTGACGCGCCATGACGGCCCGACAACGCCACAACCTTCACCGCAGCAATAGAGGACGACCAAGCGCATGCCGCTGAAGAACACACCGGGCGAATGGGGCGGCGTCAGCAAGGCGCTGCACTGGCTGATCGTCGTGCTGATCATCGTGATGGGCTACCTCGGCCTGACCATGGTCGATTTGCCGATCAGTCCGCACAAGATCGCGACCTATGCCCTGCACAAGTCGATCGGGATCACCATCCTTGCACTGGTGGTGTTGCGCCTGCTGTGGCGTCTGTATGCCGGTGCGCCTGCTGCAGTTCCGGGAACATCGCGCTGGCAGCATGTCGCCGCGACGGCGATGCACTGGGCCTTGTACACACTGTTGCTGGCGATGCCGATCAGCGGCTGGATCGTCAATTCGGCAACGGGGTTCCCGCTGCAATGGTTCGGGATGATCAATCTTCCCGCGCTCGTCGCCCGCAACCACGATTTGCACGAACAGATGACCGAAGTGCACGAATTCCTGTTCTGGACGATGGTCGTGCTCGCCGTGCTGCACGCACTCGCCGCCATCGGCCATCACTTCATCCAGCGCGATGCCACCCTCACCCGCATGTTGCCGCGCGGCTGGCTGCGCAACCGAAACCAAGGAGACGCCACATGATCCGCAACACCACCTTGTTCCTCGCGCTCGCCTTGTCGGCAGCGCCGGCATTCGCAACCGATTATGTCCAGGCCCCCGGTTCCGGTCTCGCCTTCGCCGGCAAATACCAGGGCGACACCTTCACCGGAACCTTCCCCGGCTTCATGACGAAGATGTCGTTCGATCCGCAACAACTTGCGACCGCGAAACTCGAAGTCACCATCCCGATGGCGACCGCGACCACGCGCAATCCCGACTACGACGGCCAGATGCGCGGCGACGCCTTCTTCGATTCGGCGAAATTCGCGACTGCGACCTACAGCGCGACGAAGTTCCGCGCACTCGGCGGCAACCGCTACGCCGCCGATGGCACGCTGTCGCTGCACGGCATCAGCAAACCGGTCACGCTCGAATTCACCTGGACGCCCGGCGCGAAACCGGTACTGACCGGCAAGGCCACGGTAAAGCGTCTCGACTTCGGCGTCGGCGGCGGTGACTGGGCGGACACCAAGCTGATTCCGGATGCCATCGCCGTCAGCACGAAAGTGGTGTTGCAACCGGCGAAATAGGCCGTTCGATCGCGTGACTTCCTGCACTGTGGGGATGCGTGCAGGAAGCGGAGCATCGATCGCACTTCACATGCGAAGAATCGCGATGCGTCCCTCGTCCTTACTGCTCGCCGCCGCCCTGTCGATCCTCGGTGCGTCCACCCAGGCGTGGGCTGCCGACCCCCTCAAGACGCCCGAAGATGCCGCGCGCGCCTACTTCCGTTCCGAAGCGCAATTCGACCTGGATGGCCTGAAAGCCGTCCTCGATCCGCAGTTCGTCGAGATCAGTCCGTTGGGCGAGGTCGATGAATACGCCAAGGTGCTGTCGTTCTACACGCCGGACAAGAAAATCGCCACGCCACCCGTGGCGTTCGATCCGTACCAGCTGCGCATGCATGGCGATACCGCGGTGATCACCACGCGCGCCTCATTCACCATTCAAGGGCAGACGCGAGCGATGACGGTCGGCCTGGTGGCCCACCGGGTTGGCAGCGAATGGAAAATGCTGTCGGCGCAATACACGCCGGTGCGGCAAAAGCAGGTGTTGTCGCCGGTCAGCCCGGCACCGGCGCACTGAGGAAACTGCGCACCTTGACGGCATCGAACGGCCAGTCCAGCTCCCTGCCGCTACCGGCCTGGTGCAACACCGGCACCCGTATGCCATAGCGCGATTCCAGGATGGCGTCGTCGTCGATGAAGACGCTGTCGAATTCCGGACAGCGCGCCTGCGCCAGCACCTCGAGCGCGAGGTCGCAAAGATGGCAGTTGTCGCGCTGGTAGAGGACGAGGCCCATCGGCACAGGATATAGAATCTGCGGGTACTCCATGCCGGAAGCGCGCGTGACTCTCAAGAACACCGAAACCTGGGGCATCGTCAGCCGCTCCTTCCATTGGCTGATCGTCGTGCTGCTGATCGTCCAGGGCACGCTTGGGCTGTTCCACGACGACCTGCCCCGCGGCACCATCCGCCTGCATGTCTCGCTCGGCATCACCATCCTCACGTTGGCGATCGCCCGCCTTGCATGGCGCCTCTACGCCGGCCGGCCGGCGCCCGTTGCGGGCGTCTCCGCAGGCCAGCGGCGAGTGGCCGCAATCGGCCATTTCGTCCTCTATCTGCTGCTGTTCGCGGTTCCGATCACCGGCTGGCTGATGTCGAATTACGGCGACCACGCGGTGCACTGGTTCGGCCTGCTCGAACTACCACGACTGGTCGCGCCCGACGACGCGGCGCACGAAATCATGGAAGGACGCCATAGCCAACTGTTCTGGGCACTGGTCATCGTTGCCGTGCTGCACGCCCTCGCCGCTGTCCACCACCACCTGTTCCGCCGCAACACCACGCTCACGCGGATGTTGCGCGGCTCCTGACCGGTAGAATCCAGCAATGGCCGTCAGCACCTTCGACATTTACAAGATCGGCATCGGTCCGAGTTCGTCCCACACCGTCGGGCCGATGCGTGCAGCCGCGCGCTTCATCGAGCATCACATCGCCGAAAGCGGGCGCCTGCAACAAGTCGCGCGCGTTCGCGCCGAAGTGTTCGGATCGCTGGCGCTGACCGGTCGCGGCCACGGCACCGACAAGGCGGTGCTGATGGGACTGGAAGGCCATTGGCCGAACCAGATCGATCCCGACATCATTCCCGCCGCGCTGGAACGCATCCGTTCCAGCAAGCGCATTCGCCTGCATGGCGAACACGAGATCGACTTCAACGAGAAGACCGATCTCATCATGAACAAGCGCCAGAAGCTGCCGTTCCACACCAATGGCATGCGCTTCGCCGCCTATGACGCCGACGGCAACGAACTGGCAACGCGCGACTACTACTCGGTCGGCGGCGGTTTCGTCGTCAACCAGGATGAAGCGGCGGAAGATCGCATCGTCGCCGACACCACCGAAGTCGCGCATCCGTTCGCCAGCGGCGACCAGTTGCTCTCACGCAGTGCCGATACCGGATTGTCGATCGCGCGACTGATGATGGAGAACGAACGCGCCTGGCGCAGCGACGAGGAAATCGTCGCCGGGCTGCGCGAACTGTGGGCCGCCATGCAATCGTGCGTGACGCGCGGCATCCGCGAAACCGGCACCCTGCCCGGCGGACTGCACGTCGCACGGCGCGCGCCTGCCCTGTATGCGGAGTTGTCGTCACGCCCGGAAGCGGCGATGCGTGACCCGCTGACCGTGCTCGACTGGGTGAATCTCTACGCATTGGCGGTGAACGAGGAGAACGCCGCCGGCGGACGCGTCGTCACCGCGCCGACCAACGGCGCCGCGGGCATCATCCCCGCGGTGCTGCACTACTACGATCGCTTCTGCCCGGGCGCCAACGAACAGGGCGTGTTCGATTTCCTGTTGACCGCGGCGGCGGTCGGCATCCTCTACAAGGAAAACGCCAGCATTTCCGGCGCCGAAGTCGGTTGCCAGGGCGAAGTCGGCGTGGCGTGTTCGATGGCAGCCGCGGGCTTGACCGCAGCACTCGGCGGCACTTCATCGCAGATCGAGAACGCCGCCGAGATCGGCATGGAGCACAATCTCGGCCTCACCTGCGATCCGATCGGCGGACTGGTGCAGATTCCCTGCATCGAACGCAATGCGATGGGTGCGGTGAAGGCGATCAATGCCTCGCGCATGGCGATGCGCGGCGACGGCAAGCACAAGGTCAGCCTCGACAAGGTGATCAAGACCATGCGCGATACCGGCCGCGACATGCAGGACAAGTACAAGGAAACCAGCCGCGGCGGGCTGGCCGTGAACGTCATCGAGTGCTGATCGCCAACACGTCGTCGAGCAACGCGGCGGCAGTGACTTCCGCGCCCGCGCCCGGCCCCTGGATCACCAGCGGCTGCACGTTGTAGCGATCGCTCCAGATCGCGACGCGATTGTCGGTGCCGGCGCCGCCAGCCAGCGGATGATCGGACGGCAACGATTCCAGACCGACACGGGCGCGCCCGTTTTCCAGCCGCGCAATGAACTTCAGCACCTCGCCATTGCGATGCGCTTCGGCGAAACGCTGGCGCAGCGCTTCGTCCATCGCCGGCAAGGCAGCGTCGACATCGGCAACCGCGAGCGCAGCCAATGCCTCGGGCACCAGCGATTGTACGTCGACGTCGCTGCTTTCCAGCTCGACACCGGCAGCACGCGCGAGGATCAGGATCTTGCGGCGCACATCCTCGCCGGACAGGTCGTCACGCGGATCGGGTTCGGTGTAACCGGCATCGCGCGCCTCGCGGACGAATCCGGAGAACGGGCGCATGCCGTCGTAATGATTGAACAGCCACGCCAGCGATCCCGACAGTACGCCGGCGATCGCGTGAATGCGGTCACCACCACGATTGAGCATGCGGATCGAACGCAGCAGCGGCAGTCCGGCACCGACCGTCGCGCTGTCGCCGTATTGGGTGTCGCCATCGTGGCGGGCGCGCTGGATCAGCGACCAGCGCGCGAGATCGCTGCCCTGCCCGATCTTGCACGCGGTCACCACGTGCGCACCGCGACGCAGCCATTCGGCGTGGCGATCGGCGACCAGCGCACTCGCGGTAGCATCGACCACGATATCGCCGCGACCGAAGCTGTCGCCGGACATCCATGCTCCGTCGCGGACATTGTCGGCATCGCGCAATGTGTCGAGGACCGCGCGTTGGGTCTCGGCGCTGACGCGCGCGAAGCCGCGCGAATTGGCGATCGCGACCAGTGGCGGAATCCGCAAGGCACTTCCCCGCAGCTCCGCAAGCCGTTCCACGAACGCGCTGCCGACCGTGCCGGTGCCAAGCAGCGTCATCCGCAATGAAGACACCTCCGGCGCCGTCGCAATCGCGCGCACCGCACTCATGCGCCGATCCGTTTCGGCGGACACGCGACCAGCGCGCGATCGAGCCCGGCCTTGAGATCGGTGACAAGATCGTCGGGCGATTCGATGCCGACCGACACGCGCACCAGGCCATCCTCGATGCCGGCCAGCGCACGCGCTTCCGGCGTCATCGCGGCATGCGTCATCGTCGCCGGATGGGCGATCAGGCTTTCCACACCACCCAGCGATTCGGCCAGGCTGAAGCATTCCAGTCCATCCACCAGCTGCGCCACCGCAGCTTCGCCACCAACCAGCTCGAAACTCAGCATCGCGCCGAATCCGTGCTGCTGACGCGCTGCCAGCGCGTGGCCCGGATGTGATTCCAGCCCCGGGTAGTAGACCTTCGCCACCGCCGGATGCGATTGCAGCAAACCGACCAGCTTGTGCGTGTTTTCCTGATGCAGGCGCAGGCGTGCATCGAGCGTGCGCAGGCCGCGCAGTGTCAGGAAGCTGTCGAACGGCGCGCCGGTGATGCCCAGCGCGTTGCCCCACCACGACAGCTGTTCGTGCAGTTCGGCAGTCGCGCCGATCACCGCACCGCCGACCACGTCACTGTGGCCGTTGATGTACTTGGTGGTCGAATGCACCACCACGTCTGCGCCGAGTTCGATCGGGCGTTGCAGCAGCGGCGACAGGAAGGTGTTGTCGGCGACCACGCGCGCACCGGCGCGCTTGGCGGCTTCGGCGACGAAGCGGACATCGGTGATGCGCAGCAACGGGTTCGACGGTGTTTCGATCCACACCAATGCCGGCGCCGGATCGAGCGCCTTGGCCAGCGCAGCGGGATCGGTGAGATCGCAGGTCACCAACTCGAACGCGCCCTTCTTCGCCAGCGCGTTGAACAGGCGCCAGCTGCCGCCGTAGCAATCGTGCGGAACCACGAGGCGATCGCCCGGTTGCAGCAACGCGTGCAGGACCAGCGTGATCGCGCCCATGCCGGTCGCGGTGATCACGCCACCAGCGCCGCCTTCCAGCGCGGCCAGTGCATCTCCGAGTTGATCGCGGGTCGGATTGCCGCTGCGCGTGTAGTCGTACTTGCGCTTGCCGTGCAGGCCTTCGAACGAGAAGTTGGTGGAGAGGACGATCGGCGGCGACACCGCGCCGAAGGCGGTGTCGCTGTCGATGCCGGCGCGAACCGCGCGGGTGGCGGGAGAAATTGTCTTGTTGGAGCCGGTCTTGGAACTCATGGCGTGGCCTCGATGGCGGCGCGCAGGACGCGCGCGATGGCGGTGGTTTCTTTCAGGAAGGCGTCGTGTCCGTAGTGCGAACGGAGCACATGCAATTCGGAGTGCGGCAACTTCGACGACAGATCGAGCATGTCGGGCAGCGGCACCAGGCGGTCTTCGGCAATCGCGACCACAGTGGTTGGCGCCTGCACCTGCGCAGGATCGACGCGATGCAGGTCGATCGATTCCGACAGGCGGCGATACGCAACCGGCGGCATCCGCCCGATGAAGCGCGCGCCGCAGGCGTCGAGATAGTCCTCGGCGGCGACACGCACCACGTCATCGTTCACCGTGGGCGCGTCGGCGAAACGCGCGGCGAATTCTTCCGGCGTACGGTAGCTGAGGATCGCCAACTGACGCGCCAGCGACAGCCCGGCGTTTTCGTCACCCGATTCGATGCCGAGTGCGGCGATGCGCCGCTGCAATGCGCGCCACGCACTGGCGAACGGATGCGCACGGTGGGCACCGCTGATCACCACCAGCGCGCGCAAGCGTTCGGGATGGCGAACCGCGAACTGCAATCCGCTCATCGCGCCGTAGGAGGAACCGATCCACGCGATTGCCTGCGGCAGTTGCAGGGCATCGAGCACCGCGGCAACGGCATCTGCCTGGTCGGCGCTGTCGATCGGCGCGTCGATGTCGCCATCGGCACCAATCCAGTTGATCGACAGCAAGCGGAAACGCGACGGGTCGATCCCGAGCCCGCGCTGGTCTTCCCACCATCCCGCTTCCGGAAACGCGGCGCTGGCCAATGCATGGCGGTTGGCGCTGATCCCGCCCGCGACGATCAGCAACGGCGCAGCGGCCGGACCATTCAATTCCCAGGCGATGCGGACGTCGCGCGTGCCGGCGTGGCGCAGCGCCAGTCGACACGCAACTTCGCCGCGCTCGGCATCGGGCGCGACGGAGGTTTCGGTTCGGACGGCTGCTTGGGACATCGGGATTCCTGCAGGCGGTGATTCCAGCGCTGCGGATCCGACGAGGCCGGGCATCGTCCCGGCGGGGACGACGCACAACCATCTTCCGGTGGGCATTGCCCCCGCAGGAGTTGGCACCGTCCGGATCGTCCTCGCAAGGATCGTCCCTCGGTTGCCCCGGCGTCGAAGGGCCTGTCCCTCAGCCGGTCTGGATGGAAAGCGCAGTTTGCCCGCCCTCGTCAGAAGTGTCAATCCCTTCATTCGGATGAAGCGATATATCGCCAAGACCCACCCTCCCGGCTTGCTGGGACCTCCCTCCTTGCCGCTAAGATCCCGGAATGGACACGAAAGGACGCCCGCATGCGGCCGATTGAACGGGCGGCCACCGCCCTGTTGCTGATCACGGCCTCGACCGCTTCCGCCCAGGACTGGATGCAATGGCCGCCACGCGCGGGATCGACCGCGATGGCACCGATGGCCGGCACCAGCAACTCCAGCAAGGTCGACCTGGTACTGGAAAAGAGCGGTGACCATATCGACGTGCTGGTCGACAATCCGCTGGCCGGCCCGGTGCAGGCCATCGTCAGCCTCGACCGCAACGGCCAGCAGGAAGACACCGCCGCGGTGGTGCGTCCCGGCAGCCGCAGCAAACTGGTGCAACTGCCGATCGGACAAGAGATCAACGTGCAACTGCAGGCGATTCCCGGCGATCCGGCGCTGCATCCGCAGCCATTCGACTACATCCTGCCAGTGCCCGCGAAGGGATTGCGCATCGACCAGGCTGATGGCGGCGCGCACAGCCACAACGACGACGAGAACCGCCACGCCATCGATTTCGCCCAGCCGATGGGCACGATGGTCAGCGCCGCCCGCGACGGCATCGTGATGGATCTCGACAACGACGAGCCCGACAACACTGGAGCCAATGGTAATCGCCGCACGCGCGCCAATTTCGTCCGCGTGCTCCACGGCGACGGCAG